>NZ_BAAAZW010000003.1:0-412868 GCF_039537105.1 Gordonia caeni
TGGTCGCCCGCGCTCGTCCCGAACCTCACCTACGCACTCTCAGAACCGAAGAGCCGCGTATCGACGTCGCCACCCGAACCCAGGCCGTTCTCTGGGGAGTCGAACACGGGTTCCTGCCCGACCGCTCACGACAGTCCGGCGACGACGTCTGACCCCGTACTCACCGGCGCGCAGGTCGTTATCGTGCCGTCCCGCCCCGATTCCGTGACCGATCCGAACACGATCAGGGCGACCACGACCGACATACGGTGGATCGAATCTATGATTTGCTGGCCCGAGCCAGTCGGCGTGAAGTCCAGGAGGACCTGCGATGGCCAACACCCCGCCCATTCCAGGCCGTGATCGCGAGCAGCAGTTGGAACAGCTGTCGCCGTTCGAGTTGCGCGAATCGCTGATCGCGCTCGGGACCGAGGAGCAGCGCCGCGCGGCGCGCCCCCTGCTGGACGCCGGACGGGGAAACCCCAACTTTCTCACCGCCGCACCGCGCGAAGCGTTCTTCCAGCTCGGACTCTTCGCGGTCGAGGATTCGCGAGCCGCGGGATCGTGGAGCACCGATCTGGTCGCGCAGCCGTCGCCGAGTGGCATCGCGGCGCGGCTGCAATCGTGGCTCGACGCCCGCCCGGAGGCGCCCGGAGTGCAGATGCTCGGCGCCACACTGGTCTGGGCGAAGGACCAGGGCTGGGATCTCGACGCCTTCGTCTACGAGTTCGTGGACGGCATCCTCGGTGCGCACTATGCGGTGCCACCGGCGATGCTCGAGTACTGCTCCAAGATCGCCGCCCGCTACCTAGGGTCGATCATGGGCGACGGATTCCCCGGTCCGGACGAGGTCGACGTCTTCGCCACCGAGGGCGGCACCGCGGCCATGTGTTACATCTTTGACACGCTCTTCACCAATGAACTGCTGTCGCCCGGCGACAGCGTCGCGATCATGGCCCCGGTGTTCACTCCGTACCTCGACATCGCCGCCTTGCCCGAATACGCACTGAACCAGGTGCTGATCCACGCGGACGCGACGTTCCCGGATGGGAAGCATTCGTGGCAGTTCTCGCCGGAGCAGGTGGACAAGCTCCGCGATCCTGCGGTGAAGCTGCTGGTGTGCATCAACCCGACCAACCCGCCGTCGGTGCGTATCGCTGACGACACCATCGCGAAGATCGCGGAGATCGTGCGCGAGGACAACCCCGGGCTCATCATCATCACCGACGACGTGTACGCCACCTTCATCGACGGTTTCCGCTCGCTGTCGGCCGTGGTCCCCGACAACACGATCCTCGTCTATTCGCTGTCGAAGTACTTCGGAGCCACCGGCTGGCGGCTCGGTCTGGTCGCCACCTCGCGCACCACCGTGCTCGACCAGGCTCTGGCGAAGCTGCCGGAGCAGACCAAACATCTTCTGGCGCAGCGCTACTCGTCGTTGACCGACGACGCCGAGGCGCTCACCTTCGCGCAACGCCTCGTCGCCGACTCACGCGATGTGGCACTGAACCACACCGCCGGCATCTCGCAGCCGCAGCAGGTGCAGCTCGCGTTGTTCGCGCTGTTCGACATGCTCGACACCGAACGCGTCTACCGCAGCGCGGCGATGAAGCTGATCGCCGACCGCCTCGCAGCCCTACTCGAGGGACTGGACATCACCCTGCATCCGGACCCGCTGCGCACCGGCTACTACATCGAGCTCGACTTCATGGCGTATGTGCACAAGCATTATCCGCCGGAGTTCGCGACGTTCCTGGACAAGACCTACGAGCCGGCCGACATCCTGTTCCGCTTGGCGGCTCAGTCGGAGATCGTCGCGCTGAACGGTTCCGGTTTCGACGGCCCGCCCTGGTCGATCCGGCTGTCGCTGGCCAACCTCGACGAGGACGACTACCGCACGATCGGTCAGGCCATCCGCCGGGTCGGCGACGACTACGCCGCCGAGTGGCGTGCCGCGTCGGGTACCGCGACGCAATAGCGAGTGTGCTGCCCCGCGTGTCGGGGAACCCGTCGGTGGTCGTGAGCGTCCAAATGCCGGACGTATTCACTTCTCACGACGGGGGATTCTGATGGGGCACAGGGACTTGGGGACACGGCTGCTCGACCGTGCCGGGGCGGAGATCAGCAGGCTCGCGGCCGACGACAGCGCCATGTCGACGGCCGAGTACGCGATCGGGACCGTCGCGGCGGCGGCCTTCGGTGCGATCCTCTACACAGTGGTCACCGGTGACAACATCGTGAGTGCGCTGACCGGGATCATCGGTCGGGCGCTGTCGACCGCGGTGGGATGAGCCGGTCGTGGTGGCGACGGCTTGCGGCGGACGAGACCGGGATGGTGACCGTCGAGGCCGCTTATGCGCTCGCGGCGCTCGCGGCGTTCATCGTGCTGGGACTGGCGGCGATCGGCGGAGTCGCGGCGCACCTGCGGTGCACCGATGCCGCCCGTGAGGTGGCACGTCTCGCTGCCGCCGGCGATCCCGGGGCCGCCGCGATCGGTACCCGGATCGCGCCGGCGGGGGCGCGGATCGAGGTGGCCGAGCGCGGAGACGAGGTGGTGGCCACCGTTGCGGCGAAGGTCCCGCTCATTCCGTTGCTCGATGTCTCCGCGCGCAGCGTCGCCGCCGTCGAGCCCGGGCGAGAGGATTCGTCGACTGTGGACCGATGACTCCGGTTTCGCCACCATCGCATCCGCCCTGGTGATCGCGGGCCTGGCGGTGTTGCTGGTGGCGGTGCTCTATCTGGGGGCGGCGGTGCTGGCTCGTCATCGGGCCCAGCATGCGGCCGACCTGGGGGCGCTCGCGGCGGCCGTCGAATCGGTGAGCGGGGCCGACGATCCGTGCGCGCGGGCCCGCGAGTTGACCGCCAGGCAGGACGGCGCGCCACGGGTGACGCGATGTGTGCTTGACGGTCAGGACGTGCTGGTGGCCGTGGTGGTACAGGTCCGGCTCGGCGGCTGGGGCGTGCGGGAGGCCTCCGCGCAGGCCCGGGCCGGACCGGTGGAGTAGCCGAGGCTTTCGAGCCAGAGGGGAGGACTCGTCGGCTGCGAACCGACGACGTTCGTTCTGCCATTCTCGCGGCGGCCCTGGTGATCGTGGGCGTGCGAGCTGATCGCCGCGCAGGGACGGTGCTCGCGGGTGACGCGGTGCGGGGTCGACGGTCGGGAGGTGCTGCTGGCTGGAGCTGTGTGGGAGGGCGCTGTTGCGGCGCGAGCTCGTCCGTTCGGACAATCCGCAGGTCACAGCGAGTGTATCGTTGACGAACCTGGACGAAGTGAGGTGCGTCATGACTGGTGGCGGCAAACCCAAGACCCACTCGGACGGGACGGAGTCCAAGGACCCTCCAGAGCCTGCACCGGTCACCCATTTCGGTGTACTTGCTGTGCAAGCGGAGAAGGTGGCCAAACGCAATGCGGAGCAGGCCGACAAGCTGAGGGCGCGGGCGGGAGCCTGGGGCAAGGCGCTGTCAGTCGCGATGACGACTGCCCTCGGCTGGGTCACTCTTTCGCAGGCCACTGATATTTTCCCAGGCACCGCCGGCGATAGCCGCGAATGGGCGATCGTGTTCCTGGTTCTCGTCGTCATCTCGATCGGTGGAACGTGGTGGTGGTTCAACCGCCAGACTCGTCCGCTCGCGATGGGTCTCGATATCCCGAGAATGACGACGAAGGGGCCGGGGGCGGAGCTGAGTTCACGGGAGGCCGACGATGTCGCTCGACTGTATGGCGAGCTCGGAGAGCTGAACACTCGGATTCAGTCCGGACCTACCGAAGACGAGATCCGGCGGGTGGTTGCCCATGCGCTCGTGAGCCGCCGGACATATAGCCACAAATCTGCTTCTAAGCTGATCAAGGGATATGCGGCGGAAGCCATCGCGAAAGAGGCTCTGGCCGAGCAGAGTGCGATCGGGGAGAACGGCGAGATCGACCACAATCTGATCGAGCGGGCCGCGCAGATCCGTGCGGAGATCTATGCGACGCAACAGCGCGCGATGGTCACGGTGATACGGCGTCGAACCGGCGGCCTGGTGTCGGGCTTCGGAAGCGCACTATGTCTCGGAGTATTCATCGTGGGTCTGGTCGGGCTGTCGTACTCGTTGGATGAGATCGAGGCGACGCGTACCGAATCGGACCGTCGACTCGCGTTGTTCAATGAATGCGCCACGACAGTGGAGAACCTTAAGAAGCAGGGCATCGTCATTGGCGGATCTGGGGCGAATCGAGCCGTACTGCCGCGAGACTGCGAACGCTGGAGTCTTGACTACACGTCCGGTCGAGCGACAATCGCTGACGTGCAGAGTCTGTCTGATGCCCTGGATAAGTGCCGTTCCAGGGACCCGGCATTCGCGGACCGGCCGGAGTGCACAGCGATCGCGGTGAAGCTCGAGTCTATGGCGAATGAGCTCACGCCGAGTTGAGTGTGATGACGCCAGTGGGGGCGGTGTGGGCTGAGCCCGGATCAGGACGGGGCGGGGGTGGCCGAAGTGCTGCCGGGCGCCTGCTCCACGGCCTCGCCGCGGGCGACCAGACCGGCCTGCGTCGACAGCGTCTTGTTGCGCAGGAACAGGGTCAGGACGAAGCCGATCGCCGCGATCGGCACCAGGTACCAGAAGGTCGGTGCCATCGCGTTCACGTAGGCGTCCACCACCTGTGTGTGCAGCGGCTCGGGCAGATTCCGGACCACATCGGGGGTCAGGTCGCCGTCGCCGAGTCCCTTCGGCAGTTCCTGCGGCGGCACCTTGGCGATGATGTCGTGCAGGTTGGTCGACAGCTTGCTGGTGAACAGGGTGCCGAAGACCGAGGTGCCCACGGCGGCACCGATCTCGCGCAAGAAGTTGTTGGTCGACGTCGCCGTGCCCACCTCTTCCGGGGAGACGGCGTTCTGGACGGCGATCACGATCGTCTGGATCACCAGGCCCATGCCGAAACCGAGGACGAAGATCATCCCGCCGAACAGGATCATCGACATCTGGCCGGTGATCATCGTGAGCCACGCGATCCCGCCGGTGGTGACGGCCATGCCGACGATCGGGAAGATCCGGTACTTGCCGGTCTTGGTGATCAGCAGGCCCGAGCCGATGGCGGTCAGCATCACGCCGGCGGTCATCGGCAGCATCAGCAGCCCCGAATCGGTGGGGCCGACGCCGCGCGCCATCTGCAGGAACGTGGGCAGGTAGCTCAGCGCCGCGAACATCGTGATACCCAGAACCAGCGCGACAGACACCGAGACGCTGAACACCGGATCGCGGAACAGCCGCAGCGGGACCAGCGGCTCGTCGACGCGGGTCTCCACCCAGATGAAGAGGAAGAACGACACGACGGTGGCCGCCAGCAGACAGCTCAGGACCGGGTTGGACCAGTCGTACTCCCCACTGGGGGCGATACTCGGCCAACTCGTCATGAACACGATGCCGCTGGTGGCCAGGGTGAGGAACAGGGTGCCGAACCAGTCGAACGGCCGCTCGGAGCGCTGCATCGGAAGTTTGAGGGTGAAGAAGGCGACCACCAGCGCCGCGATGCCGATCGGCACGTTCAGCCAGAAGCACCAGCGCCATCCGGGCCCTTCGGTGAACCAGCCGCCCAGCAGGGGACCGGCCACCGAGGCGATTCCGAAGATGGCGCCCATCGGGCCCATGTACTTGCCGCGCTCGCGGGCCGAGACGATGTCGGCGATGATCGCCTGCGACAGGATCACCAGACCGCCGGCGCCGAGCCCCTGAAAGGTGCGGGCGGCCACCAGCATCCAGAACGAGTCGGCCAGCGCCGACCCCAGCGAACCCAGCACGAAGACGGTGATGGCGAACAGGAACGGCCAGCGCCGCCCGTACAGGTCGCCGATCTTGCCGTAGATCGGCATGACGATGGCGATCGCCAGCAGATACGACGTGATGATCCAGCCCTCGTGGGAAACCGCGCCGAGGTCACCCACGATCGTCGGCAGGGCGGTGCTGACCACCGACTGGTCCAGCGAGGACAGGAACATCGCGGCCAGCAGCGCCGCGTAGATCACGTAGACCATGCGCCGCTGGAGGTGGACCGGTGCCTGCTCGTCGTCGCCGGTCGCAGCGGTGGCCGAGGATGCGGAATCACTCACAGCCGACAGATTATCCGCCCCGATACGGCCGCGAGAGCAGAGCCGATCAAATGGCACAGATCGTCCCGGGGGACGTCAGAACAGGGTGGCCGGCCGCACCAGGTTCGCCAGATCCACCAGCAGGAAGCGGTAGGCCCGATTGTCGCGGGTACGGCGGGCCAGCTCGCGCAGCGAGCGTTCGGTGCCCGCCCGCAGACCGTGTTCGGTGAACGGAAAGCCGAGGAACTGCTCGGCGTCCTCGCCGTCGGCCACCTCGGCTTCGTTCTCCTCACGGTGCATGTCGATCCAGCCGAGCGCGGTGCCCAGCACGATCAGCTGAAGCCGCCCGAGCCGCCCATCCTCGTCACGGAGCCGGTCCAGGCGTTCGGCCGCCTCGAACAGTTCGTCGCGCTGCACCTCGTCCGGTGGGCGGCCGTGCACCAGGCACAGGATGGCGCTCTCCTGCGCCACCCCGTAGTGGCGGCTGGTGGTGGGCACCTCGTCGAGCGGTTCGATGGCGTCGAGGTGGCGGCCGTCGGCGATCAGCATGCGCGCCAGCCCGAATGCGGCGGTGACGATGGAATGATCGGTCAGCCACAGATCGTGATAGTGGTGGCGGGCGATGTCGTACCAGTGCTCGATCTGGGCCACCTGCTCGTTGGAGACCTCCTCCTGCGCCGACAGCCAGTAGCCGATCAACTCGGCGGTGCCGGCCACTGCAAGCTTCGGCGCCACCTCCCCGGGCAGGGCCTCGAGCACCGCCTGGAACCGTTCGTAGGCCAGTTCGGCGTCGCTGTCCTGCAGGGCGCAGATCCCCTGGTACCACTGCACGCGCCAGGAGTCGCCATGGTTCTCGGCCACCTCCTGCAGCAGCCGCAGCGCCACCTCGAGGTTGCCCAGTTCCAGGTGGGCGCGGGCTTCGGCCAGGTCGATCTCCAGCGACGGATGACGTGGGTCGTAGGTCTCGTCGTCGCTGGGCGTCATGCCCGGGAACTCCTCGAGGCGAGCGACCTTGATGCTGTCGAGGACCTGCCTCGGGTAGCTGAGCGCCGCCGAGCTGAGCAGGCCGGCGGCCGGGTCCTCGGGGTCGACCAGGGGGACCGGCAGCGCGCGGGCGATGTCGGCGGGGTCGGCCTCGGCGGCCTGCGCCGGATCGAAGAAGCCGTCGATCGGGGCCAGGATCAGGTTGGTGCCGAACGTGGACCGCTGCGGGGTGAACACCTTCGACATGGCCGGACGCGGCACACCGGTGTGCAGGGCGACGGTCTCGCGGAGCACCGCGAACACCTGGGTCGTCATCTCCTCGGTGGAGGCGAAACGCTCGGCCGGATCGGTCGCGGTGGCTCGCTGCAACAGGTAGTAGTACGACGGGTTCTCGGCGAACAGGTCGGTGGTCTCGGGATCGGGGAGGCCGTCGACGTAGCGGCCCTGCTCGGTCGGCAGGTCCAGCGTCAGGGCCGCCAGGGTGCGGCCGATGCTGTAGATGTCGGTGACCACCTGCGGGCCGGTCTCCACGATCTCGGGCGCCTGGAAGCCGGGCGTGCCGTACAGGTGCCCGTAGCCGTTGATCGCCGACACCGCGCCGAGGTCGATCATCTTGACCTCGTCGCTGGTGATCATGATGTTGTCGGGTTTGACGTCGTTGTAGACCAGGCCCAGCGAGTGCAGATGTCCGACGGCCGAGAGCACCTCGAGGATGTAGGCCATCGCCTGCTCGATCGGCAGGTTGATCTTCTCGCCGCCGGGACCGGTGGTGAGCTGCTTGAGGGTGTGGCCGCCGACGTACTCCATCACGATGTAGCCGAGCTGGCGGTCTTCGGTGTCGGTGTACTCGACGAAGTTGTAGATCTTGACGATGCCGGGATCGTTCACCGAGGCGAGGAACTGCCGTTCGGCGATCGCGACGGCGCGGGCCGCCGAGTCCGACGAATTCAGCAGGCCCTTGAGCACCACGGGCCGATCGGAGACGTTGTGGTCCACGGCCAGATAGATCCAGCCGATGCCGCCGTGCGCGATGGCGCCGGCGATCTCGTACTGGTCGGCGACCATGGTGCCGCGAGCGAGGCCCGGGACGAACGAATAGCGGGACCCGCAGTGCGGACAGAAACCGCTCAGCGGGCCCTTGTCCTCGCCCGAGCTGCGGGCCACGGGCCGGCCGCAGTTCCAGCAGAACCGCTTGTTCTCCACGATGATCGGGTTCGACAGCACCGCGTCGGCGGGGTCGATGTCGCGCATCGCGGGCAGTTGCACCAGGTCGCTGCCGAGCCGGCGGTCGTGCACCACGGTGGCGCCGCGGCGGGCCCGGCGGCGCGTGGTCGGCGTGGACAGCTGATCGTCCAACAGTCCGGTGCCCGGGGTGGCCTGCGTACCGGCCAGCACGTCGTCGTCGGCGGTCGGGTCGGCCGCCTGCGTCTCCGGGTAATCGTCGTGCAGCGGCGGCGCCGCGGCCTGGGTGCGGACGGTGCCCACGTCGTCGGCGTGGCCGTCGGCACCGGGCTGCTGGTCGGAGTCGGTCATGTCGATCAATCCCGGTAGACGGTGGGGGGCGGATAACCGGGGCCGAGCTGGGCCAGCCACTGATCGTAGGAGCGCTGCCAGCTGCCGTCGGCGCGGCGTTCGGCCAGTACGCCGTTGACGAAGCGCACCATGTCGGTCTCGTTCATCGGGATCCCGACACCGTACGACTCGGTGCCGATCGGGTCGCCGACGATCCGCACCCACGGATCCTGCTCGGCGATCCCGGACAGGATGGGCTCGTCACCGGCGATCGCGTCGACCTGTCCCTGCTGCATCAGCACCAGGCAGTCGGCCCAGTTGTTGGTGGTCACCACTTCGGCGCTCGGCACGCGCCGCTGGATCCGGGTGATCGTCGTCGAATTGCGGGTGGCGCACACCGATTTGCGCGCCAGCCCCGCGGTGCTGTCGATCCCGGAGTTGCGGTACACCAGGATCCGTTGCGCCGCCGTGTAGTACGGGGCCGAGAAGTCGACGGACTCGCGGCGGTCGCAGGTGATGCTCATCGACTTGACCACCACGTCCACGTCGCCGTTCAGCAGGGCGTCGATCCGTTCGCCGGTGGACAGGATCCGGTACTCGACGCGGATGTCGCCGAAGATGGCCTCCGAGATCCAGTGCGCCACATCGATGTCGAAGCCCTCGATGTCACCGGAGATGGGATCGCGGAAGCTGAGGGGATTGCTGCCGATGTCGGTGCCGACCACCAGGCGCCCGCGCTCGGCGATCCGGGCCATCGTCGAGCCGGCCGGCATCTCCCGCGGTTCGGGCATCGGCGACATCGGGCGCAGGCTGGTGGTGGCATCGCAGGACTCCGCGTCGACGCCCTCGGGCGCCTGCGCGCCGAACGACGCCCCCGGCGGGGTCGGCACGGCCGCGCTGGTGGTGGGCGGTTCGTTGCTGGTGAGCGTTTCGACGGTGCAGCCGGTCAGCAGCAGCCCGGCGGCCGCGGCCAGGACGGCCGCCCGGAGCGCACGCGGCTTCATCGGTACTCCCGGATGCGCGGGATCAGGCCACCGGCGGCGGCGACACCGGCCACCACGCACAGCCAGGCGATGCCGGTGCCGGTGTAGCCCAGCAACTGCTGCGCGGTGTGGATGTTGTCGCGGAAGGTGCCGCGCGTCTGATCGATGGCGGTCAGCAGGGAACTGTTCACCTGGTCGTATCCGGTGGCCGTGCTGATGTCCCCGGTGCCGATGGTGAGCGCGCGGGCGGCGACGAAGTCACCGGCGGCCAGCCGCTGACCCACCTCCTGGTGGGCGCGCTCCCACCGGCCGATCGAGTCCTGGACCTCCCGCAGCGGCTCGGCCATGCCGGCGTCGTCGCCGTGCTCGGCCAGCAGCGCCGCGGTCTTGGTGCGGATCTGGTCGATGGCGGCGTTGAAATCACGGTCGAGGAGGCCGGGATCGGTGCGGCGTACCAGGCTCAGCGTCTCCACCGACCGCGCTTGCTGGGTGATGATCCGCATGGTGGTGAGCTCGTGCAGGGGTTCGGCGCCGGAGCTCTTCGCGGTGTTGGCGGCCGCCACCGAGGTGAGTCCGGTGATCAGCAGCCAGAGTGTGCCCAGCCCCAATGCGGTGAGGGCGGCCACCAGGCCGAGGTTGAAGTGCCGCCGGGTCCGTCGCGCCAGATAGCGGCCGCTGGCGAGCAGGATGGCGATGGTGCCGAACAGGGCCACATAGACGCCCCACGGCGGCACCGTGAGGGTGCGTTGCGGCTCGGAGATGGCGGCCGAACGCTGGTCGTAGAGGCGTTGCGCGGCCGGCAGGATGTCGTCCTGCATCATCGTCGACGCCTGCACCAGGTAGGCCGAGCCGACCGGATTGCCCAGGCGGTTGTTGGTGCGGGCCGCTTCGATCACGCCGGTGTACGAGGGGATCCGCACGGCCATCGTGTCCAGGTCCTCGCGGATCGGGATACCCGTTCCGGCGTCGGCCGACGAGCCGCCGTCGGCCGAGGCCACCAGCGCGGTGCCCGAACTCGCGATGGCATCGGAGTACACGCGGCGCAGTTCGGGGGTCTCGCGGCCGCCGGAGATGAAGGCCGAGTTCGCCGCCGCATCGGCCACCGACAGCGAGCTGTAGAGCACCTCGGCGGACTCGGCCAGCGGCTCGCTCCGGTCGATCAGCGACTCCAGCGTCTGGCTGCGCTCGTTCAGGTTCGACGACGAGTACCAGCCGGTCAGCAGGCAGGCCAGCACCATCGCGGCCATCAGGACCACGAGCTTTCCGGGCGTGGTGAGCGCATAGAACTTGAAGGCGGTGATCGGCGAACTGACGCGGTCGCGGGTCATCGCCGCGATCTCGCGGCGGTCGGCGATCACTTGCCGCAGACGCGGATTGGCCTGGGTGGATTCGGGGAGGACGCTGCGACCGGCATGCGTCAGCGCGGTGCGTACCGACGTATCCTGCCCGCTCACGACTGCACCTTCCCTGTCGTGCCCCAACCCTAGTCGGCAATCGCTTGCGACACGTGAGCACCCGGTACCGTGGTGACCGAGAGTGTCGGGAGAGAGGTCGGCGAGTGCGCGGAGATGGCGACGGGTGGGTCTTCGACCCGGACGGCGCACGCTATTGGGGCCGGCACGGCGCGGCGGGGCTGCTGCTGTGCACCCGCATGGGCGACGACGGCATCGGCGTGCTGTTGCAGCATCGCGCGGTGTGGTCGCACCAGGGCGGAACCTGGGGTCTGCCCGGCGGCGCCCGCGACTCGCACGAGTCGGCGGTGGACGCGGCGGTGCGGGAGGCACACGAGGAGGCCGGCATCGGCGATGCGGACATCGAGGTCCTCGAGACCGAGGTGACGCACGAGGCCGTCAGCGGCTGGACCTACACCACCGTGATCGCGCGGGTCGCCGAGCCGGTCGCCACCACCGCCAACGGCGAGTCCGCCGAACTGCGATGGGTGCTCGCCGCCGACGTGGACGACCTGCCCTTGCATCCGGGATTCGGCAGCGCGTGGCCCATGCTGCGCAGACGGCTGCGCTGAGCAGTCGGGGCCGGCCGGGGCCGGTTCAGGCGGCCCGGCGGCCGGTCAGCTGGTTCGCGGCCGAGATCAGCGCCCGGACGGTGGCCTCGTCGCCGCCCGCGGCCCGGCCGTACGACCAGCACCGCTGTTCGCCGCGCGCGCACTGCAGGTAGGCGGCCACCTGACCGTCGTCGTCCTGCTGGTAGAGCGCGACGATCTCGACGCCTGCGTCTAAGCCGTACAGCAGTTCGCTGATGGCACCGATGGTGCCCAAGGCGCTGACCTCCAGGTCCACCGGCTGGTGGTCGACGGTCAGGCTGACCCGGCAGCGGACGGAGTCCCCGGCCTCGGGCTCCACGTGCAGCTGCCGCAGATCGATCGCTCCCCGCGGGGAGAAGGCGGCGTCGAAACGGTCGGTACTCATGCGGTGCGCCTCGGCGGGAAACCAGCGCGGCGGTCGTGGACGGAACGTCGCGATCGGCGTCGCGGAGCGATGGTGTTCACCCCTGCAGTCTCGGGGGTGAGTCAGAACGTCAGGCATCTCGTGGCTTCTCTCCGGTCGAAATTCTGGTGACCGACGAAAAAGAGGAAGAGCAGACGACGAACCCGCAGCGGGGGGTCGGTCGAATCAGACCCCGCTGCGGCGGGTTACGAGAAGCTGCTGCCACGTCATGATGAAGCCAGGCTACCCGGATCAGTCGCCGGCGTACACCGGATTGAGACCGGCGAGCAGTTCGCGGGCCGCGCCCCGCGGATCGGGGGCGGCGGTCACCGCGCGCACCACGACGATCCGGGAGGCCCCGGCCGCCGCCGCTTCGGGGACCCGCGCGGCGTCGATGCCGCCGATCGCGAACCACGGCTTCGCGGTACCGGTCGCCGCGGCCGCGGCGACCAGATCCAGCCCGGTCGCCGCCCGTCCTGGCTTGGTCGGGGTGGTCCAGCACGGGCCGGTGCAGAAGTAGTCGACGGCGTCGTCGCCGACGGCGTCGTGCAACTGCGCCTCGTCGTGGGTGGAGCGCCCCAGCAGCATGGTCTGGCCGACCACCGCCCGGGCCGCCTCCGACGGCAGATCGCCCTGGCCCAGGTGCAGCACGTCGGCGCCGGCGAGCGCGGCGATGTCGGCGCGGTCGTTGACCGCCAGCAGGGCCCCCGCCGCAGTGGTGACCTCCCGCAGCCGGGCCAGGATCTCCAGCTCCTCCCGGGCCTCCAGCGTGCCGAAGCGTTCGGCACCCGCCGAGCCCTTGTCCCGCAGCTGCACGATGTCGACGCCGCCGCCCAGTGCGGCGGTCACGAACTCGATCAGATCGCCCCGTTCGCGCCGTGCGTCGGTGCACAGGTACAGGCGGGCGTCGGTCAAGCGGCGGCGCAGATCCATGACGCCAACGGTAGGCTAGGACCACACACGAACGACACGGGTGTCCGGAGGATCGCCGGGCTGAGATCGCGGGGCCGCCGCCGCTGACCGTCGCACCTGATCCGGGTAATGCCGGCGAAGGAAGGTCCTCACCAGTGGCACGGGAATTGACAGTGATCGGCGGCGGCGCCGTCGGGCTGATCTGCGCGCTGTCGGCCGCCGACGGCGGCTGGCGGGTGCGCGTCTATGACGACGGCCCCGGGCGGCGCGCGGCCCAGGTGGCCGGCGGCATGCTCGGCTGTCTCGGCGAGGCCCATCCCGGCGAAGAGGCACTGCTGGCGGCCTCCGCCGCGTCGGTGGCCCGCTGGCCCGCTCTGCTGCAGCGCCTCGGCGACCCGGCCGTGACCGCCGCCGAGAACACGCTGCTGGTGGCCGGATCGGCCGCCGATCGCGCCTACTTCGACGAGTCGGTCGCCTTTCTGCGCGGTGTCCTGCCCGCGCCGGACGCCGCCGAGCAGACCGCCGGGCAGTTGCGCGCCGCCGAGCCCGGCCTGGCCCGCACCCCGGCCGGCGGCTATCTGCTGACCGGTGAGGGCGCCGTCGACAATCGCCGTCTGCTCGCCGCCCTGCGCGCCGCGCTGACCGCCGCCGGCGCCGAGCTGATCGACGAGCGGGTGACAGACCCGGCCGCGGTGCCCGGCGACCAGGTCCTCGTCGCCGCCGGACTGGATTCGGCCGGCCTGGTGCCCGGCGGACTGCCCGGGCTGCGCGGGGAGAAGGGCGAGATCCTGCGGCTGGCCCGCACCGCGTGGTCGGTGCCGCCGCCGCGGCACGTGATCCGGGCGCGCTGGCATTCCCGGAACGTGTACCTGGTGCCGCGTGAGGACGGCCTGGTGCTGGGGGCCACCCAGTACGAGGCCCTCGACCACACCGACCGCGCCCCGCAGGCCGGCGGCGTCGCCGATCTGCTGTCGGACGCGTGCGAGCTGTTCCCGGGCCTGCGCACCTACGAACTCACCGAGGTGGCCGCCGGGATCCGGCCGATGTCGGCCGACGGGCTGCCGATCGTCACGCGCATCGACCGTCGTGTGCTGGTGGCCGCCGGGCACGGCCGCAACGGCATCGCGCTCGCGCCGGGCACCGCCGCGCAGGTGATGGACCTGCTGTGCACCGCAACCGAATCGGAAGAGAGGAGCTCGGCATGACCGAGTCGAAACAGCTCGTGGAGCTGACCGTCAACGGATCCCCGGTGACCCTGGATGCCGCCGCGGGCGTCACGGGTCTGCTGGCGCAACTGGGTCTGCCGGACTGCGGTGTGGCCGTCGCGGTGGACGGGGTGGTCCGGCCGCAGGGCCGGTGGGACCTGCCGATCGCCGACGGTGCGGTGGTGGACGTCCTCACGGCGGTGCAGGGTGGCTGACGCCGCACCGGCCGGCGATCGCCTCGAGATCGCCGGGCGCAGCCTGTCGTCGCGGCTCATCATGGGCACCGGCGGTGCACCCAATCTCGCCGTGCTGGCCGATGCGCTCGCCGCCTCGGGCACCGAACTGACCACCGTCGCCATGCGCCGCGTCAGCCCCGAATCGGGCACCGGTCTGCTGGATCTGCTGCGGCGCTTGAACATCGAGCTCCTGCCCAACACCGCGGGCTGCCACACCGCCGCGGAGGCGCTGCTGGTGGCGCAGCTGGCCCGCGAGGCCACCGGCACCGAACTGGTGAAGCTCGAGGTGGTGGCCGACGACCGGACGCTGCTGCCCGACCCGCTGGAACTGGTCGACGCGGCCGCCGCTCTTGTGGCCGACGGTTTCGCGGTGCTGGCCTACACCAACGACGATCCGGTGCTGGCCCGGCGCCTCGAAGACACCGGTGTGGCCGCCGTGATGCCGCTGGGTTCGCCGATCGGTACCGGCCTGGGGATCAGCAACCCGCACAACATCGAGATGATCGTGGAGCGGGCCGGGGTGCCGGTGGTGCTCGACGCCGGTATCGGCACCGCCAGCGATGCCGCGCTGGCGATGGAACTGGGCTGCGACGCGGTGCTGCTGGCCACCGCCGTCACCCGGGCGCAGGATCCGGTCGCGATGGCCGCCGCCATGCGGCACGCCGTGCAGGCCGGACGTCTGGCCGCCGGAGCCGGGCGGATCCCCAAGCGCTTCTGGGCGCAGGCCTCCTCGCCCACGATCCCGTAGCCGCTCCCCGTTCTGTACTCGCCGCTCCCTGAGCCGGGCGAGGCGCCAGCCGAGCCCGAGTCGAAGGGTGCCGCCGCCCTCCCCGAACTAGCCCGAATCGGCGCGTCCGCGCCGCCAGCCGCCCAGCTCTTCCGGTGCTTCGCCGAAATGGTCGGGGTCGCCGCTGCCGTACCAGGCCACCAGGATGGCGCCGATCACCGAGCCGACGAAGCCGGCCACGGCGAGCCAGGCGAGCCCGGATTGGGCGTGGTCGCCGAGGAACATCACGCCGATGATGCTGGGACCGGCGGTCTCGCCGACCACCAGCACCGCGGTGACGCCGTTGACCGCTCCGACCTGCAGGGCCACCGTCTGCACGTAGAAGCCGCTGGCACCGGCGACGGCAATCGCCCAGGCGGCGGGATCGGTGATCAGCGCGACGGTGTCGAAGGGCTGCACGCCTTCCAGGACGCGGACCGCGATCGCGATGATGCCGAACTGCAGACCGCCGGCGAAACCGCCGACGAAGGCCGCGTAGTTCGCGTGCCGGTACACCCCGAACAAGCCGATGGCGCCGACGGCGAAAGCCGCGGCCAGCAGGCCCCAGTGGAAGGGCATGGCGGCGTGGTCCTGGGTGTGCGGCGACGACGAGATGCCCAGCAGACACAGCGACAGCACCACCAGCCAGATGGCCACCCAGTCGCGGGTGTGCAGGGTGATGTTGAGCATGAAGGTGCCCACCAGTGCGGTGACCACCAGATTCGCCGAGACGATCGACTGCGCCAGGAACAAGGGCAGGAAGCGTGCGGCGACGGCACCACCGGCGAAACCGACCACCACCATCACGGTGCCGAGGATGAACGCCGGATCGCCCAGGGTCGCCACGGTCGACGACATGGTCGGCGGAGCCGACGACTCGCCGAGCGGAGTCTGGTCGTCGTCGCCGGATTCGGCGCGCTCTGCCACTGCCACCCGCCGTGCACCCAGCGCCCGCAGCACGGTGGACATGCCGTAGGCGACGGCAGCCATCATCGCTGCGATGATTCCGAGTGCGTACACGTCCGGATCCTTCGAGTCGCAGGGGAGGGGTGTGGGGCGCCACGCAGGCGGCATCGGCCCGCGGAGCACGCTCCGAGAATCCGGTGCATGAGAACGCTATCAGGCCCTGCGGACAAGGGAGGCTACGCTGTGCGGTGTGGAGGCAGGCGAGCGTAAGCACATTCTGATCACCTTTGGCCGATCTTTCCTGACCCTGAACCTAGCGCGGCTGCTGGCTGCCGCTGGTCACCGGGTCAGCGTCGCCGACAGTCTGCCGATCGCAGTCAGTCGCTATTCGAAGGCGGTGACCGGGTTTCACCGGGTCAGTCCGCCGAAGTACCGGCCGCAGGAGTACTGCCGCGAGATCGCGGGCATCGTGGAGTCCGAGGGCATCGACATGGTGATCCCGATCCACGAGGAGACCGACATCCTGTCGATGATGGCGGGGCTGTTCCCCCCGACCTGTGATCTGTTCCTCTCGGATTTCGAGACCGAGGACATGCTGCACAACAAGCTGTCGTTCCAGGAAGCCCTGCAGAACATGGGGATTCCGACGCTCAAGTTCGCCTCCATCGCCGGCCCCGACGACATCGCCGGGCTCGATTTCGACACCCCGTTCGCCGTCAAGCAGGCGTATTCGCGTGGCTCCCAGCGGGTCTACAAGGCTTACCCGGGTGACACTCTGGACCAGTTGACCTTCGATCCCACCAATCCGTGGATCGCCCAGGAATGGATGGAGGGCGACCGCTACTGCACCTACTCCATCTGCCGCGACGGCGAGATGTTCGCGCACGCCGCCTATCCGGTGAGCTACGCCATCGACGGTTCGTCGTGCCTCACCTTCGAGCAGGTGGAGCATCCCGGCATCGAGGCGTGGGTGCGGGACGTGGTGAAGCGGACCAAGTTCACCGGGCACATCGGCTTCGACTTTATCGACCACCCCGAGCGGGGGCTCCACACGATTGAAGCCAACCCGCGTGCCACCAGCGGCATCATGATGTTCACCCCGGAGGACCGGATCGACCGCGCCTTCTTCGGTGAGAACGAGGAACTGATCACCCCGCCCACCGGGCGCGTCCGGATGATCGGCATCGGCATGGCTCTGTACGGCTGGCGCAAGGATTCACTGCCGGGCAACAGCTTCCGCCGGTTCCTGCGTGACTTCCGCGCCGCCGACGACGTGATCGCCGAGAAGGGCGACATGGGGCCGGCGATCATGCTGATCCCCGCCTACACCAACATCCTGCGCAACAGCATCAAGTACCGCGTCGGCCTGGCCGGCGGCTTCATGCACGACCACGAATGGGACGGTCACCAGATCTGACCGCGACGGCGAAATCGATGATGCGTGCGGTCGCGGTGCGATCCGGGTCCAGCATCAACCCGCCGTGCGAAAGTCCGTTGACCTGAACGAATTCGGAGTCCGGGATCATCTCGGCGGCCGCGTACGACGTGGCCGGCGGAAAGAACAGGTCGTTCTCGTAGGCGATCACCAGCGTCGGCACGTCGATGGCGGCCAGACGCTCGCGGGTCGGTTCCCCGGCCAGCATCCAGCTCTGCGAGGCGGCGAGCTGACCGTGCTGCCCGTCCGGTGACGTCCAGGAGCTGTCACCGTCGATCAGCATGTCCCGCCAGACGCGGACGGTCTCACCTTCCTGCAGCGACGACGGCGCCAGCGTGGTCATCAGCGTCTCGAAGGCCATCACCTCGGCGGGCACCTCACCGAGCCGCTCGAACAACCCCAGCTCCATCTCGTTGACCAGCTTGCCGATCTCCGAGGAGGCCAGTCCGGCGCACATCACGACACCCTGCGCGGTGCCCGGCCGTCGTTCCAGCAGCGCCTGCGTCACATAGCAACCCATCGAATAGCCGACGAGGATCGCCTCGTCGACGCCGAAGTGATCCAGCAGCAGGGCGGCGTCGTCGGCCATGACGGGGATGTCGTACGGGGGCGGTGGCGCATCGGATCCGGCGACGCCACGCGCCGAATACGAGATGACGCGGAATCCGGCCTCGACCAGCCCCTGCGTGACTCCGGCGAACTGCCACGTGGCCTTCGGCATGCCCATCCCCGGATTGAGCAGCACGGGTGGGCCGTCGCCCTCGACGGTCACCGAGAGGCCGACGCCGTTGGGCAGGACTACGCGCTCGCTGTCGGACACGGAACCGAGTTTAGGTCCGCGTTCGATTCACCGTGCCGTGATCCCCCGCCGACGGGCATGATGGCGGAGTGATCGTTGTGGACCGCCTCACCAAGAGGTACCGGAACCTGCTCGCGGTGGACGACGTCTCGTTCTCGTGCCATCCCGGACAGGTGGTGGGTTTCCTCGGGCCGAACGGTGCGGGCAAGTCGACCACCCTGCGGATCCTGACCGGTCTCACGCCGCCCAGCGCGGGCACCGCGACCATCGGCGGCTACCTCTACCGCGACATCCCCAACCCGGCCGTGCAGGTGGGCACCCTGCTGGATGCCTCCGCCTTCCACTCCGGACGCAGCGCCCGCGAGACCTTGCGGCTCAGCGGGCAGATCATGGGGCTGCCGCCGGAGCGCGCAGACCAGTTGCTCGACCTGGTCGGCCTGACTCCAGGCGAATCCCGCCGCCGGGTGGCGAACTATTCACTCGGCATGCGTCAGCGGCTCGGGGTGGCCAACGCCCTGCTGGGCGACCCGAGCGTGCTGATCCTGGACGAGCCGGTGAACGGCCTCGACCCGGCCGGCATCCACTGGATGCGCGGCGTGCTCCGCGGCTTCGCCGATGCGGGCGGCACCGTGCTGCTGAGTTCACACCTGCTGCACGAGATCGAATTGATCGCCGACTACATCGTGGTGATCGGCCAGGGCCGGGTGATGGCGCAGGGGCCCAAGGAATCGCTGGCCGGGGTGCCGGGCAGCCAGGTGCGGTCCACCGACGACGCGGCCCTGGTCTCGGCCCTGGCCGCCGCGGGCCTGCGCTGCCGTCCGTCCACCGAGGGCGGCGTGTACGTGGAGTCCTCCACCGAGGAGGTGGGCGCGGTGGCAGCCGCCTCGGCGATCGTGCTCACCGAACTCCGCTCGGCCGGCACCGGGAACCTGGAACGGATGTATCTGCAACTGACCGCCGGGGCGCAACGCGGGCCCGCGGCGGGACCGCCCGGAGTCCCGTATCCGGCGGGACCGAACCCGCCCGGGCCGGGAATGGGCCATCCGAGAGGTGTCGCATGAGTGCCCCGCCGGCCGCCCCGCGCGGCATCGATCCGCACCTCGGGTCCATCCCGTTCTGGCGCGAGATCGCCGTCGAGCTACGCAAGCTGGTCGGCACCCGCGGACCGTGGATCCTGCTGGGCCTGCTCGCCCTGGTGTGGATCGCCATCCTGGCGGTGCTGGTGTTCGGCGAAACCGTGACGTTCTCCGGCAGTGTGCAGGCCTTCGGCAATATGACGCGCATCTTCGTCGCCATCCTGACGATCCTGCTGGTGACCTCCGAGTGGGGGCAGCGCTCGGTGCTGACCGCCTTCACCCTGGAGCCCCGCCGTGAGCGGGTGATCGCGGCCAAGCTCGCCGCCGCGCTGATCGGCGCCGCGACGCTGTTCGGGCTCGCCGTCGCCCTCTCGGCGGTGATCACCGCGATCCGCGGCGGTTCCTTCGACGGAGCGGCGGAAGTCGTGCGGTACGGCGGCGTCCGGGCATTGTTCGACGTCCTCATGGCGTTCGCGATGGCCCTCGCGGTGCTCAACACCGCCGGGGCGATCGTCGCCTATCTGGCGCTCCCCGACGTCGTCGTCCCGGCGCTGCTGTTCCTGCTCTCGTTCTCCACCTCGGGTGCGCAGCCGGGCTTCGAGGGACACTCGACGCTGTTCAACACGCTGGCGCCGTGGATCTATCCGCAGGACGCGATGTCGTCGCTCAACAGCGCCGACATCGGTGCGCAGGATTGGGCGCACGTGCTGGTGTGCGCGGTCATCTGGATCGGTGTCCCGGGGCTGCTCGGCGTATATCGGGTGATGACGTCGGAAGTGAAATGACGGCACGGCGACAGCGGCGCTGACCGCCCGATATTCGGATCGGACGAGCGCGGCAGGGAAAGATTTTTGAGCGGCTCCGGGCGCCCGGTCCATCGGCTACCGTCCTGGGTGTGACTGCCCTGACCGAACTGTTGAGTCCAGACGCCATCGCGCTGGACGTCGAAGCCGATGACTGGCAGGCGGCCATCGGCGCCGCCGGGGCTCTGCTGACCAGTACCGGGGTCGCCACGGCCGAGTACACCACCGAGATGGTCGATGCGGTGCTCGAGAAGGGCCCGTACATCGTGATCGCACCGGGCTTCGCCTTCGCGCACGCGCGGCCGTCCCCGGCCGTGCTGCGCACGGGACTGTCGTGGGTGCGGCTGGCCCGCCCGGTGGCGTTCGGGCACACCGCCAACGATCCGGTCGATCTGGTGGTCGCCCTCGCCGCCACCGACGCCAAGGCGCACACCACGGCGATGGCCGAACTGGCCAAGGTGATCGGCGACGCCGACCGCCGCGCCGCCCTCGAAGGCGCGCAGAACTCCGCCGAAGTGATGGAGATCCTCGAAGGCGTCGGCGCCGCCGCGGCGCCGGTGGCCGCGGCGAGTGCCGCCGCCACCCCGGCCGACACCGCGTCGGCGGGATCGCGGCGCACCAACAACAAGATCCTCACCGTGTGTGGCAACGGCGTCGGCACCAGCCTGTTCCTCAAGAACACGCTGGAGAAGGTCCTCGCCGAATGGGGCTGGTCGCCCTACATCGAGGTGGAGGCCACCGACACCATCTCCGCCAAGGGCAAAGCCAAGGAGGCCGATCTGATCCTCACCTCCGGTGAGATCGCCAAAGCCCTCGGCGACCTCGGTGTGCCCACCACCGTGATCGAGAACTTCACCAGCACCGCGGAGATCGACGCCGCGCTTCGCGCCAATTACGACGTCTGAGAGGCAGCGGCATGAACTGGCTTGTCACGATCGCCGAATTCATCGTCAACGAGATCCTCGCGGTCCCGGCGTACCTGATCGGCATCATCACCGCGGTCGGCCTGGCCGCGCTCCGCAAGAGCGTCGGACAGATCATCGGCGGCGCGCTCAAGGCGACCCTGGGCTTCCTGCTGATCGGTGCCGGCGCCACCCTGGTGGTCGCTTCGCTCGACCCGCTGGGCACCATGCTCAGCGGCTCCACCACCTCGCACGGTGTGGTGCCCACCAACGAGGCGATCGTCGGCATCGCCCAGAACACCTACGGCGCGCAGGTCGCGTGGCTGATGATCCTCGGCTTCGTGATCAGCCTGGTGCTCGCGCGCTTCACCCCGCTGCGTTACGTCTTCCTCACCGGTCACCACACGCTGTTCATGGCGACGCTGCTGACCATCGTGCTCGCCACCAGCGGCCTCAACGCCGTCACGGTGGTGATCGTCGGCGGTGTGCTGCTCGGCGTGGTGATGGTGTCGCTGCCGGCCATCTCCCAGCCGTGGACCAAGCGGATCACCGGCGACAACACCATCGCGATCGGCCACTTCGGCACCCTCGGCTACGTGGTGGCCGGTGTGGTCGGCCGCTGGACCGGCGGTAAGCGCAGCCGCTCCACCGAAGACCTGAAACTGCCGGAGTCGTTGCGCTTCCTGCGTGACTCGATGGTGGCGACCGCGCTGTCGATGGTGCTGATGTACCTGATCGTCTCGCTGATCTACGTCGGCCGCGTCGGCAGCACCGAGGCGTACCTGGCGTACGCCGACGCCGACGGCATGGGCGGCTCCACCGGGATGGGCAACTTCCTGATGAGCGGCGTCACCATGGGGCTGAGCTTCGGCGTCGCCGTCGCGGTGATCCTGTTCGGCGTCCGCACCATCCTCGGCGAGCTGGTCCCGGCCTTCCAGGGCATCGCCGAGCGGATCGTGCCCGGTGCGGTGCCCGCGCTGGACGCGCCGATCGTCTTCCCGTACGCGCAGAACGCCGTGCTGATCGGCTTCCTGTCCAGCTTCGTCGCCGGACTGGTGGGCCTGGCGGTGCTGGCCTCGTGGCTGGGACCGGCGTACGGCTGGGCCCTGGTGTTGCCGGGCCTGGTCCCACACTTCTTCACCGGTGGTGCGGCGGGCGTCTACGGCAACGCCACCGGTGGCCGCGTCGGCGCCATCTGCGGCGCCTTTGCCAACGGTCTGCTGATCACCTTCCTGCCCGCCCTGCTGGTGGGCGTCCTCGGCGGCTTCGGCGAGGAGAACACCACCTTCGGCGACGCCGACTTCGGCTGGTACGGCCTGCTTCTGGGCAATGCGGCCAAGATCGGCGGGGTGCCCGGCGTGATCGTCATGATCGCGATCGGCGCCGTCATTCTGGCCATCGCGATCGTCGTGCAGAAGAAGCTGGTCGAAACCGACTGGGACCCCTCGCCCGGCCGTCCACTGCCGGGAGCCGGCGACCCCGCCGGCCCGGGTAACCCGGAGATGGCTCTCGCGAGCAAGACCTTCGCGAAGATTCCGCCGCCGGCAGGCGCCCCGAAGCCGCCGCCCCCGCCGGAGGCCTGAGCCCGACGAACCGGTATTCCGTACGCAAGAAATATTGGACATGCCGTCTTTAGGGTGAGGGCACGGCGCCGGTGACTTCCGGTGCCGAGTCTTACACCTCTATGGACGGAGTACCTCCATGAAGAAGTCAGCGATCATCGCGGGAGCCTTCTCGCTGATGCTGGTGGTCGGAGCCTGCGGCAGTACCGACTCGGACACCAGTACCACCCACAGCTCACATCCGGCGTCGCATTCGGAGTCCGCCCCGAGCGAGGTGACCACCACCGTCACCGACGAAGAGTCACCTGCGGCGACGCCGGCACCCGTGGAGCCGAAGGCACAGCCCCAGCCCGAGCAGGACGACGATCCGGGCGGGCATCCGTGCACCGACCAGAGCGGCGCCCCGGGCCATCTGATCGCCGGCAGCGGCGGCGGCTGGGTTTGCGAGATCACCGGCGACGCCCCGCAGGCCGACGCCCAGCGGCACGCCGATCACGACGACGATCCGGGCGGCCATCCCTGCTCGGACCAGAGTGGTGCGCCCGGCCATCTGATCGCCACCAGTGACGGTCAGTGGGTCTGCGAGATCACCGGGGACGCCCCGCAGAACTGACCGGACCGAACGGACAGCCGACGAATAGCGGGGACAGAGGGAATCTCCCTCTGTCCCCGCTATTTCGCTGCTCTTCAGCGCACCGGCTGGGTGCAGCTCGACGGAGCGGCCACCAGGGAGCAGAAGGTGGCGGGCCGGGTCGGCCGGTACGCCGGCCCCACCCCGTTGGCGGAGATGATCTTGCGGTAGGCAGCCACCGCGGGGGTCGGTTTGCGGCGCAGCGACGGATCGGTCTTGACATCCACCGTGTACAGGCCGAAACGCGGTGTGTAGCTGCCCCACTCGTAGTTGTCGGTCAGGCTCCAGTAGTTGAAGCCCATCACGTCGATGCCGTCGGCGCGGGCCCGCTGGGTCCAGTAGACGAGGTCGCGCACGTGGTCGGCGCGGCGATAGCCGTCGGGCCGCGGCCGGGCGTTCTCGGTGGGCATGCCCGTCTCGATCACGTACAGCGGCTTGCCCGGGTAGCGCCGCGAATAGTCGCGGAAGGCGTAGTACAGGCCGTCCGCGGACACCGGCGCCTCCCAGGAGCGGTCCGCGATGATGTTCGCGGCGCCGAGTTCGGTGGGGCTCACCGAGTAGTAGTAGTCGAAGCCGACGAAGTCGAGCTTGTCGCGCACCCGATCCAGGAACACCGTGTCCAGCGCCGGCTGCACGGTGGGGATGTACGCGGTGTTCGAGGAGACCATCGCGCCGGGGTCGCGGCGGTGGATGTGGTCGTAGATCTCGCGGTGCACGTGGACCAGGCGGTCGAGCATCACCGGTGCCAGCTGCGGTGCGAGGCCGCCGAACCGCACCTCCTGCATCAGGTACGCCGCCGGCTCGTTCACCGTGATCCACAGCGGATGATGGTGGGCGTAGCGGTCGACCACGCGGCGCTGGTGCCGCAGCCACGCCGCCGGGGTCCGCGCATCGGCCCAGCCGCCGCGGTCGGCGATCCAGCCCGGATAGACCCAGTGGTCGAGGGTCAGCATGGGGCGCATGCCCGCCGCGGTGATCTCGGCGATCACATCGTCGTAGTAGGCGAACTCGTCCTGGTCGATGCGGCCGGGCGACGGCTCCAACCGCGCCCACTCGATTCCCACGCGATAGACCTTCGCGCCCAGCGCCTTCGCCAGCGCGATGTCCTCGCGATAGCGGTGCCGGAAGTCCACGGACGTGCCGATGTCGTCGTGCGTGGCGGCCGAGCGCGCATAGCGCCGCCAGTTGCTGTCCGGGGACGAGCCCTCGGTCTGGAAGCCTGAGGAGGCCACACCCCACAGGAAGTCGTCGGGCAGCCCCGGGGCGGCATCCGCTCGGGCCGGCAGCATCGCCATGAGGGTCGCGACCAGGCACAGCACTGTCGCGAACGTCGTCGTCCGCAAAGAGGTTCGCATGCCGTGAGTCTGGCCTACCCGGGGCCGGGGGATGTCCGATATTCACAGATCGGGTGCGGGGAAGTTCAGTGCCAGAACGCCAGCATCGGCCAGGCGACGGCGAACGCGGTCGCCAGGCCCACCAGGGTGATCGGGACGCCGAATTTGACGAAGACCGTCGTCGTGTAGTTGCCGGGTTCCATCACCATCAGGTTCGACTGGTGGCTGTATGGGTTCAGGAAGGTGAACGAGATGCAGGTACCGATCAAGATCAGCAGCAGCACCGGATTGAGGTCCATGCTGTGCGCGATCGAGATCGCGACCGGGGTGAGGATGCTGGCGGCGGCGGCATTGGTGACGAAATTGGTCAGCAGCGTGGTGCCGATCGCGATCACCGCGACCATCAGCGGAAGGCTGCCCGAGGAGAGCTCGATGATGCCGCCGGAGATGTAGCCGCCGAGGCCGCTCTCGATCACCATCACACCGAGCCCGATGGACCCGGCGATGATCGCGAGAATGTTCCAGTCCAGGGCGCGCACCGCCGACCTCGGCGTCAGGACGCCGCTCACCACCATGGCGGCCGCGCCCGTCCCGGCGATCAGCTCCACCGGGGCCAGCCCGAAGGATGCGGCCACCACCACCGCGGTCAGGATGCCCAGGGCGATCCAGGTCTTGCCGGGCTGCGGGGCCTTACCGGCGGCGTCCTGCCAGAGACCGACGAACGGGTGATTGTTCAGCACCTCCCGCGACGATGTCGAGACGAACACCGTCGCGCCGGGGCGCAGCGGGGTGTCGCGGAAGCGCTTGGCGGTCTCGGCGGCCACCACCAGCAAGTCCTCGTCGTCTTGCAGGTCCCGGATGCTGCCCGCATCGTTGGAGCTCACCGTGACCGCGAACAGGTGGTGCGGCGCAAGCCCGAAGCGGGGGCTGGTCCACAGCATGCGGACGCCGGCCTCGGTGGCCTGGTACACCAGGATATCGCCCTCTTCGATGGGGCTGTCGAGCACGACGGACTCGCCCCAGCGGCGGACGTCGATCAACTCGTATTCAACGGTCTTGGCGATGCCGAGTTCGGCGGCGTTGCGCCCGACGCTGACGGCTTTGCCCGAGACCGGGATCTCGGTGCGCCAGCGCAGCTCCTTCTCCTTGATCCGGGCCTTGCCGCGCAACAGGTATCGGGAACTGACGAAGATGGCGATCCAGCCGGCCAGGGCGACCGGTGCGGCGACGGGCACGAACGAGAACATGCTGAGACGGACGCCTTCCTCCTGCGCCATGCCCGCGATGATCAGGTTGGAGCTGGTGCCGATCAGCGTCATCGAACCGGCCAGCGTGGTGGCGTGGGCCACCGGCAGCAGCACCGACCGGGCCGGGATCCCGGAGCGCTGCTGGAGTTCCTTGGTCGCCGGGATCAGCATCGCGACGATCGGCGTGGTGTTGATCAGCGAGCTGATCAGGCCGACCGGTGGGATCAGGCGGATCAGGGTCTGCGCCGAGGTCCGCACTCCGGACAGCAGGCGGAAGGTGACGCGGGAGATCACACCCGTGGCGAGCACACCCTTGGCGATCACCAGCATCGCGGCGATGGTGATGACGCCGCCGTTGCTGAGGCCGGAGAACAGTTCGGCGGGAGTGGCGATGCCGGCGATCCCGGCGACCAGCAGCGCGATGATCAGCGCCAGGATGGCCGGAACCCGGCCGCTGGTCATCGCGATCAGCGTCGCGACCACGATCACCGCTGTCAGTATCGCCATCAGTTCGCCCCCCGGCGGTCTTGCTCGCTCCGACCGGCTAGAGCAGGACGCCCGGATTGAACAGGCCCTGCGGATCCAGGGCGTTCTTGATGGTGGCGGTCAGCTCCATCACGTCGTCGCCGAGCTGCGCGGGCAGCCAGCCCTTCTTGAGCCGGCCGACGCCGTGCTCGCCGGTGATGGTGCCGCCCATCTGCACGGCCAGCCCCATCACCTCGTCGAAAGCCGACTGGGCGCGGCGGGCCTCGTCGTCGTCGGTGGGATCGAAGACGATCAGCGGATGCGTGTTGCCGTCGCCGGCGTGGGCGATCACCGCGATGGTGACGTCATGTGCGGCGGCGATCGCGGCCACCCCGTCCACCAGGTCCGGCAGGGCCGGCAGCGGCACCCCGACGTCTTCGAGGAGCAGCGAACCGTGCCGCTCCACGGCGGGGATGGCGGCGCGGCGGGCGGCCGTGAAGGCCTCGCCGTCGTCGGGGTCGTCGGTGGTGAAGACCTCGTCGGCGCGATTGTCGCGGAAGGCCTGCTCGATCAGGGCGATCTCGGCCATGCCTGCCGGTCCCGGTGCGTCGGACTGGGCGATCAGCATGGCGCCGGCAGTACGGTCCAGACCCATCGCCAGCATGTCCTCCACCGCGCCGATCGTGGTCTGGTCCATGAACTCGAGCATCGCCGGGCGGGTCTGGGAGGTCACCGCGAGCACCGCCTTGCTGGCGTCGTGGACGGTGGGGAAGATCCCGACCACGGTGCAGGCCGCGTTCTGCGCCGGCAGCAGGCGGACGGTCACCTCGGTGATGATGCCGAGCAGGCCTTCGCTGCCGACGAACAACCGCGTCAGGGAGAGTCCGGCGGTGTCTTTGAGCTGTTTGCCGCCGAGGCGGACGGCGCGGCCGTCGGCCAGGACCACCTCGAGGCCGAGGACGTAGTCGACCGTGACGCCGTACTTCACGCAGCACAGGCCGCCGGCGTTGGTGGCCGCGTTGCCGCCGATGGTGCAGATCTCGAACGACGACGGATCCGGCGGATACCAGAGGCCGTGCTCGGCGGCCGCCGCCTTCACCTCGGCGTTGAACATGCCGGGGGCGCACACCGCGGTGCGGGTGGCGGTGTCGATGGTGACGCCGCGCATCTTCTCGGTGGTGATCATCAGGGCGCCGTCGACGGCCGTCGCCCCGCCGGACAGGCTGGTGCCGGCGCCGCGGGTGATGATCGGGACGGCGTGCTCGGCGCACCAGCGGACGGCGGTCTGCACGTCGGCGGTGCTCTGCGCGCGGACCAGCGCGAGCGGGGTTCCGGCGGTGGGATCGGCGGCCCGGTCCTGCCGGTAGGCGGCCAGGATGTCCGGGTCGGTCACCACCGTCTTGTCCGGCAGAGCGGCGATCAGACTACTGACGTCAACCATCTGTCCAGGGTGTCAGAAATCGTGGTGGGCGGTCCGGGAGTCGATCGAAACCCGTCGAGGCGATCACGGACGTGAATCTCGGCGCTTGAACCGACCGTGGCGGTCTCTCCGAGCGCCAAAACCTGGAGGCCGCCCGATGTTCACCGGCATGTCGCCGGCCGGTCGGCCGGCGTCACCGTGCGGTCACCGCGAATCCAGCTCCCGCTGCGACGCTGGCCTGCGTGCCGAATCCGCTCTCTGCCAACTTCTCTCGCCGCACCTTCGTCGGCGCCGCCGGTGCCGGGATGGTGGGCGTGGGCCTGGCCGCCGCTCCCCGGGCGGTGGGCCGGCCGGGCAGCGCCGCGGTCTTCGCCCACGGAGTGGCCTCGGGGGACCCGCTGCCGGACCGCGTGATCGTGTGGACACGCGTCACCCCGACGCCGGAGGCGACGGCCGGTTCCGGCCGCGGCGCCCCGGTGAACCTGCGCTGGGAGCTCTCGCCGGCGGCGGACTTCTCGGCGATCGCGGCCACCGGCACCGTCGTCACCGACGCGGCCCGCGATCACACGGTGAAGGTGGATGCGGCGGGCCTGACGCCGAAGACGCGGTACTGGTACCGGTTCCGGGTGCTCGACGGCGCGGCCGCGGGGACGGTGTCGCCGGTCGGCCGGACCCGGACCGCGCCGGCAGACGGTGACGACGTCGCTCGGGTGAAGTTCGGGGTGGCGAGCTGCTCCAACTGGGAAGCAGGCTACTTCGGCGCGTACCGGGAACTCGCCGAGCGGTCCGACCTCGACGCCGTCGTGCACCTCGGCGACTACATCTACGAGTACGGGGCCGGGGAGTACGGCGGAAAGTCGGGTTCGGTGCGCACGCATCGGCCCGCGCACGACATCGTCTCGCTCGCCGACTACCGGATCCGGCACGCGCAGTACAAGACCGACCCGGATCTGCGGGCCGCGCACGCCGCGCACCCGTTCATCTGCACCTGGGACGATCACGAGTCCGCCGACAACGCCTGGCTTCGCGGCGCCGAGAACCACGACCCCGCACGCCAGGGCTCGTGGGCCGCGCGGAAGGCCGACTCTGAGAAGGCCTACTACGAGTGGATGCCGGTACGGCCGCAGATCAGCGGCACCGGGCGGCACCTGTACCGGCGACTGCGGTACGGGCGGCTGCTGGAACTGTCCATGCTCGATCTGCGCACCTACCGCGACAAGCAGGTGTCGATGACCTCGCCGAAGGCGGATTCGGCGTCGACCTCGATCACCGGCCGCGCCCAGATGCGGTGGCTCACCGGCGGCGTGGAGACCTCACAGACCACCTGGCAGATCATCGGCAATCCGGTGATGATCTCGCCGGTGCTGTTGCCGCCGCTGGATCCCGAACGCAGCCGGATCCTGACCGAGCTGCTCGGTCTGCCGTCGGACGGGGTGCCGCTGAACACCGACGCGTGGGACGGATACACCGCCGACCGGAAGACGCTGCTGTCGGCGATCGAGCGGAGCGGGCGCAAGAACGCCGTCTTCATCACCGGCGACATCCACATGTCGTGGGCGTGCGAGGTGCCGCGCGAGCCGGCGAACTATCCGGGCGCCGGCACGGTGGCGACCGAGTTCGTGGTCACCTCGGTGTCGTCGAACAATCTGGACGACATGGTCTCGGTGCCCGAGCAGACGCTGGGGACCCCGGCGGCGGCGGCGCTGATGGCGACCAACCGGAACACGCGCTGGGTGGAGACCGACGCCCACGGCTACTCGGTGCTGACGGTGACTCCGGCTGCGACCCAGATGGATTGGTACTTCGTCGCCGACCGCACGGTGCGCCGTTCGCCGTTCCGGCACGCGCAGTCGTGGCGGGTGGCCTCCGGTTCGCGGCGGCTGACCCGGGTGTCCCGGCCGGCCTAGGAACCGGCGCGCGGCGTCAGCCGATGACGATCGGCGGCAGGCCCGGGATCGGGTTCGGCAGCGTGCGCCGGGTGTCGGGACGCGTGGTGGGCCGCGGCCGCGGGCCGAGCGGGGCCTCGGTGGTCTGGGTGGGCGCCGACGTGGCCGTGGGGCTGGGCGGCGGCGTGTAGCGCTTCATCGTCGCGCGGGCGGCGCGCAGTTCACTGGGGGGCGCGGCGGCCGGAGTGTCGCCGTCGGCCACTTCCTCGGCCGTCTCGTCGGCGGTCGCCGTGGACAGGGTGGACGGGGTGGGGTGGTCGTCGCCCAGCAGGGTCGCCGCGGCCACGCCGACTCCGCCGACGGCGATGATCGACAGCGCCGCGACGGTGAGAATCACCTTGCTGCGCCGGGGGTTCCGGGTCCGGGCGGCCGGCACCTCGGCGGCCGGGGCAGCGGCCCACGCGAGCGACGACGGTTCCGGGGCGACGGCCTCGAAGGCGTGCGTGGTGTCGTCGTCGCCGGCGAAGGTCGGGGGGAACGGATCGCCGGGTAGCAGCATCGAGAAGCCCCGGTCGGTGAGGGACTCCCAGAGCCCGGGCCAGTCGTCGGTGCCCGGGCCCAGGAAGACCGCGGCCACCGGTTCGCGGCCGGCCAGCTCGGCGATCAGGCCGTGGGCGCGATTGACCTCCGGCACCGTCGCCGCCATCACGGTGTCCAGGGTGACCGGGACCAGCCGGAGCCGGCCGGTGCCCATCAGCAGGACGCTGTCGCGCTCGATCAGGGAGTCCCGTGCGCGCCGGCAGAGATCGAGGAGCTCGGTGAAGTTCTCCGGGTCCGCGGCTCCGGAGACCGCTTCGCTGTCGCGCAGGTAGCCGGCGATGCGCATGTCGAGCACCGTCGGGGTGATCCGCGGTTCGCTCACGGTCTGAGTGACGGTCAGGTCGGGATCCAGGCGCGCCGCCCAGAGACCGTCGTCGCCGAAGTTCAGAGCCAGCACCGCTCCCGCAGCGCCGGCCGGGATCGAGAAGTTCTCGAGCCAGGCGGGGCGGTCGGGAGTCGGAACGGTCATGTCGGCAGCGAAGTCATTTCTGGAAGTTCAGGTAGGCCTTCGACGGCGTCGGGCCGCGCTGCCCCTGGTACTTGGAGCCCATCGCGGCCGAGCCGTACGGATTCTCCGCCGGAGACGACAGGCGGAACAGGCACAGCTGGCCGATCTTCATCCCGGGCCAGAGCGTGATCGGCAGGTTGGCGACGTTCGACAACTCCAGCGTGATGTGCCCGGAGAAGCCGGGGTCGATGAAGCCGGCGGTGGAGTGGGTCAGCAGGCCGAGGCGACCGAGCGACGACTTGCCCTCCAGGCGGCCCGCGAGGTCGTCGGGCAGGCTGCACACCTCCAGGGTGGAACCCAGCACGAACTCGCCGGGGTGCAGCACGAAGGGCTCGCCCGCGGTCGGCTCCACCAGGGTGGTCAGCTCGTCCTGGCGCTGCGCCGGGTCGATGTGGGTGTACCGGGTGTTGTTGAAGACGCGGAACACGCTGTCGAGCCGCACGTCGACGCTCGAGGGCTGCACGAGGTCGGCCTCGTAGGGATCGATCCCCAGACGCCCGGAGTCGATTTCGGCGCGGATGTCGCGGTCGGAGAGCAGCACAGGGTCGAGGTTATCCGACGTGGGCCTTCCGCATCCTCCTGGCCGCATCCTCCCGGCCGGGGTTTGCTACTCTAGCGAGCGCAGCCAGGTCCCCGTCGACGGTGGTCGGGCCGCGAAACGCCGATGTAGTTTAGTGGTAGAACATCAGCTTCCCAAGCTGAGAGTGCGGGTTCGATTCCCGTCATCGGCTCCACCATCGCCGCAGGTGACGACGCGGCGTTCACGGACTCCGCAGGGCATCGACCACTTCGGTCTGGGTTCCGCTCAGGTACCAGACGAGCGCGAGGAACGCCCACACCAAGCACGACATCCCCGCCCAGACGATCAGGTTCGCGCGACGGTAGTGGACGAGGCAGGCGATGAACTCGCGCAGGAACGCCGCGGGCACGTAATACCGTGCGGTCGGTGCGCCCACGACGGTCGCATCGAGGCCGAGCCGGCGGGTCAGCGAGGCAGCGCGCAGGACGTGGAAGTCGCTGGACACGACGGTCAGGGTCGGCGCGGGGAGTCCGCGCTCGGCGAGCACGGTGCGCGTGTTGACCAGGTTCTCCTCGGTGGTCGTCGACGTGTCCTCGCGGACGATCCGATCCTCGTCGACGCCGGCGCTCAGCGCGTAGCGGGCCATCGCCTCGGCTTCGGAGATCACCTCGTCGTCGCCTTTGCCGCCTGACAGGACGAGCAGCGGCTCGCGTCCGGGTCCTGCAGCGGCGGAGAGCATCTCGATCCCGTGATCGATGCGGGAGGCGAGCAGGGGCGTCACCTTGTCACCGGACAGGCCCGACCCGAGAACGACGACGGCGTCCGATCGGACCGGTCTGCCGATGCGTCCGTAGAGGACCGCGTACGCGGCGTAGCCGACCAGAGCGATCACGATCATCGCGATCGGGATCACGACGAACGTCACGAGGAGTCCGATGGCCGTGTACGAGCCTGCCGACAGCAGGGCCGCGGCGGTGGCGATCGTCGCGACGAGCACGATCAAGAGGAACAGACCGAACACGGCAGGAACCAGGGTGGCGACCCGAAGCCCCTCGCGGCGCACCACTGTCACCGCGTTCACTAGCAAGTAGACGCCTGCCGCAAGAAGCGCGAGCAGCACCAGTGCGATCGGTCCGAAGACCGCCATGTCGGTGAGATCGGACTCGGGAGACGCTATGGACGCCACGAGGACGAGGAAGATCCAGGTGGCGACGACACAGCCGATGAGCGCCATGCCGTGACCGGTTCGCCGGGGTTCGCGCGCGATCCGTATGCCGGTGATCGCCCACGACACCAGTGCGAGAATTCCGAAGCAGATCGTCGCGATCGTCATTGCGGCAATTTCGTATCGGGTGAGCTGCCGTCAGTGACCTTACCGAGACGGTGTACCGGACCGTGACGTCAGCCCTCGATGAGCACCCGATTACGGCCCGGCGGTCCAGACCGAGCCGCCACACATTATGGCCCGACCGGACGGATCGACGGCCACTTGATCCTCCGGGGAGCTACACGGGTCGCCGATGTTGTGCACCTCGCCGGAGTTGGCGGCGTGCCTGACCCACGCGTAGCCGTCGCCACCCGCATAGATGCACACCAGGCTCTGCCCGTCGGCGGAGGTGCCGAAGCTGCGGACCTCCGATTCGAAGCACGGTCCACCCTGCACCACCGCCGAGCCGGTGGGCGCCGGCGGTACGTACGCCGGCTCGGTCTCGACCGGGGGCGGGGGTGGCGGCGCAACCGATTCGACGACGGTCTCGGTGACCGGCGGTGCGGCCGCCGGTTCGTCGTCGCCGGACATGACGATGAGCGTCACGGCCACACCGACGCCCGCCAGGAGCACGGCGGCGAGGATGCCGAGCATCGCGGTCAGTACCCCGGATCTGCCGTCGCGCGCCATGGTGCCCCCTTCGGAACGTCGTCCCGATCAGTCTGTCACCGACCTACGACCGAACCCGACGTACGACCGAACGCGGGCTGCGGCCTAACCGTCGCGGAGGCCGCGGATCTCGCCGCGCAGGCGCGCCATCCGGCTGTCGAGGTCGGCGGCGGTGTCGGCGGCTTCGGCGAGCTCGCCGAGTAGACTCGGCGGCACCGCGGCGTCGTATTTGTAGTAGATCTGGTGCTCGACGCTGGCCCAGAAGTCCATGGCGATGGTGCGGATCTGCAGTTCGACGGGAATGTGCTCCGTGCGGTCGGACAGGGCCACCGGGATCTGGACCATCAGGTGCAGGCTCCGGTAGCCGTTCGGCTTGGGTGCGGCGATGTAGTCCTCCACCTCGAGCACCGTGATGTCGGGCTGCTCGGTCAGGATCTTCTTGATCCAGTAGACGTCCGAGACGAACGGGCACACCACCCGGACCCCGGCGATGTCCTGGACGGCCTCGGCGACCTGTTCCAGCGAACCGTCCGCGCCGCGCTTGCGCGCCTTGTCGACGATGCTCTGCGGAGACTTGAGGCGCGAGCGCACGTGCTCGATCGGGCTGTGATCGTGGGTCTCGGCGAACTCCTCGCGCAGGATGTCGATCTTGGTCGTCAGCTCGTCGATGGCGAACTTGTAGCGGAGGCGGAACATACTGAGTTCCCGCCAGACCTCTTGCAGCTCGCCCCGGGACTCGACGAGGGTCTCCAGAGCGGACACCAGTTCCGACGACGTCTCGCGCCCGGCGCAGGCCCTGGGCGTCACCCGCGCGGCGGAATCGTCGCTCCAGGCCGGACCATCAGCTGAATCCATGCCATCGACAGTACTGACGGCACGCGTCGATCCTTGCGGGCGGCAACGTGCCCACGACGGCACGAAAAGCTCAACCTTGGTCGTCCGGGTGATGGCACGATTCAGCGATGTTGTGCACCTCGCCCGAGTCGGCGGCGTGACCTACCCACTTGTAGCCGCCGTTCGCGCCCATGTGGGTGCACACGGTCTCTCCCCGCAGGCCCACAGGCTTCAGGCGTCGACGCGCTCGCGTTTGGCGGCCTCCCGCGCCAGGAAGCGGTCGCGCTGTTCCTCGAACCGCGTTGCCTCTTTGTCGGTCTGCTCCAGCCAGGCGGCGAGTTCCTCGCGCGACTTCTCTCCGCGGGCGCCGAAGTCGGTGCGATCGAAGATGCCCCACTTGCGCATGACGGGCCACACGACGTCGTCGAGGTGCTGGCGAATGTCGTACACGCCGTACTTGGCCATGAGCAGACTCATGCGCCGGAAGTTGGGCATTCCGATACCCGGCATGGCGAAGTTGGTGAGCACCGAGGTGATCGCCTCCATCGCCTGGTCGGGGGCCAGGTCGAGCGCCGCCGCACAGATGTTGCGGTAGAAGATCATGTGCAGGTTCTCGTCAGCGGCGATGCGCTGGAGCATCTTGTCGGCGAGGGGATCGTTGCACGCCTTGCCGGTGTTGCGATGGCTGACGCGGGTGCCGAGTTCCTGGACGGTCACGTACGCCACGCCGCGGAGCAGTCCGTTGAGATCGTCGGAGTGCGCTCCCTTGGTCATGTTCGTCATCCGGTCGTTCTCGAGCGCGACCGGATCCACACCGCGCGTCACGACGAGATAGTCCCGCATCACGATGGCGTGGCGGTTCTCCTCGGCCGTCCAGCGGCCGACCCACGTACCCCACGCGCCGTCGGGTGAGAAGTACTCGGTGATCTCCCGGTGGTACGACGGCAGATTGTCCTCAGTCAGCAGATTGAGCGTCATCGCGGCCTTGGCCACCTCGCTCAGCTGTGACTGTTCCGGATCCCAGTCCTCGCCGCCCATCGCCGCGAAGTTGCGTCCCTTATCCCAGGGGACGTAGTCGTGCGGATGCCATTCGCGCGCGAGAGACAGGTGGCGATTCAGCTCTTTCTCGGCGGTGGGTTCCAGTTCGGTGAGCAATTGGAGTTGAGTCAGATCTGCCGGCACGGGCTGGTGCCTCCTGGTCCTGATCGTGAAATGTGATTGACCGCACACTAGGCCACGTGGTGGAGGCGTCGCAACCGCTGGACCAGGATCAACCTTTCGATGGATGGGGCGCCGGGGGATCGTGGATACTGTCGAGATCATGTCTGCCACAAGTGACTTGGGCGCTGCCGAGTCGGCCGCCACAGAACCGTCTGATCTGAGGCACAACCGCTGGGCGGCACTGGTGGTGCTGGCCGTCGGACTGGCCATGATCGTGATGGACGGCACCATCGTCGCGGTCTCGCTGCCCACGATGATCAACGAGCTGAAGCTGGACCTCACCGACGCCCAGTGGGTCAACTCGCTGTACTCGGTGGTGTTCGCGGCACTGCTGCTGACCGCGGGAAGCCTCGGCGACCGGGTGGGGCGACGGCGCCTGTTCATCCTCGGCATCGTCTTCTTCGTCGCCGGCAGCATCTGGGCCGCCAGTTCGAACGACGTGACCAACCTGATCAGTGCCCGCGTGATCCAGGCGATCGGCGGCGCGGCCATTCTGCCGTCGACGCTGTCGACGGTCAGCGACACCTTCCGCGGGAAGAGTCGGGCCGCCGCGTTCGGTGTCTGGGGTGCCGTGATCTCCGGCGCCGCCGCACTCGGACCACTGCTGGGCGGCTGGCTCACCAGCAGCTTCTCCTGGCGCTGGATCTTCTGGGTGAACGTGCCCGTCGGCATCGTCCTGGTGATCGCCGCGCTGATCGTCGTCCCGGAGACCCGTGCGGCCGACAAGGGCCGCGGCTTCGACGTCGACGGTCTGTTGCTCTCGGCGATCGGCTTCGGCGCGCTGGTCTTCGCCGTCATCGAAGGCTCCACCCTCGGCTGGTGGACTCCGCTGGCCGACCTGCACCTGTTCGGCCTGACCTGGAGCAAGGACATGCCGATCTCCATCGTGCCGATCCTGCTGGTGATCGCCCTGGCGGCACTGGTCCTGTTCGTCTTCTGGGAACGCCACCGGGCACGCGTCAAACGATCGGCGCTGCTGGACCTGCACCTGTTCCGGATCCCCACTTTCAGCTGGGGCAACGTCGCCGCGATGATGATCGCCATCGGCGAGTTCGGCCTGATCTTCGTGCTGCCGCTGTACCTGGTGAACGCCGTCGGTCTGGGCACCCTCAACACCGGTTTCGTGATGGCCGGCATGGCGGCCGGCGCCTTCGTCTCCGGTGCCATGGCCCGTCACCTCGCCGCGAAGATCGGCGCCACCGGCACGGTGCTGGTCGGTCTGGTCCTGGAGGTGATCGGCGTGCTGCTGCTGGCGATCACCGTGACGATCGAATCGTCGCCGTGGTCGATCGCCGGAATCCTGCTGATCTACGGCGTGGGCCTGGGCCTGGCGTCGGCGCAGCTGACCAGCACCGTCCTGCGCGACATTCCGCTGCACGCCTCCGGCCAGGGCTCGGCCACGCAGAGCACCGTCCGCCAGGTCGGCGCGGCCTTCGGTTCGGCGGTGGCCGGGGCGGTGCTGTCGGTCGCCCTCGGACACGCCCTCGGGCGGCTCACCGGGCCGGCCGCGGAGATGGCCGATGCGACCCGGCAGTCGGCCGGCGGCGTCATCGCCGAACTGCGCACGCACGACGGCACCGACGACATGGTCCGGGAACTGTCGAACGCCTTCTCCGATGCCACCAGCTGGACCCTGTACGCGACGGTCGGGGCGCTGCTGCTCGGGCTGCTCGCGTCGACGGTGGTGTGGTTCGTCAGCCGCCGGACCGAACCGGTCGGCGGCTGAGCGCGGTCAGGACGTGCGGCACTCGCTGACGGCCGGCTTGCCCTGCAGCCGGGCGTCGAGCCAGTCCATCGCCTCCGGGTAGGCGATCACCGCCGCCGACAGGTGCTCGCCGGGCACCTCCCGGTACACCGCGTCGGCGCCGAGCTTGCACTGCTCGGCGTACAGGTTGCGGGCCCCCTGCACGGGAATCCAGATCTCCTGGGTGCCGTGGTAGATGTACAGCGGCAGCGCGGACTTGGTGTCCGGCATCTGCGTGGCCCGGTAGACCTTCTCGGCCACCTCGGAGTTGAACGGGTCCTTGTCCTTGGACAGCACCTGCGCAGGCAACTGCAGCGGGCCGGCGATGCCGTAGTCGGAGCCGCAGGCGTCCTTGAACGACGACGTCGCCAGCCATTCGCCCAGATTGTTGGTCATCTCCAGGATCTCGGGCCGCTCCCGCGCGACGCCCAGCGTCCCGGCGAGCATGACGCCGGTAGCGATGTTGGCGTTCATGGCGCCGGCCAGGATCCGGAAGTCGGCGGGCACGCCGCCGAGCGCGGCGCCCACCATGCGGTCGACCAGGTCCGGGGCGTACTCGCCGAGCACCTTCGCGGTGCCGTTGGTGGCGATGGCCCCGCCGGAGTAGCCGGTCACCGCCACGCGGCTGTCGGCGTACTTCTTCGGCGCGTACTTGGCGGCGGCGCGTACCGAATCGAGGACGACGTGCCCGGCCAGCGTCGGCTCGGCGTACGCCTGCCGCGGTCCCTCGTGGTCGGGGACGATCACGGTGTAGCCGCGGGACAGGGCCAGCTGGGTGGTCGGCGGAAACAGGTCGGTCTGGTTGGTCTTGTCCGAGAAGCCGTTGGTGAGGGTGTAACCGGCGGTGCACTCGGTGCCCAGGCCGTTGATCGGCACGTTGTTCACCAGAATCGGCCGCGGACCGTCGCCCTTCCAGGCCTCCCGCGGTTCGATCACGGTCGCGGTCCCGAAGATCGGCTGTCCCTGGACGTCGGTGGACCGGAACTTCAGCATGCGTGCACTGCGGATCGGGACGGTCACCAGGAAGCCGGTGGTGCCGGTGACGTCCCGGGTGGCCAGGACGTCGCCGTTCTCCCGCTTGTCCAGGTCGGCGGGCCAGCGATCGAACATCGGATCGCCGATCGGGTCGGGCAGCGTCGCCTCCCGCAGCTCCAGCGTGGCGTGGGAATAGCCGGGCGCCTGGGCGCGCTGGGGGATCCTCTTCAGGCGCGGAACGTCGGCGGGCGGCACCACCTCGTCGATGCCGTCGATCACCTCGCCGGGCAGCGGGCGTAGGTTCGGCGGCGTCGGACGAGCGGGTTCCGCATGGCTGGGAGCCACGACCGGTGCGGCCGCCAAGGCGATGGCGGCGACGACCACGGCAGTGCGGATGGGGGAACGACGCATTGGACAACGGTAACGGCTGCACCGCCGCGCTCCGTGCCCGGACAGGTATCGATCCCGTGAATATTCTGCCCGCTCCGGCCTTGCGTCTAGCGGGACACCGGCTCGGCGGACGGGATAAACTGAATTGTGGTTCCTGCAAATCCGGCAACGGCGCCGGGAGCAGCGAAAGGGGTTCGACATGACCGACACCTGGCTCACCAGCCTCATCACCGCGGGTCCTCAGGAAGGATTCGAGCTCGCCATCACGCTGAGCCGCCGCGGCGTCAAGTACACACAGCCCGACGGCGAGGTGCTCCATCGACTGCGCCCGGACTACGCCGAGAACGCCGATTCGTTGATCGCCGGGTCGCAGGTGGTGGCCGTGAACTTCCAGACGGTGGCCGCCGCCAACGACTACTGGCGCTGACCTCGCGGCGACGGCGGGCCGCCGCGGCCCGCCGCGGTGTGTTCGACATGAGCCGTTCTGCCGAATCGTCCGCTTTCGGGTGCCGTCCCGTGTGAGAGTGACCGGGACGAAAGGAGCACTCGGTGCAAGACTCTGCCCTGATCACCACCGGATTGCCGATTGCGCTCGCGATCATCATGTTCGGTCTGGGGCTCTCGCTCACCACCGGAGACTTCGTCCGGGTGGCCCGCTCGCCCCGCGCCGTGGTCGGTGCGCTGATCCTGCAGATCGTCGTCCTGCCGGCGGTGGCCTTCGGTCTCGTGGTGGCCTTCGACCTGCCGCCGCTGCTGGCCGTGGGCGTGATGCTGCTGGCCGCCTCGCCCGGCGGCACCACCGCCAACCTGTTCAGTCACCTGTTCCGCGGCGACGTCGCCCTGAACATCACGTTGACCGCCATCAACTCGGTGCTCGCCGCCTTCACCATCCCGCTGATCACCAACCTGGCGATCAACTACTTCGACGCAGACGGCACCCTGGGGCTGCAGTTCGGCAAGGTGGCGCAGGTGATCGCGCTGGTGCTGGTGCCGGTGCTGGTCGGCATGATCGTGCGTTCGCGCTGGGCAGACTTCGCCAAGCGCGCGGACCGGCCGGTGCGGATCTTCTCCATCGTCGTCCTGGTCGCGGTCACCATCGGCGCGATCGTCGGCGAACGCGAGAACGTCCTCGACTACGCCCGGCAGGTGGGGCTGGTGACCGGCCTGTTCTGCCTGATCAGCCTGTCCAGCGGCTACGGCGTGGCGTTCCTCCTGCGGCTCAACCAGCGGCAGGCCATCGCCACCTCGATGGAGGTGGGGATCCACAACACCACCATCGCGCTGACCATCGCGCTGAGCGTGCTCGACAACGTCATGGTCGCGATCCCGGCAGCGGTCTACTCGATCCTGATGTACATCCTGGCGCCGGCCTTCGGTGCCATCGTGAGCCGCCGGCGGCACGGCAGCGTCGACGACGAACCCGTCGACGTCACCGCCTGACCGCGCCCGCACCCCTCGGCGGTCAGTGCTGGACGTCCAGGTCCAGATCGCGCGGGGTGAGCCGGTAGACGACGGCGGCGGCGAGAGCCAGCAGCACCGCGCCGACCAGCCCCACCTGGCTCAGTGCCTCGGTGAACGATGCCTGCGCCGTGGCGGCGAGCTCGGCCGATCCGGTGGCCTCGGCGATCTCCAGGGCGGCAGCCAGCGAGTCGTCGGCGCCCGGCACCCCGGTGCCGACCTTGGCGCTGAAGATGACCGCGGCGATGGTGCCGAGCACGGCGACACCGAAGACGTTGCCGAGGTCGTAGGCGGTCTCCTCGATCGCGGCGGCGTTGCCGGCCTTGTCCTGCGGGCTGCCGGACATGATCATCGCCGAGCCGATCGCCAGCGCACCCGCTCCCGCGCCCTGCAGGAGCATCGCGGCAGCGACCCACGGGTACGACAGCGGTTCGGGACTGACGTAGAACAGCAGGAACCCGATCGCCGGGAGCAGCAGCCCCAGCCCCATCACCGCGCGCGCACCCAGCAGGTCCACCAGGTATCGCGCGAGGACGGAGGTGACGATCGCGCCGAGCGCGAACGGCATCAGGCGATAGCCGGCCTGCAGCGGCGAGAAGCCTTCCACCAGCTGGAGCCATTGCGCCAGGAGCAGCAGGCCGCCGCCGAGGGCGACCATCGAGAACAGTGCGGCCAGCACACCGGCGGTCAGCTGTCGTCGCTGGAACAGCCGGACGTCCAGCAGCGGATCGGGGCGGCGCAGGCATCGGACGACGAAGAGCGCCAGCAGGGCGATGGCGCACAGCAGTGCGATCCAGGCGGCCGGGTTGGCCAGGCCGTCGGCGACGAAGTGCTTGCCGAACTCCTTGATCGACCACACCAGGGTGGCCACTCCGCCGATCGACAGCAGCGAGCCGACGGCGTCCCAGCGGGCGGTCACGGCCACCCGCGACTCAGGGAGCAGCAGTGCGGCGGCGACGAAGGCGATCGTCATCGGCGGCACGTTCACCAGGAACGCCGCGTGCCACGAGAAGTGTTCCAGCAGAAAGCCGCCGATGATGGGGCCCACTGCGGCGCCGGCCGCCGAGACCGCCGCCCACACGCCGAGCGCCAGGGTGCGCTCGCGCGGCTGCGTGAACACCACGCGCAGCATCGACAGTGTGGTCGGCATGATCATGGCGCCGCCGAGGCCGAGCAGCGCGCGCAGGGCGATCACCGCGGCCGACGAGTCGGCCCACAGGATCAGCAGCGAGCTGAGGCCGAAGACGGCGAAGCCGAGCATCAACAGGCGCCGGCGGCCCCAGCGGTCGGCGAGGCCGCTCATCGAGATCAGCAGGCCGGCCAGCACCAGTGAGTAGGCGTCGACCATCCACAACTGTTGGGTGGCAGAGGGTCTCAGTTCGGCGCTGATCGACGGCAGGGCGACGTTGAGGACCGTCAGGTCCATCACGACGGTGAGCAGGGCCAGCGACAGGACGGTGAGCGAGGCCCACCGGCGCCACGCGGGCATCTCGTCGACGAGGGTGCCGTCGGACTTGGCGGCGGGGGCGTAGAGGAGGTTCACGACTGCCTCGCTTCGCTGTGGTCGGACGTGGGGGGACGGTGCATCAGGGTGCGGATGAGGCCCTCGAGGACGGGCAGGTCGAGCGGGCGTTCCTGCAGGGCGGCGTGCATGCAGGCGCCGTCGACGAAGACGGCCATCAGTTGCGCGGTCTCGCGGTCGGTCAGGCGCGAGAGGATGTCGACCATGCCGTCGAACCAGCGGCGACTCAGGCCGGTGAGTTCCGGTCGGGCGACTGCGGCGAAGTAGAGCGCGGTCTCGGTGCGGACCCGGTCCTGGTCGGAGAGATACTCGTGGAAGATCGCGGCGATGGTCTCCGGTGTGCCGTCGCCGGCCTCGAGGCTCTCGGCGGTTTCGGCCAGGTCGGCGTCGACCTGCGCGGCGAGGTGTTCCAGCGCCGCTGCGGTGAGGTCGTCGAGGGAGGCGAAGTAGTACGTGGTGGAGCCGAGGGGGACGCGCGCGTGCTCGGCGACCCGACGGTGCGTCAGCGTGCCGTCCCCGTCCCGCAGCAACTCCGCCGCCGCCGCCGCGATCTCGTCTCGCCGACCCATCTGGACCACCTCGTTTCGTCTTGTACAAACGTACATGTACATTTGTACACCTTCGTGGGCGTCGAGGCATCCTTGGTGGTCGAGGTCGTTTCGACACGCGCTCGGCTAGCGCCTCGCCCGGCTCAACGGGCGGGCGGTGGAGACCGTTTCGACACGGACTCGGCTAACGCCTCGTCCGGCTCAACGGGCGGTGGCGGGTGGGCTCAGTCGCTGCGGTCGGAGTCGCGGCGGGCGCGGGCGATGGCGAGGTAGTCGTCCAGCTGGCGAGTGAGTTCGCGGTCGAGGGCGCGGTTGAGGGTGTTGTGGGCGGTCACCCGGCCGGTGTGGCGCAGCTGCCGGATGAACGACACCGCCCAGTCCGACTCCTCGTCGCTTTCGGGGATCCAGCCGTCGAACCGCCCCTCGGTGACCGCCGCCCGGCCGGCCGTGATCAGGGTGCGCGCCGCCGCCTCGAGGTCTTCGTCGAGCTGTTTCTGCAGCCCGAGGATGTACCGCAGCGGGACGCCGATCGCCATCATCGAGCGGTACGCGTCCAGGGTTTCGGTGTCCTTCACCAGATACTCGGCGGGCGGGTCGTCGTCGCCGATCGGCTCGATCAGGCCGAAACCCTGAAGTCGTTGCAGCAGTTCGGGTTCGGGATCGTCGAGCTGGTCGCGGAGCTGGTCCGACGACAGCCTCTCGGACGGCGTCCGCGCGATGGGTTCGCTGAGCAGGCCCTTCAGCCCCAGCACGTCGAGCATGTCGTCGCCGCGCTGCACCCCCGACAGGAACTCGCCGATGTGGGTCATGGTGAAGCCGCGCTTGAGTAGATCGTTGATCACCTGCAGGCGCACCAGGTGCGCGTCGGTGTAGATCGCGATCCGCCCGCGCCGGACCGGCTTCGGGATCAGCCCCCGGTCCTGGTATCCGCGCACATTGCGGACCGTCGTTCCGGCAGCGCGGGCCAGGTCGTCGATCCGGTACTCGGTCATGCCGACGATTGTCGCAGAGTCGACCGGGCGTTCGTGCGCTGATCAGGCGTCGACGGCCAGTTCACCGGAATCGCACCGCGAGACGCACGGCAGAAAGTAGCCGGCCGCGCGCTCGGGTTCGGTCAGCAGATTGTCGCGATGATCCACCGCTCCTGCGGTGGTGCGCATCTTGCAGGTGCCGCAGAACCCCTGCTGACACGAGTACGGGACGGCCGGCCGGACCTTGCGGATCGCGGTCAGCGTCGACTCGTCGTCGGCGACGGTGATCTTCTCGCCGGTCGAGTTCAGCACCACGTCGAAGGCGGTGCCGTCCAGGATCGGGGGCGGCGAGAAGCGCTCGAAGTGCAGTTCGACGTCGCCGCGGCCGACCAGGTGCGCCCGCAGTCCTTCCAGCATGGGCACCGGGCCGCAGCAGTACACGGCCAGTTCGGCGTCGGAGGCCGGGCACGGTCCCACCAGCTCGTCCATGGTCGGCAGGCCGTCGACGTCGTCGGTGCGCACGGTGATCTTGTCGCCGTAGCGGGCGAGCTCGTCGATGAAGGGGATCGACTCGGGACTGCGGCCCGAGTAGATCATCGACCACTCGACGCCGTACCGGTCGGCCATGGCGAGCATCGGCAGGATCGGCGTGATCCCGATACCCGCGGCGACGAACCGCAGCCGCCGCGCGGACGACCCGAATCCGGGGAGGGCGAGCGGAAAAGCGTTGCGCGGCCCCCGGATCGACACGGAGTCGCCGACGGCGAGGGTGTCGTGCACTTCGATGGACCCGCCGCCGCCGTCGGGGATCCGGCGCACCGCGATCCGGTAGGCGCGGCGATCGCCGGGATCCCCGCACAGCGAGTACGAGCGCATGCGCCCGGACTCCAGGTGCAGGTCCAGATGGGCGCCGGGGAACCATTCGGGCAGAACGGCGCGCGAGGGCGCCGCGAAGGTGAGCGCGATGACGTTCTCGTCCTGCGCGACCACCTCGCGGTCGACGATCTCCAAGGTCTGCAGACCGTCGTCCTCCGGCAGCGGGTGCAGCCGCGTGAAGGTGTTCCAGAACGGGAACCAGGCTTTGCGGATCCCGGTGGTGACCCGCATCAGCGGGTCGCGCTGCCAGCGCCCGTAGAGGTGCGGGGGCTCGGTGGTCATCTCCGTGGTGTGCGGATGAAGGATGTGGTTCATGGTCGGTCAGGCTGCTCGGCGCGCGCCCGGGGACGAAGCGAGGTAGGCCACGGCCTGGGCGGTGTCCCCGATGTCGTGCGGGTGGAAGCTCGGCTTGAAGTAGCTGAACGTGGCCGCCAGCAGTCGCCGGATCTTCGGCAGCACACCGATGTGGCTGCCCCGGAAGTACTCGGCGAACTTGCCGATCATGCCGATCTGGACCGAGTCGTCGGAGTTCATGATGAACCGGAAGCCGCGCACCAGCAGCACCGCGAGGAACGGCAGGGCGATCGCCATCGCGCGGGCCCGCTGCAGCATGCTGTCGGTGAAGTAGGCGGCGGCGTCGTGGGCGACGGCGCGGTGCTCCACCTCCTCGGCCCCGTGCCAGGTGAACAGGTCGGTCATGTTGGGGTCGGCGCCGTTCTCGGCCCACGTGCAGTTCAGGGCGAAGTCGCCGAGGATCGCCGTGTAGTGCTCCACCGCCGCGATCAGCCACAGGCGTTCGACCAGGTGTTTCTGCCGTTGCTCGGGCGTGCCGCCCTCGCGCGGACCCAGGACGCGGCGGAAGATCCACTCCATCTGCCTCTGGTACGCCGCGGTGTCGATGCCGTGGCGGTTCAGCCACTCGTCGACGGCTTTGTCGTGCGCTTCGGCGTGCATGGCCTCCTGGCCGATGAAGCCGCGCATGTCGGCGGCCAGCTCGTCGTCCTTGATCATCGGCAGCGCCTCGTTGAAGGTCTGCACAAACCACCGCTCCCCCTCGGGGAGAAGCAGATTCAAGACGGTGATGAAGTTGGAGGCCACCGGGTTGCCCGGGATCCAGTGCAACGGCGTCTGCGACAGGTCGAACTGCACATTGCGGGCGTGGAGTTCGACCTTGCCCGGATCGGTGTCCGGGGTGGAACGCGTGGGGTGGGTAGTCATCGTCGACTCCTTCACTCTTCCGGTCTGCTTACAGATCTACTTCGTCAGCTTCTGTCGCGCGGCGATTCGGGAGGCCCAGGGGAAGAACCGGTACGACCGGTATCCGAACTTGGCTTCCGGGGTCACCGGCACCACGGCCTTGTTCGACAGGATCGCCTTGACGATGTCGCGGGCCACCTTGTCGGGGGTGAAGCCGCGCTTGGCGTAGAAGTCGTCGAGCCGGCGGCGTTGGCCGGCCTCGTCCTCGGTGCCGGCGATCTCGGTGGTCGAGGTGATGTTGGTGTGCACGATGCCGGGGCAGATGGCGGTGACGCCGATCTTGTGCTCGGCCAGCTCGGCGCGCAGCGACTCGCAGAACATCAGGACGCCGGCCTTGCTCGCGGCATACAGGCCCAGATCGCGGGACGGGGTGAACGCCGCCGCGGAAGCCAGGTTGACGATGTGGCCGCCGGCGCCGCGTTCGACCATCTGCCGGCCGAAGGCGCGGCTGCCGGAGATCACGCCGCGCAGGTTGATGTCGAGCAGGCGGTCCACCTGCTCGTCGGAGGCGGCCAGCGCCGGGCCGGCGACGGCGATGCCGGCGTTGTTGATGACGATGTCGGGGACGCCGTGGTTCTTGCGGACCGTCTCGGCGAACTCGTTCACCGCCCGGGTGTCGGCGACGTCGAGCGGGTAGACGCTGGTGAGCACCCCCGACGCCTTGCATTCGGTGGCGGTCTCCTCTGCTCCGGCCGTGTTGATGTCGGCGAGGACCACTTCGCAGCCCAATTGCGCCAGGGCGTAGGCGGTTTCGCGGCCGATGCCGCTGCCGGCGCCGGTGATGACGGCGAGCTTGCCGCCCAGCTTCTGCGGCGGTCCCAGGCGGCGGGCGCGGTCGATGGTGTTGGGGGCGCTCGACGCACCGCTCTCGATCATCGTGATGAACTCGCGCGCGGTCTCGGCCAGGTAGCGCGGATTGGTGTACGGCAGCCAGTGGCCGGTGCGGGTGTTCTTGCGCCACAGTTTGTTCGCGTGTGTGTGGGTGAGCTCGTAGATCGCCGGACGCAGCGCGATGTCCCGCTCGTTCACCACCTCGAGCACGGGCACCGCGGTGGGGCGCGGGTTGGGGCGGGCCAGCTTCTCGCGGATGTTCGCGCTGTAGAAGCGCAGCCCGGAGACCATGTCCTCGCGCAGGGTGGGGGAGAACGACACGTTCTCGCGCGGGGTGCCCTCGATGGCGTGCAGGAACTCGGTCCAGTTCTTCTCCGAGCCGAAGGTGGAGAAGAAGGCCTGCGGCAGCACCGGCAGCTGGAAGAACGCGGTGTACGCCGACGACGCGACCTGCGAGAGGGCGCGGCCGAGGTTGCCGGGGGTGGGCCGGGACAGGTTGGTGCGCGCCCACTCGCCGAGGTAGTCCAGGTTGGGGCCGGACACCGAGGTGAACGAGCCGATGCGGTCGTGCGCGCCCTCGGTGGTGACGGCCTCCCAGGTCTGCACCGAGCCCCAGTCGTGGGCGACGATGTGCACCGGCGCGTCCGGGCTCACCGCGTCGAGCACGGCGAACAGGTCCTGTGCCAGGAGGTCGAGCGTGTAGGCCTGCACCTGCTCGGGGCTGGTGCTTTCGCCGTAGCCGCGGGTGTCGTAGGAGATCACGCGCAGGTCGTCGCCGAGCAGCGGCGCCACCTGGTCCCAGAGATGATGGGTGTCCGGCCAGCCGTGGACCAGCACGACGGTCGGCCGCTTCTCAGCTGCCCCCGGCGTATCGAGTTCGAAGACGGCGAGTTCGACGTCGCCGCTGGTCACCGTCGAGCGATTCCACGACACCATGTCTGTGCACCCTTCTCGGAGAGGTTGGTGCGGTGTACGTTACCACCCGTAACAGTGAACTGCTAGCTTCTGTTAGCACCCGGTTCGGGGTGCTGCCGGGGTGTCTCCGGTGCCGGCATCACTGCCGGTACGACGAGAGGAAATTGCCGATGCGGTCGATCGCCTCGGTGAGGTCCTGCGCCCACGGCAGCGTGACGATCCGGAAGTGCGCGGTGTCCGGGAGATTGAACCCGCTGCCCTGCACCACCAGGATCTTCTCCTGCAGCAGCAGGTCCTGGACGAACTTCTCGTCGTCGTGGATCTCGTACATCTCCGGGTCGAGCTTGGGGAAGGCGTACAGAGCGCCCATCGGCTTGACGCAGCTGACGCCGGGGATCTCGTTCAGCTTGTCCCAGGTGACCGTCCGCTGCTCGTGCAGGCGCCCGCCGGGGGCGCACAGGGCGTCGATGCTCTGGTAGCCGCCGAGTGCCACCTGGATGGCGTGCTGGCCGGGGACGTTGCTGCACAAGCGGGTCGAGGCCAGCGTGTGCAGGCCCTCGATGAAGCCCGTCGCGTGCTCCTTCGGGCCGGTGATCACCACCCAGCCGGCGCGGTAGCCGCACACCCGGTAGGCCTTCGACAGGCCGTTGAAGGTGAGCACCAGCATGTCCGGGGCCAGCGACGCGATGGAGGTGTGGACGGCGTCGTCGTAGAGGATCTTGTCGTAGATCTCGTCGGCCAGAATCAGCAGCGAGTGCTTGCGGGCGATGTCGGTGATGCCCTCGAGGACCTCGCGGGAGTACACGGCGCCGGTCGGGTTGTTCGGGTTGATCACCACGATCGCCTTGGTGCGGTCGGTGATCTTGGCCTCGATGTCTTCGAGGTTGGGGTTCCAGTCGTTCTCCTCGTCGCACCGGTAGTGCACGGGAGTGCCGCCGGACAGGGTGGTCATGGCCGTCCACAGCGGGTAGTCCGGCGACGGGATGAGCACCTCGTCGCCGTCGTTCAGCAGCGCCTGCATGGTCATGGTGATGAGCTCGGAGACACCATTTCCCAGTAGGACGTCGTCGACGTCGAAGTACGGGAAGTCGATCAGCTCGTACCGGGTCACCACGGCGCGGCGGGCGGGCAGGACGCCGAGCGAATCGGAGTAGCCCTGGGAGAACGGCAGCGCGTGGATCATGTCGCGCATGATCACGTCGGGAGCCTCGAAGCCGAACAGCGCCGGGTTGCCGATGTTCAGCTTCAGGATGCGATGGCCCTCGGCCTCCATCCGCGCTGCGTGCTCGTGCACCGGTCCTCGGATCTCGTAGCAGACGTTCTTGAGCTTGTCGGACTGCTCAAGCGTGCGCAGGTTGAGGTTCTGGTGCGATACATGCGGTCGGCTCATGGGTTCGATTCTGTCAGCCCGGGGCAAATGGATTACCCGAGACCGGTACGGCAGGGTGAGGGGCATGACGCAGCTCACGACGCCGGAGGTCTCCGGCGCCTTCGACGTCGCCAGTTTCAACGTCAACGGGATCCGTGCCGCGCGGCGCCGCGGCTTCGATGCCTGGCTGGCCCGGCGCCGGCCCGAGGTGGTCGCCGTCCAGGAACTGCGCTGCGGCATCGGCGACGTCGGCGAGTTCGACGGCTATCACGCCGCCGTCGACGTGGGATCGATCCCCGGGCGCAACGGTGTCGCCGTGCTGACCAGAGCCGAACCGCTCGCGGTGCGGACTTGGAGCACCACCGGGCCCACGGCGCGCGGACTGGGCGAGTTCGCCGCCGAGGGCCGGTACGTGGAGGTGGATCTGGCCGACCGGCCCCTCACCGTCGCCAGTCTGTACCTGCCCAAGGGTGGTCTCCCGGCGGACCTGCAGCGGCCCGGGTCGATGCGGGAGAAGCCCGACGGCGGCGCCAAGCACGCCCGCAAGATGCGCTTCCTGGACAGCTTCCGGCGCGAGCTGCACCGCAACCGGCTGGCCGCGCTGCGCGCCGGGCGCGAGTTCCTGCTGGTGGGCGATCTGAACGTGGCTCACCTGGAGCACGACGTCACCAACTGGCGGCCGGCCCGCAAGATGGAGGGCTTTCTGCCCGAAGAACGCGAATGGTTCGGCACGGTGACCGGGCCGCGGACGCTGGTGGACGTGGTGCGCCGCCTGCATGGCGACCGCCCCGGCCCGCTGACGTGGTGGAGCTGGGCGGGGGAGAGCTTCACCAAGGACGTCGGCTGGCGGATCGACCACCAGCTGGCCACCCCCGGCCTCGCCCGCCGCGCCGAGTCGGTGACCGTCGACAAGGAGCCCGCCCCGGACCAGCGCCTGTCCGACCACGCCCCGCTGATCGTCCGCTACCGCTCCCTCGCCGCCGGTTGAGCGGAGTCGCCGGTTGAGCGGAGTCGCCGGTTGAGCGGAGTCGCCGGTTGAGCTCCGTCGAAACCCCACCCCAGCGCCGGTTGAGCGGAGTCGCCGGTTGAGCTCCGTCGAAACCCCCCGTCACGACCGCCGCGAAGCCTGGCCCACCGCCTCGTAGCCCCACATCGTCAGGTACGCCAGGGCGAGGAAGGCGGCCACGGCCAGCCCGACTCCCGTCGACTCCACGTACGAGAACGGGTTGCGCACCCAGTCGAGCGTCCCGGCGACGACGGCCTCGGGACGGTTCACCAGGTCCCACGAGTTCCAGCGCTGGAAGCGCCCGATCACCACGCCGATCGCGCAGAGCGCGACGGTGGCGGCAATCGCCGCCCAGCCCACGGCGCGACCGAACTCGGCAGTCAACCGCCGGTGCACCATCCGCATGGACACCACCGCGAGGATGATCCCGGTCCAGGCGGCGAAGCCGTACTGCAGCACGTGCCGCCAGAGGTCGTATCCGTGGCGCAGGTGCACCAGGTCGGTCACCAGATACGGCGCGTTGGGCAGAAAGGCCAGCCACGCGATCCCGACCGGGATCAGCCAGATCCGGCGGCGCACCTCGGCGAAGACCACCGCCAGCACCAGCGGGATCCACGCGAGGAAGAGGTTCCAGACCATGAACAGGCTCGGATAGCTCAGGGGCGCAGCGGGATCGGTGACGCCGAGGACCACGGTGAGAGCCGTGGTGCCGGCGAGTGCGGCCAACAGAACCAGGATCCGGAGGTCGGGTGAAGGGGCCGGCATGCCGCCGGGCACCGGAGCGCCAGGAGATGTCATGCCGACCACCGTACGGCCGATGCGCTGCCGCGCAGCCGATCACACCGCGGAGACGACGACGGCCCCGTCCTCGCGGACGGGGCCGTCACCGGTGCTTCGTACCGGGGCGTTACTTGCCGGGCCGCTTTTTGCCGGCCGCCATGCCGAAGCCCTTGGCCTTGCCTTCGGTGGCCTCGGTGGCCGCGGCGGCGGGTGCCTCGGTCGCCGGTGCTTCGGCTTCCGCGGGGGCTTCAGCCTCTGCCTCGACCTCGGCGGGTGCCTCGGCTTCGGCCGGTGCCTCGGCGGCGGGCTCAGCGGCCGGTGCCGGTGTGGCAGCGGCCTTGGGTGCTCCGGGCTTCTTGACGCCCGGCTTCTTCAATCCGCCGGCCATGCCGAAGCCCTTGGCCTTGCCCTCGGTCGCTTCGGTGGTGACGGCCTCCGTGGTCGCCTCCGCCGCAGGGACCTCAGCCGGAGCCTCGGCAGCCGGTGCTTCGGCCTCGGTGGCGGAAGCATCGTCGGCCGGTGCCTCCTCGGCGGCCGGTGCCGGTGCGGCGGCGGCCTTGGGAGCACCCGGCTTCTTGGCGCCGGGCTTCTTCAGTCCGCCGGCCATGCCGAAGCCCTTGGCCTTGCCTTCGGTGGCCGCGGTGGTCACCTCGGCCGGGGCCGTTTCGGTGGTCTCGGGAGCCGGGGCTTTCTCCGAAGCAGCTTCTGCCGGAGCAGATTCCGCCTTCGCGGCTGCCGGCTTCGGGGCGCCCGGCTTCTTGACGCCCGGCTTCTTCAGGCCGCCGGCCATGCCGAAGCCCTTGGCCTTGCCCTCGGTGGACGCGGTGGTGGTCTCGCCCGCCTCGGCCGGTGCGGCCTCGGTCGCCGGAGTCGCCTCAGCAGCGGGGGCGGTCTCGGCCGCGGGTGCCGCCGGTGCGGCGCCGCCGGGCTTCTTGATCCCGCCCGGCTTCTTGAGGCCACCGGGCTTCTTCAGTCCGCCCTTGACGGCCATGCCGCCTTCGGCCGGTGCCGCGGTCTCGGCCGGGGCCGCCGCAGCGGCGGGTGCGGCGCCGCCGGGCTTCTTCAGACCGCCCGGCTTCTTCAGGCCGCCCTTGGGGGCCAGACCACCGGCGGCGGGCTTCGCCGCAGCAGGGGCCGCGGCCGCCGACTTGGCGGGCTCGGCCTTCGGGGCCGGAGCGGCCTTGACCGGCTCGGGCTCGGGTTCGGGCTTGGCCTTCGGGATCGGGCCGTGGAAGTTCTCGCCACGGGTGATGCCCTCGTGCTGGCTGCGCTTGACGCCTTCCAGAATCATCTGGGCGACGTCGACCACCTCCACCTTGTCTTCCTGGTCGGTGCCCGAGGTCTGCGCGGTGACGCCGTCGGTCAGCATCACGCGGCAGAACGGGCAGCCGGTGGCGATCAGTTTGGTGTCGCCGTCCTCCGGGACCGAGCCGAGCGTGTCGAGCGCTTCGTCGACGCGGTCGACGTTGATGCGCTTACCGATCTGCTCTTCCATCCACATGCGGGCACCGCCGGCGCCACAGCACATCGAGCGGGTGCCGTGTCGCGGCATCTCGGTGAGCGTGGAACCCGAGGCCTCCATCAACTCGCGCGGGGCGTCGTAGATGTTGTTGTGCCGGCCCAGGTAGCAGGGGTCGTGGTAGGTCACTTCGCGGCCGCCGACCGGCGCCACCGGCACCAGGCGCTTCTCGCGCACCAGCCGGTTCAGCAGCTGCGTGTGGTGGACCACCTCGTACTCGCCGGCGCTGGCCTGGCCGCCGTCGAGGGAGGCGACCTGCGGGTACTCGTTGTAGATGGCGTTGAAGCAGTGCGCACAGGTCACGACGATCTTCTTGCGCTGCTGCGGCGCGGTGCCGAACAACTCGTTGAAGGTCTCGATGTTCTGCTGTGCCAGCATCTGGAACAGGAACTCGTTGCCCGCGCGGCGAGCGGAGTCACCGGTGCAGGTCTCGCCCTGACCCAGGACCATGAAGTCGACGGCGGCGATGTTGAGCAGCTCGGCGACGGCCTTGGTGGTCTTCTTGGCGCGGTCCTCGTAGGCGCCGGCGCAGCCGACCCAGAACAGGTACTCGTAGCCTTCGAACGACTCGACGTCCTGGCCGTAGACGGGGACGTGGAAGTCCAGCTCGTCGATCCAGGCGGTGCGCTGGGCCTGGTTCTGGCCCCACGGGTTGCCCTTGTTCTCCAGGTTCTTGAACAGGCCGGCCAGCTCGGACGGGAAGTCCGACTCGATCAGCACCTGGTAGCGGCGCATGTCGACGAAGTGGTCGATGTGCTCGATGTCGACGGGGCACTGCTCCACGCAGGCGCCGCAGGTGGTGCAGCTCCACAGGGCTTCGGCGTCGATGACGGCGCCGGTGAGGCCCTCGGACTCGCCGACCAGCTTGCGCTCGGCGGCCTCGCGCGCGGCCTCGGGGATGGCGGCCAGCTTGTCGTCGAGGACGTTGCCCTCGGCGTCGACCAGGCCGACCTCGTTGCCTTCCATGTCCTTGCGGCCACCGGCGATCAGGTACGGGGCGGTGTTCAGCGCTTGCTCGCGCAGCGCCATGATCATCAGCTTGGGCGAGAGGGGCTTACCGGTGTTCCAGGCCGGACACTGGCTCTGGCAGCGGCCGCACTCGGTGCAGGTGGTGAAGTCGAGCAGGCCCTTCCAGCTGAACTCCTCGATCTTGCCGGCGCCGAACGAGTCGTTGTCCGGGTCGGCGTTCTCCATGTCGAGAACCTTGCCGTTGCTCATCATCGGCTTCAGGGCGCCGAGGGCGACGGTGCCGTTGGAGTTGCGCTTGAAGAAGATGTTCGGGAACGACGAGAAGCGGTGCCAGGCGACGCCCCAGTTCAGGTTCAGTCCCACCAGCAGCAGGAAGAGGCTGCCCGACAGCAGCTTGATGATCGCGAAGACGGCCACCATCGTCGGGCTGGCCGGCAGGATCTTGGCCACCTGCATGGTGAAGAAGTCCGAGCCGACGTTGGCGTGGCCGTAGGTAGCGATCTTGCCGGCCTTGACGAAGATCATGCCCAGGCCCTCGACCAGGACGATGCCCTCGATGGTGTAGGCGGGCAGGAACTGGGAGCCGGTGAAGCGGGACAGGCGCTGCGGGACCCGCGGGTGGTTCAGCTGACGGATCACGATCAGCACCATGATGCCGATGACGGTGCCGATGCCCAGGAGTTCGTCCCACAGGTGCCAGCCGAAGGTGTCGCCGAACAGCGGCCAGTGGAACTCGGGGTTGATCGACTGCCCGTACGCCTCGAAGAAGAGGAGGAAGCCGCCGAGGAAGCCGATCATGACCAGCCAGTGCGCCCAGCCGACGGTGCGGAACTTCACCATGCGCGTATGCGCGAGGAATTCCTTGAGCATCGTCATGAGTCGCGAGACCGGGTGGGCGAAGCGTGTCTTCTCCACCTTCTCGCCCTGTGCGATGGCGCGGATGAGCCCGAAGACGCCGCGGCCGAAGATCGCCCAGCAGAAGATGCTGATGATTACGGCGATTGATCCGATCACAACCGTTGTGGTCGTCACTGGAAGTACCGGCCTTTCTCGAGGTCGTCACCACGGCCGCGCACCGATGGGGTCCTCATCGCCGCGAAGCCGGACATCTATTCCTGGTAACCGTAAAGGTTCCGTACCGGCTGGCGCTGCCAAGGTTTACCTAACTAGGCAGGTGAGACCGGTCCTACCGGATGTTACTCATCGGTAATAAGCGAGGCCAGTCCCGGCGGGACGGTGTGGCCGACGTCATCGTCGTCGTACGACGCTGCCGGACCGCGCGCGAGGCTCCTGTGGTCCCGGGCCGTCACTGGGCGAGGTGGATCGGCTCGATCTCTTCGAGTTCGGTGAGCGCGGTCTCCAGGTGGTCGAGGATCCGCTGCAGGCGCGGCAACTGGGCGCGGGCGCCGGTGATGCCGAAGTTGGCCTTGCCGCCGACGGTGGTGATGGTGATGTTCATCGCCAGCCCCTCCATCGGGATCGAGACGGGGTAGCAGCCGTCGAGTTGGGCGCCGTTCCAGTACTGCACCTCTTCGGGCCCCGGGACGCTGGAGATCATCAGGTTGAATCCGCGCGGGGTGAAGTCCACGAAACCGGGAACCGGCGCGAAGGCCAGCGGCCAGACGTTCGCCGCGCCCAGGGCCAGCGACTGCAGCGGTTTGAGGCCGCGGACGACGATCTTGGCGCTGGTGGTGGACGCGGTGATCTCGCGGAGTCGGTCTGCCGGGTCGGCGATGTCGGTCGCCATGCGCACCAGGATCGCGGTGATCGAGTTGCCGTCCCCGCTGCCCTCGCTGTGCAGGGACACCGGCAGGCAGGCGGTCAGCGAGTCGTCGGGCAGGCCGTCGTTGTCGTCCAGGTACCGGCGCAGTGCTCCCGAGCACATCGCGATCAGGACGTCGTTGAAGGTGATGTGGTGGCGGCGGGCCGCGTCGCGGAGGCGGTCGGTGGGCCAGTCCTGCGCGGCGAACCGGCGGGCCGAGCCGATCGGCACGTTCAGCAGGGTGTTTGGGGCCTGCTGCAGCGGTGCGACGAAGTCGCGGTCGAGGACTCCGGTGACGGCGACCTTGGCGGCGGCCGGTGCGATGCCGACTAGATCGTCGGCGATCCCGACGGCCGAGCCGACGGCGCCGGTCACCTTCGACAACAGGCTCTTCTGCGGCTTGGGGGCACGCGGCTTCTTCTTCCGTCGGCGCAGGATCTCGTTGTCCCAGAAGGCCGTTCCGGTGCGGTCGTCCGGGTCGGTGGTCAGGGTGCGCTGCAGCATGCGCAGCGCGGTGACGCCGTCGACCAGCGAGTGGTGGACCTTGGTGTAGAGGGCGACGCGGCCGTCGGCCAGGCCCTCGATGATGTGGACCTCCCACATCGGGCGCGAGCGGTCGAGCAGGGCGCCGTGGTTCAGGGAGACGTACTGCAGCAGGTTCTTGATCTCGCCCGGGCGGGGCAGAATGGCCCGGCGCACGTGGTAGTCGAAGTCGATGTCGTGCGCGAGCTGCCAGGCGGTGTAACCGGCCAGGTTGGCCGGGCTGGCCGGCCGTTTGAGGAAGGTCTCCTGGATGTCGGTGGCGGCGACGAAGCTTTCGTGGAGCTCTTCGGCCAGTTCCTCGGCGGTCTGCCCCTCGCGCGGGATGAACAACTGCAGGCCGCCGACGTGCATCGGCTGATCGCGGGTCTCCGCGATGAGGAACATCGACTGAGTCACCGGCATGTACTGCACAGATCCCCCTCCGTCCGTGAGGTCGCCCTACCCGTGGGTACGGCGACGCGAATGCTGACCGCCATTGTGGCACGGGACACATCTTCCCGACGCCCGGCCCGCCTTCACCGTTCGCTCGTTGAGCGGAGTCCCTCGATCGTTGATCGAAGTCGAAACGCCCCTGCCCGTTGAGCCGGGCGAGCCGATAGGCGGGTCCGTGTCGAAACGCCTCACCTGGTGAGCCAAGCCCCTTGCCTGTCGAGCGGAGTCGAAACGCCCCTGCCTGTTGAGCCAAAACCCCTCGCTCTTTGGGCGGAGTCGAACCACCTTGGCCGTTGAGCCGGGCGAGCCGATAGGCGAGTCCGTGTCGAAACGCCTCTGCCCGTTGAGCCGGGTGAGCCGATAGGCGAGTCCGTGTCGAAACGTGCCGCCTCACAGATCACCCGAACGCCACTCCGACTGTCATCCGTTCGTATGAACCGAACTCGGGGCAGATGCATATTGTCCGAATATGTGTGACCTGAGACATGCTCAGGGTACTCTCAGCCTCGGCGGGGGATGACCTGACATGTAAAGGACCACATCATGGCCACCTCAGTAACTCGCCGAAACCGACATCGCCGCCGTAAGGCGGGCGCGCTCGTAGCCACCGGTGCGGCTGCGGCACTCCTGGCGGGAAGCCTCACGGCCCCGCCGGCGAATGCCGCGCTGTTCCCGTTGAGTCTGGGAAGCATCGGTGAATTACCGCTCGCTAACGTCGCGATCGCGACGTGCGATGCCGGCGACCCTGAGGTGGATGAAGCCCTCTTAGATTCTGCCATTGCCGACTGCACCAACTCCAGCCCATGGTTGCTGACTCCGGTCGCGGACTTTGTCCTTGGGCTTGTCGCGCCGGACATCGCAGAGCTCATCTCGGTCGGAGGCTTGAACGGCGCTTTGGCGACCTGGGGGCCCGAGGCGGGCCTGAACGTATTCAATCCGAGCCTGGGGATCCCCGGGAATTCCACGATCTCCGGCAATGGATATTCGACGGCGATCACGCTGCTCGGTGGTGAGGCGACGGCGAATGCCAACTACATACTCGCTGGAGCCATTGCATTGGCGGCCACTGGCGGTATCGCCAACGCGGATTCGCTCTTCGGAGTCGCGGTGGCAAGTGCAATCGGTCGGCCTGCGACGGAGATCGGGCTCGGTCCCATCATCGAAATTGGTAGTGAACGGGTTGAGAATTCAGCTAAGGCTCGGGCGTTGCCTTTTGGGATCGCCATCGCGAACTCGAGCCTGACTCCGGCAGAACTAATTGCGGGGTTGGGGGTTCAGGTTCCAGAATATCGCGCATCGTCGGTGGCCCTCGGTGGCATCGCCGCTGCATACCGGGCGATCGACGGCTCAAAGGGGGCGGTGTGCACCGCGGTCTACGCGGAGGCGCGGGTCAGTGAGGACGGTGAGCGTCTCGAGTCGTGCACCGGCGTGCTCTTCATCTTCCAGAAGCAGCAGACCAGCGAGGGCCCCAACGCTGGGTTCGTGACCTACGCGATAAAGAATCCCTTCGACCCGGGCCTCATCTCGCCCTACGGCGATGGCCTTGCTTCGCTAATCTCGACGATCACTTCGGGGGCGGCTGATCTCGGGCCGGTGAACGATCTTCTCGCCGGGAAGTTTGTCCCGATGTTCAAGAGCGACATCATTCGCATCGTCATGACGGACGATGGACCGAAGTTCGAGACCGATTTGCCGCAGTGGATCGAGGGCCTGCTCGACTCGAACAGCACGAGCGGGATCCTGGCGACCGGTGCGTCGGAAGCTCAGACGCTCGGTGCGGACGCCCCGGACGCTGTTGCCGCGAGTGTCGAAGAATCAGTGGAGGCGGCGCCGCTGCAGGTGAACGATCCCGCCCCGATCCCCGAGGCCGTGGTTCAGGAAACGGCACCGTTGCCGGAGATGAGCTACAACCCGCCGCCGGCCGAAGAGCCGGTGGTGGAAGCTCCGGTGGTCGAAGCGCCGCAGGCAGAGGAGCAGTCGGCTCCCGAGCCTGAGGCCGATACGTCCGTTCAAGAAGCTCCGGTTGGCGGCGGAGCCGGGGCCGACAGTGCGGAGGGCGCGGACTCGGACGCTGACCTCGTGCTCAACTGACGCGCACGCGTTCCGCGGAACGCTCGGCCCGCTTCCCTGTCGGGGGAGCGGGCCGAGTGCATCCATCGAGAGACTGTTCCGCGAAAATCTGTGCCGGAATTGATGAATATGCGCGGTTCGGACGCACCTGAGAGCAGCCTGTGCATAGTCTGAGACAACTTCGTTCCACATACCTGATGGAGTCCTGCCCCATGATCTCTCGATCTCGCGTTCGGAAGTCCACTGCCGCAGCGACAGCGGTGGCGGCCAGCGCCGCTCTCCTCGCCGGCGCCACCCTCGGCCCCACTGCCGTGCAGTCCGCTCAGTCGGAGCGCACTGTCGTCGCTGACCCGACGTTGACGGCTGCGATACCGATCGCCGGCGGCACCGCCATGCTCATCCCCCTATTCGAGCAGGGCGCCACGGCGATCGCCGTACTCCCTGGTGTAGCGGTGGCAGGTGCCAGCTCTGGCAACAGTGCGATGGCGTTCTCCTTCCTTGGTCTGGCGATTGCCACGACGGACCTGAAGATTCTCGGCGTCAATATCCCCACCGGTCAGGCTTCATGCATCGGCGTCCTCGCGTTCGCGAATTCATCGACCGATGGCATGTGTGTGAATGCCCTGGGCACATTCGACGCTGACTACAACAAGAGCACCGGTGAAGTTTCTGCCGCGCTGACGAACCCGCTTGCTCTCGTGTCTCTTCTCACAGGTGACATGAATACCGGAGATCTCATCGACGACATCATCGCCGGCAAGTCAATCTCGCGGATCCTCACTGAGGACTTCGTCCGCCTCACCCTCGGCGGCCCCGGGTTCGTGAAGCTCACCTCCGACTACGCCTTCCAGGCGTACAAGAACTCCGGTGGTGGTGTCGTGATCGGATGGCTCGGTGGAAACCTTGTCCTGTTCCCGGTAGTCACCGGCGGCGGAGTCGAAGGCTCCGTCAACTACATCGGACTGCCGAAGTTGGAATTTGCTGACTTCCCGAACATCAGCAATATCATTCCGTCGCTCAGCTTCGGCGAGTTCAAGACTCCGATCTTCAACATTCCGGAATGGTCGACTAACGACTTCCTGGGCTCGAACCTGTCGGCCTCGACTCTCGCGGCGGCGACCGAGGCTGAGTCGGCTCCGCTGGCGAAGTCTTCTGCTGTGCCTACTCCGGAGACGCAGGACGAGCCAGTCGTCACCGCGCCGGCTCCGGTCGAGACCACCCCGGTTGCCCCGGAGGTGCAGCCCGAGCCTGAGGTGGAGCCCACCGTGACGCCGGAGCCGGTCGAGCCGCCGGCTGCGGTCGAGTCGACTCCGGAAGTGGAGTCGACACCTGAGGTGGAGACCCCGAGCGAGACGGAATCGGCAGGGGAGACGTCCAGCCTCGATGGAGTCGACGACGCCGCCTGACGTTCTGGACTCAGATCAGACCCCGAGCCTGTGCTCGGGGTCTGATTTCGTTTCGACTCCGCTCAACGGCCGAGGGAGCTTCGCTCAACGAGCGAGAGGGCTTACTCAACGAGCGAGGGGCTTAGCTCAACGAGCGAGGAGGCTTCGCTCAACGGCCGAGGGGCAGTCTCGCTCAATGGGTGAGGCGTTTCGATCCCGGCTCGGCTGGCGCCTCGCCGGGCTCAACGGGCATCAGTGGTTCTCGCCGGCACGGACGGCCTCGGGCATGCCCTGCCGCAGGAGAGCGTCCAGTTCCGCGTACGTCAGAGTCAGCAGTCGACCCTCCGGTTGGACGCCGCCCGCCCGCACGATCATGTGGCGGTCCGGATCGTCCACCAGCTCGTAGCGGGTCACGTGGCGCTCGAGGGGAACCGCCGCGACACGAGGGTCGAGGCCGGCCGCCCTCCAGGACGGAGTCAAGGGGACCAGACCGCACTTGATGCGCAGTCCCTCTCCCACGAGGAACAGTATGTACGTGCCGGCGTCGTCGACCGCCGCGAATGAAGCAAGCGGCACCTCCCGGGGTTCTGCTTGCCGTTCGGTGATCACCTTGAACAGGTCCACGCCGTCTTCGCGCGGTGCGATGACATACCCCGTCCAGCCTGGCTGGGGATACCCGTACCGCAACCAGAGACGTCCATCCACTGCGATCGGCTCATCCCAGACGGGTTGTCGTGCAGCCAGATAGCGACGTCGCCACAGCTGGAACTGGCGGACGAAGTCGTCGAGATCGCCGCCGTCGTCCAAGTTCGAGGACATGTGCCGCCTCTCCGTGGGCCACTGCACGGGGTAACGAGATCGGGATCCGCTACGCAGCCGTTTCGAGTGCGAGTTTACGACGCCAGGGATCAGGATCGAGGGGGTGCTGAGTGTCGTTTCGGCTTCGCTCAGAGATTGAGGGTGACGTTTCGACACCGTCTCGGCTGGCGCCTCGTCGGGCTCAACGGGCGGCGGAGCGTTTCGACTTCGCTCAACGACCGATGGCTCGATGGGGGAGGCGTTTCGACACCGGCTCGGCTGGCGCCTCGCCGGGCTCAACGGGCGGTGGGGCTTCGCTCAACGGGCGAGGGGCGGTCTTCACTCAACGATCTGGGGGCGGTTTACGGTGGGGCCGTGCGGAGACGACGGCTGGGACTGCTTGCGCTGTGGGCGATCGTCGCCGTCGAGGTGGTGGTGATCGTGAGTTCGGCGTGGTCGCTGATCGCCGCGCGGGGGCGCGTGGTCGACGCCACCGACGTCCCCTCCGGAGCCCCGACCACGCTGATCGTGCTCGGCGCCAAGGCCGCCGACGACGAGCCCGGCGTCTATCTGCGCAACCGGCTAGACGTCGCCGCCGACCTCTACCGGGACGGTCGGGTGGACCGGATCCTCAACTCCGGCAACGACCACGATGACGCCGGCAACGAGGTCCGCGTGATGCGCGCCTACCTCGAGGCCCGCGGAGTGCCCGAGTCGGCGATCATCGATGATCCGATCGGCATGAACACCGCCGCCACCTGCCGCCGCGCCGCTACCGAGTACGGCGTCGACCGCGCGCTGATCGTCACCCAGAACTTCCACATCGGCCGCGCCGTCGGCCTGTGCGACGCGGAGGGGATCGACGCGGTCGGCGTGATCGCCCCCTGCGACGACTGCTCAGCCTTGTCGCTGGTGCGGAACTATCTGCGGGAGGCGCTCGCTTCACGACCCCGGGCGATGCTGGGGGCGTTTCGACTCGGTCTCGCCTAGCGGCTCGACCGGCTCAACGGGCGGGGGGAGTGGTTTCGACTTCGCTCAACCGGCGAGAGGACGCTCGCCCGGCTCAACGGGCGGCGGAGGGGCCGACTTCGCTCAACCGGCGGGGGCGGGGAGGGTGTGGTCTAGCCAGTCGAGGACTCGCTCGTTGAGCAGACTGCGGTTGTTCATCTCGCAGTGCTCGCCCGCGCCCTCGGCGGCGGTGAAGTCGAGTCGGGTCACCTTGTCGCCCAGCGTCTCGGCGAAGGCCCCAACCCCCTTGGCCAGCATGTCGTTCTCGGCGGCCGTCACCAGCACCGGGCAGCTGATGTTCTTCCCGACCGCCTCGAGCGTGTACTCGTTGGAGGCGGCGAAGAAGGCGCGCAGATCCGACACCCCGTTCACCCAGAACCCGCGCTGCATCACCCGCCATTTCAGTTGCGGGACCGATTCGATCGCCGCGGCCATCTGGTCCACCGCCGACTGCGGGATGGTGCTCGGGTCGGCCAGCGCCTCGGGGGCCACCCCGAACGCGCCGGCCAGCCGCTGCATGCCCGCCGCGACGCTCCACAACCCGGGATCGGCGACCACCGCGGCCAGCCGGTGCTCGCCGGACGCCCCGCGCGGCGCCAGATAGCCGCCCAGACTCCAGCCGCTGAGTGCGATCGCCTTCGGGTCCACCAGCGGCGAGGTGAGGGCGAAGTCGACCACCGCGCGGATCACCACCTCCCAGTCGGGACGCATCGGCACACCCTGCTTGTAGAGGAGTTCGCCCTGCCCGGGGCCGTCGAACAGCAGGCAGTGGTAACCGCGCCGCAGGGCGGCCACCGCCGAGGCGAAGTACATGTCGGTGACGGTGGCGTCGTAGCCGTTGGTGAAGATGATCAGCGGCCGCACCTGCCCCTCGCGCCCGAACGCCGGGATCAGATAGCCGGGCAGCTCCAGCTCGCCGAACGGGATGCGCGTCGGCGTCACCGGGGACGCCCCCAAAGCCAGCCCGGCATCGAGGGCCGCCACCTGCTTGTCGAAGGCGGCGACCAGCCGCGGGTCGACGGGCGCGCCGTACAACGGGTGGTAGGCGGTGGCGTAGAGGGCGCTGGCCCGCAGGTGTTCGGCGCGCGCGGTGGCCTTGTGGCCGGCGTCCAGGGCCGCTTGCGCGGCCGCCGTCCGGGCGTCCCCGGCGGCCACCCATTGGGTGTAGAAGGCGCCGTCGTCGCCGTCGCCGACCGCCTTCGCCACCGCGGCGATCACCCCGAACTCGGGCCCGCCGGAACTGATGTAGCCCAGCGGCCACGACCCGAACTCGTCGTGCAGATCGTTCTGAAACAGCAGACCCATCGCGCACTCCTCCGGCCGGCCCGCGGCCGACGGCGTCGTGGTTCGGCGAGCTCCCGGCGCGCGGGGTGCTCACTGCATTGTCGCAGGACCGCCGCGCGCCCGGTAGATCAAATCTGCCAGCGGAAGGGAAGACGCGGCCGACCGGTCAGGTACGACGACCCGGGCAGGCGGCGGAGGATCTCCACCACTGTCAGCGAGATCGCGATGGTCAGCAGATAGGTGATGAGGGTGCCCCACGGCTGGCCCAGCGCGTGCACCAGCGTGGGCTGGCCGTCGGTCTTGGGCAGCAGCAGGAAGAACAGCACCAGCACGTGCACCAGGAACACCGGGAAGCTGCGGTTGGACGCGTACGCCACCACCTTGGCGAAACGCGGCGAGGTGGGCCGGATGTTCGCCGACCAGTGCCGGCCCATCGAGTAGATCGACAGCACCGCGAACACCAGGAACGGCAGCAGCGACAGCGAGAACGCACTGTTGAAGCTGTGCACGGTGCCGCCGATGAACGCGCCGTACAGGTAGACGCCGACGGCGAAGACGCCCGTGCCCACCAGGCCGGTGGCCAGCCAGCCGCCCCGGCCGGTGATCCACCGGTCCACCTGTTCGCGGTGCGCCGCGGCGACGGCGCCGGCGATGATGAAGAACTGGTACGGCACGAAGGTCACGTAGTGGTGCCACCACCACGACGCCCACGACTCCGGCGGAGTCCAGTAGGTGATGATCGCGAAGGCAGCGATCTGCAGCGCGAAGCTCACCGCCAGCAGCGCACCGTGGTGCCCGCGGGTCTTCTGCACCAGCCACCGGATCGCCGGGAACAGCAGGTACACCTGCAGCATCACGACCAGGAAGTACAGGTGGAACGCGGCGGTACCCCAGCGCAGCTCCGTCCAGAACTCGCCCAGGCTGGTGGGGATCTCGTGCCCGCGGCCCACCGACCACATGCCGATCACCATCCAGTACACCGCCGACCACAGGATGTACGGCAGGATCACCAGCTTCATCCGGCGGCGCCAGAACGAGACGGCGCGGAAGTCGTCGCGCCCCTGGTACTGGTACATCAGCACGAAGCCGGTGAGCGCGAAGAAGATGTTGCGCGTGGCGTGGAACAGCAGGGCCGTCGCATTGGTGCCGATGTTGTTCCACTCGTCGGTGGTCTGCGTCAGCGTGTGCGCGAAGATCACCAGCGCGAAGGTGGTCGCCCGGATCAGGTCGACCTGGAACAGATACGGGCGCTTGGCCGACCGCGTCGACGGCGGCGTCTTCTCGGGGGTAGCGCTGCTCGCCGCCCGGGTCCCCGTGGGTTCCGGCGCGGCTGCGGTGTACTGATCGGCTGTCGTCATAAATGCTGTGGAGAATGGGTACTCGTCCGGCAAACGCTAACAGGAGAACCTGGTAACAACCTGTGCCCTGTCTCCGCCAGTGGCTGGGATCACCACCAGCCGGTGGCCTCCTGAATGTCGCGTTCCAGGTAGGGGATCAGGCTCCGGACGAAGGCGGTGGTCAGGTGGTGCCTGTCGTGCCAGACCAGGATGTTTCCGACGACGGCCGGGCAGTAGTTGTCGTCGCACAACGCGTCCGAGTAGTCGATGAACGTGATGTTCGGGAACTCCTCCTCGAGCGCGTCCGTGGGGCTGACCTCCGACAACATGGCCGCACGCCGGACGCCGCACTGGTCCGGCTTGCGTCCGGAGGCGATGCAGTCCGGCGGTGACAGCGGTGCGCCGAACGCCCACGGGGTGTCGCGGACGGCGATCACCTTCTGCCCGGTCTCCCGGAACTCCTCGAAGATGTCCAGGTAGCCCGGGGGCACGTAGTCGCCGGGGCCGTCGGACACCGGTCGCGTGCTGGTGGTGAAGACCACGTCGGGCTTGTCCACGGCCAGCCGGTCCATCACGTCGCGAACCCAGTCCTGGCATTCGGTCAGGATCTCGCCCTGGAACTCCACCATGGCCTCGGTGCTCAGTGCGCAACCGGCCTTCATGTAGGTGGTCACCTTGAAGCCGCGCTGCTTGCCGAGCGCATCGATGGCGGTCATCCAGTGCTCGGAGTGCGAGCCGCCGACCACGGCGATGGTGCGGTCGGCGCTGGTGTCGCCGAACTCGCCGACCCGGATCGACATGTCGCCGAAGTTGCTGAAGTAGCCGATGTGGTTGAGCGGCCAGTCCTCCTTGGCTGCTTCCGGTGACGGCACCGGCGGCAGCTTGGGCGTCGGGAAGTCGTCCATGAAGGCCCGTGCGCCGGGGTACAGGCGCGTATCCAGGTCGGTGGTGTCGACGTTCATCGAGGCGGCGCGCTGCTGCGCGTAGACGGCGCCGGTGCCGCCGAAGACGGTGAGGACCACCAGCGCGCCCACCAGGACCTGCCGGTAGCGGCGGGAGAAGCCCTTGCTCCGGCCGGCGCGCAGCGGCGTCTCCACGTACTTGGTGCACAGCCAGGCGATCAGCACCGACAGCAGCAGGATGCCCGCGCCCTCGAAGAAGTTCACGCGGTCCTTGAACCGCCACGCCAGATAGAAGATCAGCAGCGGCCAGTGCCACAGGTACAGCGAGTAGGCGATCGATCCCAGCCAGACGATCCACGGGTGCGCCAGGATCTTGCCGCCCAGCGACAGATCGGCGCCCGGCACCGGCTGGGGTGCGGTCCGCGACGAACCGACCCAGATCAACAGCACTGTGGCGCCCACCGGCACCAGCGCCAGCACGCCGGGGTACTCCTGCACGCCCTCGATCCAGATGCCCGACGTCGCGATCAGCGCGACGCCGACCACCGTCAGGGCCGTGCGCAGCCACTGAGCCAGCGCCAGACGCGGCATCCAGATCGCCATCAGGCCGCCGATCAGCGGCTCCCACAGGCGGGCGACGGTGTCGTAGTAGTTGAACGGCTGGTTGATCCCGTGCCGGTAGTTGGCCCACGCGAACGACACCACGGTCACCGCGGCCACCGACAGCCCGACGATCCACATGATGGTGACCGGCCGGCCCACCACCGGGAAGCGCCGCGCGGCGAGCTTGATCAGACCGCCCAGCGCCAGCGCGACCAGCAGGGTGAGGAGGAAGAACTGTCCCTGCATGGACATCGACCACAGGTGCTGCAGCGGGCTCACCGCGGAGTCGGCGGCACCGTAGTCCTGGGACGAGAACGCGAGGAAGTAGTTCTGGTAGTAGAGGGCGGAGGCGACCACCTCTTCGCCGAGCGGGCCCCACCGGGTCGTGGGCATCACCCACCAGACCATCGCCACCACGAAGGCCAGGACCAGGAACAGTGCCGGCACCAGTCGCAGCAGCAGGCGCTTGAGACGCGGCCACGGGTTGACCGCCTTGTTCCACGACACCTCGCCCGGCACCGAAACGGTGACGTGCTTGAGCAGGGAGGCGACGAAGAAGTAACCCGACAGGGTCAGGAAGACGTCCACGCCGCCGGACACCCGGCCGAACCAGACGTGGAAGACGGCGACCAGAAAGATCGCGATGCCCCGCAGACCGTCCAGGTCGAGGCGATAACCGGAGGTGTTGCCGGTGGCGGCATCTTCGTTCGGAGTCGGCGGAACCGCCGATCTCCGGGCCCGGTGTTGTGCTGCCACGGTTCCCAAATGTAGCGACATTGACGCCCGGGGCGTTAACCCCACCGCGGGGCGGCCCCGCTGGTTCGGTCAAAACCGCTCGCCGAAGCCACCCCGGGGCCAGGATCGACAGTGAGCACAATCCGCCGCGAATCGAATCGACAAGGGAGTGTCATGAGGACCAAAGCAGCCGTTCTGAACGGGGTCAACGAGGAATGGGAGATCGAGGAGGTCGATCTCGGCGATCCGGTGGCCGGTGAAGTTCAGGTCAAGCTGGTCGCGTCCGGGCTGTGCCACTCCGACCATCACCTGCGCACCGGGCAGAGTCCGGCGCCGCTGCCCGTCGTCGGCGGTCACGAGGGGGCGGGCATCGTCACCAAGGTCGGCGAGGGCGTCACCCGCTTCGCCGAGGGCGACCACGTGGTCACCGCCTTCATCCCCGCCTGCGGCGTCTGCGGGCCCTGCTCGCGCGGACAGCAGAACATCTGTGACGAGGGCGCCGGACTGCTGACCGGTCTGTCGATCTCCGACAAGACCCACCGCGTCACCACTCCCGACGGCCAGGGCCTGACGCAGATGTGTCTGCTGGGCACCTTCTCGCCGTACATCACCGTCAACCAGGCCTCGCTGGTGAAGATCGAGGACGACATCCCGCTCAAGGAGGCCGCGCTGCTCGGCTGCGGCATCGCCACCGGCTGGGGATCGGCCACCGAGATCGGCGGCACCTCCGTCGGCGACACCGTGGTGGTGGTCGGCATCGGCGGCGTCGGCATCAACTCGGTGCAGGGCGCCAAGGCCGCCGGTGCGCGCCACGTCGTCGCCGTCGACCCGGTGAAGTTCAAGCGCGACATGGCCGAGAAGCTGGGTGCCACCCACACCTTCGAGAGCATGGAGGATGCGCTGCCCGCGGTCGGGGAGATGACCTGGGGCACCATGGCCAACACGGTGATCATCACCGTCGGCGAGATCAAGGGCGAGTACATCGCTCCCGCCCTCGCGCTGACCGGCAAGGGTGGTCAGGTGGTGGTGGTCGGCATGGGCGACTACGCCGCCATGGACGTGAAGCTGAACCTGTTCGAGCTGACCCTGCTGCAGAAGCGCGTGCAGGGCGCCATCTTCGGCGGCGCCGGCCCCCGCACCCAGGTCCCCAAGCTGCTCAACGAGTACCGCGCCGGCCAGCTGAACCTGTCCGACCTGGTCACTCAGACGTACCGGCTGGAGGAGATCAACCAGGCCTACGACGACATGCTCGAAGGCAACAACATTCGCGGCATGATCGTTTACGACGAGGCCGACTGGTAGGTCCGGACTCTTCCCGCCTGACTCCGGGCGCCCCCGTTCGTCGTTCGTCGAGCCGGGGCGCCCGCGTCGTCCGTGAAGCGGAGAGTCGGGGTGCGCCTCCGGTACTGATAAACACCGTCGATCAATAAGTGCAAATTAGGTATTTCACATCTATCTATTTGCCGCATACGGTCAGTGATACCAGTCACAAGCACCTGATTCCGGTGCTGATGTCACTCCCGGAGGTATCGATGAAGATCACCGCGATCGAGGCGATTCCCTTCGCCATTCCGTATCGCAAGCCGCTGCTGTTCGCCTCCGGTGAGGTGCGCGTCGCCAAGCACGTCCTGGTGCGCGTGCACACCTCCGACGGCACGGTCGGGGTCGCCGAGGCGCCGCCGCGGCCGTTCACCTACGGCGAGACCCAGACCGGGATCCGCGCGGTGATCGACGAGATCTTCGCCCCCGAGCTGGTCGGGCTGACCCTGCTCGACCGCGAACAGGTCCGGGGCCGACTCGACCGCACCATCGGCAACCCCACCGCCAAGGCTGCGATCGACATGGCGATCTGGGATGCCCTCGGCAAGACCCTCGACGTCTCGGTCAGCGAACTACTCGGCGGCTACACCGACCGCCTCCGCGTCTCGCACATGCTCGGCTTCGACACCCCCGCCGCGATGGTCGACGAGGCGCAGCGCATGCGCGACGAGTACGGCATCAGCACCTTCAAGGTGAAGGTCGGCCGCCGGCCCGTCACCCTCGACACCGCCGTCGTCCGTGCGCTGCGCGAGCACTTCGGCGGCGCCGTCGAACTCTACGTCGACGGCAACCGCGGCTGGAGCGCCACCGAATCGGCGAGCGCCATGGCCGAGATGGCCGATCTCGGCCTGCTGTTCGCCGAAGAGCTCTGCCCCGCCGACGACGTCCTCGGCCGCCGATGGCTGGTTCAGCAACTCGGCATCCCGTTCATCGCCGACGAGTCGGCGCCCACCCCGGCCGATGTGACCCGCGAGATCCTCGGCGGCTCGGCCACCGCGATCAACATCAAGACCGCGCGCACCGGCTTCACCGTCTCCCAGCGTGTCCTGGCCCTGGCCGAGGGTCTCGGCCTGGACATGGTGATGGGCAATCAGATCGACGGTCAGCTCGGCACCGCCTGCACGCTCGCCTTCGGCACCGCGTTCGAGCGGACGACGCGGCACGCCGGCGAGCTCTCCAACTTCCTGGACATGAGCGACGACCTGCTCACCGAGCCGCTCCAGATCGTCGACGGCTATCTGCACCGCCGCCCAGGAGCGGGAATCGGCGTCGACGTCGACCCGGACAAACTCGCCGCCTACCGCACGGACACGTGACCGGCAGAAAGTGAGCGACCCGATCAGCTATCAGCCCCACCAGCCCAGTTCTCACCGGCCCAGCCCAGAAACGGAGACGACATGCTCTTCCACGTTCGCATGGATGTCCTGATCCCCGACAGTCTCGACCCGGAGGTGCGCGCCGAGACCGTCGCCCGGGAGAAGGCGTACTCGCAGGATCTGCAGCGCTCCGGCAAGTGGCCGCACATCTGGCGGATCGTCGGCGAGTACTCCAACTACTCGATCTTCGACGTCGCCGACAACGACGAGCTGCACCAGATCCTGTCGGGGCTCCCGTTGTTCCCGTACATGGACATCGCAGTGACGCCGCTCGCCACGCACCCGTCCGACATCAACGCCTGACCACCGACCACACCTGAATCACCCGGGCGCAGCCCGCTTGGGGGAGAAGAACACAAGGAGAAGTCCCATGTCCGACACCAGCTTCCAGACCGAGGTCAGCGCCAAAGCCGCCGAATCCGGTGCCAACGCTTCGGCGCAGTTCGCCGAGCGCATGGCCGCCGCCGGCGGACGCCGGGGTGCCGTCGACACCGCCCGTGCCGACTACCTGGCCAGCAAGGCGATCAAGGCGCTCAACGACATCGTCATCGAAGACAAGGTCAGCTACGAGGAGTACAACGCCCTCAAAGCGTGGCTGATCAAGGTCGGCAACGACGGCGAGTGGCCGCTGTTCCTGGACGTGTGGCTCGAGCACTCCGTCGAAGAGGTCGCCAACGCTCACCACGAGGGCAGCAAGGGCACCATCGAGGGCCCGTACTACATTCCCGACTCACCGGAACTGCCGTGGAACGGCACCATCCCGATGCGCGACGGCGAGCCGGGCACCCCGCTGGTGTTCAAGGGCCAGGTCCGCGCCGTCGACGGCCGCCCGCTGTCGGGCGCCAAGGTCGAGCTGTGGCACGCCGACAACCTCGGCTTCTACTCGCAGTTCGCGCCGGGGCTGCCCGAGTGGAATCTGCGCGGCACGTTCATCGCCAACGAGGACGGCGAGTACGAGTTCACCACCATCCGTCCGGCGCCGTACATGATCCCGACCGACGGTGCCTGCGGGCAGCTGATCGAGGTGGCCGGCTGGCATGCGTGGCGTCCGGCGCACCTGCACTTCAAGATCAGCGCCCCCGGCTACGACCTGATCACCAGCCAGCTCTACTTCCCGGGCGACCCACACAACGAGGACGACATCGCCTCGGCGGTGAAGCCCGAGCTGATGCTCGACCCGCACGACAACCCGAACGGTGAGGGCGAGATCGTCGAGTACGACTTCGTCCTCGACCCGGAGAGCTGAGCGGACTCCTTCCGACGATCTCGTACCCCGCCGACCACTGGTCGGCGGGGTACGAGGCGCTGCGACACATGCTCTGTCGCCTTCCCGGAAGCGCCGCCCGAGTCGGGCGGCCCGGGTCAGCGAGCGGCGGGCGGCAGGTAGTGGATCCCGCGGAAGGCGGCGGAGCCGGCGAACACGTCGGCGGAGAGCTCCACGCCGCGATGCGCCGCCATCCGCAGCGCCAGGCGCAGCAGCATCTTGATGTCGCGGGGCGTGATCTCAGGGAAGCCGCCGACCAGGTCGTCGAGCAAGTCGTCGGCGAGCACCACGTCGTTGCCGGCGGCGAGGATGGTCCACACTTCGCGGGCGGCATCCGGACCGGGCGGGTTGTATTCGATCACCGCGGCACAGCGCGCGAGGATCGCCTCATCCACCCCGTCGATCCGGTTGGTGGTGAGGAACAGCAAGCCATCGAAGTATTCGAGGGTGCGCAGGAACTCGGCGACGATCGCGTTCTGACTCAGGTCGAAGCCGCGCTCCATGACGAAGACGTCGGCCTCGTCGAGCAGGAGCACCGCGTCCCAGCGCTTGGCGCGGTCGAAGATCACCTCGAGGTTCTTGCGGACCAGTTCCGGGGTGACGCCCAGCGATCCGGAGTGGATCGAATACAGCGGCCGGCCGGTCACCTCCGCATACACCTCGGCGGTCAGGGTCTTGCCGACGCCGGGTCGGCCTTTGGCCAGGATGACGTTGCCGGCGGACTTGCCGTCGATGATGTCTCCGGTGAAGACGCTGATGTCGGTGGTGAGGATGGACAGCAACTCGCGCTGATCGTCGGGCAGCACCAGCTTGTCCTGCAGATGCGGCTGGTAGGCGTAGTCGGTGAGGTCGCCGGTGTTGACGTCCAGGAAGTCCTGGGCGCCCAGGTCGAAGACGCGGACGGCGGTGATCACCGGCACGGGGCCGAACTCGCCGTCGGCCAGCGCCGAGGGGGCCACCATGCGCAGGGCGGCGATCTCGTCCGGCGCGACGTCGTTCACCACTTTGCGGTTCTCGCGACGATTGGGTGCACGGTAGTCGTCGGTGCCCAGGGCACTGCCGGAGAAGGTGTACTGCTTGCCGAAACCGGTGTCGATCACGTGCTGGAAGCGGTCGCGGCGCGCCTGGTACTCGGCGCGCAGCTCGGCGTTCTCCTTGTAGGCGCCGCCGGCCAGCAGTGCCTGCGCCGGGGTCTTGCCGACCGTTTCGGTCTCCTCGAAGTACAGGATCTTCGGTGCCCGCGACGGGCGCTTGACCGTCGGATTGTCGGCCTCCAGCGTGAACTTGACCCGCGGCCCGTGAGTGCGGTCGCCGTGCTCGGTCTCGATCCGCATCAGCAGATAGGGGTGCAGGCAACCGTCGGCCTCGCGGACGTACAGCCAGCCGTCGATCAGCTCGTGCTGCAGGAAGGCCTTGAAGATCTGCGCGGCGCCGTCGATGTGCGGGATCGGCGGGAAGTTCCCGGCGCGGGCCGAGCGGATGGCCGACACGGCGCGGGCGAAGGAGTCGTCGGCCACCCTCTCGGCGGTGAGCGCGAGATCGGCGAGCGCGGCATCGGTCAGCGTCTGCTCGGGCAGCCCGATCTCCGGGGATCGCCACGACGTGGCCTGCGCTCGCGCGTCGGCCAGATCGTCCGACGAAGTGGCGGCGACGAGCTCGGTGGGGGCGACCAGCACGAGGAATCCTCTCTAGAGTGCGCCGGTGGAGACGGCGGCGGGGTCGGTGAAGTCGAGGGCGGCGACGCGCTGCCGGACCGCGTCCACCAGGGGGTGCCGGTTGCCGGCATGCCAGGCCAGGGCCAACTCCACCTCGCCCGCGTCGGGCAGGTCACGGATGACGACGCCGTCGACCGGCAGCGAGCGCACCGACGCCGGCACCACGCCGACGCCCAGGCCTGCCGCGACGAGCGCCAGCAGCACCGCCGTGCCCGGAGCCTCGTGCTCGCGGTGCGGGGTGAAACCGGCGGCGTGGCAGGAGCGCAGCAGGGTGGCGGTGACCGCCGAATCGCGGTTCGAGTACATGATGAACGGCTCGGTCCGCAGGTCGCCGAGCGAGACGACGGGTTCGGTCGCCAGCCGGTGCTCGACGGGCACCGCCAGCACCAACGGCTCGGCGCCGATCGAGAGGACCTCGATGTGGTCGCCGACCACCGGGGGCCGCAGGATCCCCAGATCCAGGGCGCCGTCGCGCAGGGCGGCGCACTGCTCGGGGGTGAGCATGTCGGTGCGGATCTCCAGGGCCGCACCGGGGAGCTCGCGGCCGAGCATCCGGGCGATCGCCGGCAGGTGGGAGAAGGCGGCGGTGCCGGTCAGCCCCAGGCGGATCAGGCCGCTGCGGCCGTCGGCCAGCCGCCGGACGCCGTGGACGGCGTTGTCCACCGAGACCAGGATCCGCTCGGCCTCATCGCGCAGGTACTCACCGGCCGGGGTCAGGGAGACCTGCCGGGTGGTGCGGGTGAACAGGGTGACGTCGAGTTCGGTCTCGAGCTGCCGGATCGCGTACGACAACGCCGGCTGCGCGATGTGCAGCCGCGCGGCGGCCTGACCGAAGTGGCAGGTGTCGGCGACGGCCGCGAAGTACCGGAGATGACGCAATTCCACCGCGAACCTCCTCGTCCGGGGCCTGTGACGGGCCCCACAGCCTGAACAGTACCAACGGCTTCGATACAGCAGAAGGATCGACTGTCGGCCAATTGATAAACAGCCACGATCAATAAGTGCCTAGGTCGACCCTAGGGTTTTACCTAGTGTGAGTGAGCACACATCCGGCAACACTCACAGGGACAGCCCACTCGTATCGCCTTCCCTGGAGGTTCCCATGACTGCGACCGTTCCGAACTCGGCCACTCCGCTGCCGAGCCACCTCGAGCACCTGTCCGCGGTGCTCGCCGATGCGGTGGTCGACGACGCCGAGGCAGGCGTCTACCGGGCCAACCGCCGGATCTTCACCGACGACCAGATCTTCGACCTGGAGATGAAGCACATCTTCGAGGGCAACTGGCTCTACCTCGCGCACGAGAGCCAGGTGGCCGAACCGGGGGACTACTTCACCACCTACATGGGCCGCCAGCCCGTCGTGATCACCCGCGACAAGGACGGCGAGCTGCACCTGTTGATCAACGCCTGCGCCCACCGCGGGGCGATGCTGTGCCGCCGCAAGACCGACAACCGCCCGACGCTCACCTGCCCGTTCCACGGCTGGACCTTCCGCAACGACGGCACCCTGCTCAAGGTGAAGGACCCGGACGGCGCCGGCTACCCCGACACCTTCGACACCGACGGCAGCCACAACCTGACCCGGGTGGCGCGCTTCGGCAACTACCGCGGCTTCCTGTTCGGCAGCCTCAACCCCGACGTCGTCGATCTCGAGGAACACCTCGGAGACACGACCAAGGTGATCGACATGCTGGTCGACCAGTCGCCGGACGGGCTGGAAGTGCTGCGCGGCTCCTCCACGTACACCTACGACGGCAACTGGAAGGTGCAGGCCGAGAACGGGGCCGACGGCTACCACGTGACCGCCACCCACTGGAACTACGCGGCCACCACCTCGCGCCGCAACACCGGCGAGTCGGCCAACGAGACCAAGACCCTGGACGCCGGCAGCTGGGGCAAGTCCGGCGGCGGCTACTGGAGCTACCCGTACGGCCACCTGTGCCTGTGGACCTGGGCCGGCAATCCGCAGGACCGCCCGCTCTGGGACCGGATGGAAGAACTGAAGGCGAAGTTCGGGGATGCCAAGGGCGAGTTCATGGTTCGCGGATCACGCAACCTGTGCCTGTACCCGAACGTCTACCTGATGGACCAGTTCTCGACGCAGATCCGGCACTTCCGTCCGATCGCGCCGGACCAGACCGAGGTCACCATCTACTGCATCGCGCCCAAGGGTGAGTCGCCGGAGGCGCGCGCCTGGCGGATCCGGCAGTACGAGGACTTCTTCAACGCCTCGGGCATGGCCACCCCCGACGACCTGGAGGAGTTCCGGAGCTGCCAGCTGACCTTCCGCGCCGAGGCCGCCCCGTGGAACGACATGAGCCGCGGCGCCGAGCACTGGCTGAGCGGTCCGGACGAGGTCGCCACCTCGCTGGGCATGGACGGCGTCATCTCGGCCGGCGCCAAGAACGAGGACGAGGGCCTGTACCCGGTCCAGCACGGCTACTGGCTCGACGTGATGCAAGCCGCGCTCGGTGCCGAAGAAGCGGCCACCGCCGCGGCCCCGGCCACCGGCCGCCCGTCGACCCCCTGCTCTTGAGAGGACCGAACACCATGACCAGCCCAGCCCCCACCCGCACCGACGCCCCGACCGCCGGCGGCACGCTCATCACCCAGAACATGATCGAGCAGTTCCTCTACCGGGAGGCGCGCTACCTCGACGACCGGCAGTTCGAGAAGTGGCTCGAGTGCTACGCCGACGACGTCGTCTACTGGATGCCGTCCTGGGACGACAACGACGAGCTGGTGGAGAACCCCGAGACCGACATCTCGCTGATCTACTACCCGAACAAGGGCGGCCTGGTGGACCGGGTCTTCCGGATCCGCACCGAGCGGTCGTCGGCGACGTCGCTTCCGGAACCGCGGACCAGCCACAACATCTCCAACGTCGAGGTGATCAGCCGCGACGGCGATCTGGTGGACGTCCGGTTCAACTGGCACACCATGTACTTCCGGTACAAGACCATCGACCCGTATTACGGGACGTCGTTCTACACCATCGACTTCTCCGGCGAGCAGCCGCTGATCCGCCGCAAGACGGTGGTGCTCAAGAACGACTACATCCACCACGTCGTCGACGTGTACCACTTCTGACGCCCCTCCGCCCCCCACTGCTGCTGATCTGAAGAACCGGAGTTCCCCATGACTGCCACCACCGACCGGCCGGCCGCCGGCGCCGCTGCGGCCGGCCCCGCGGGCGCCGCCGCGGCCACCCATCAGGTGGCGCTTGCCTTCGAGGACGGCGTCACACGATTCATCAGCTGTCGTCCCGACCAGACTGTCGCCGACGCCTCGTACCGCCAGCGCATCAACATCCCGCTCGACTGCCGGGACGGCGCCTGCGGCACCTGCAAGGCGTTCTGCGAATCGGGCGACTACGACGGCGGCACCTACATCGATGACGCCCTCACCGAGGGGGAGGCCCGCGACGGCTACGCGCTGCCGTGCTGCATGAAGCCCAAGAGTGATCTGGTGCTGCAGATCGCGGCGACATCGGACGTCGCCAAGACACAGGCCGCCACCTACACCGGCACCATCGCCGACCTGGAACACCTGTCGGCGACGACGGTGAAACTCTCGGTGGAGATCCCCAACCGCGGCGAGCTGGCCTTCCTGCCCGGGCAGTACGTGAACATCGCGGTGCCCGGCAGCGACGACCCGGAAACCGGGGAACCGTCGAGCCGCTCGTACTCCTTCGCCAACGGTCCGCACGAGGAACGGCTGGTCTTCCTGATCAAGCTGACCCCCGGCGGCCTCATGTCCACCTTCCTCACCGACCGCGCATCCGTCGGGCAGGAGATCAGCTTCACCGGACCCAACGGGTCGTTCTTCCTGCGCGAATCGCACCGCCCGGTACTGCTGCTGGCCGGCGGCACCGGTCTGGCGCCGGTGCTGTCCATGCTGCGCACCCTCCGCGCCGACGGCTCCACCCGCAAATCGCACCTGATCTACGGCGTCAGCAGCGACGAGGACCTGGTGGCGATCGACGAGATCGAGCATCTGGCGCGCGAGCTGCCCGGCTTCACCTGGGACCACTGCGTGTCCTCGCCGGACAGCACCGCGGTGCACAAGGGCTACGTGACCGGCTTGATGCAGCCGCAGCACCTGTACGACGGCGACGTCGCGGTCTACCTGTGCGGTCCGCCGCCGATGGTGGAGGCGGTGCGCACGCACGTCACCGGTGCGGGCGTCGAACCGGCCGGCTTCTACTACGAGAAGTTCGCGCTGGCCGGAACCCCGCGCCCCGAACCGGCCGCCGAGACCCCGGCCGACGCCGGGGCGGCGCCCGCCGCAGTGGATCCGGTGCTCGTCGACGACCTTCTCCTCGACCCCGATGCACGGTCGATCGGCGCACAGCCGGTCCTGCACGCGGCCGCTCTCGCACCGTGGACGGGCCCCTTTCCGGAGGTGCAGCAGACCACGCGCAGCTGTATCGCCGGACAGCAGATCTGGGCGCCGCGAGGCACCCCGTCGCCGGTGAGCGATCCCGACGACGGCCGGCTGATCGCCCACGCCGACCGCACTCTCGGCGGGCAGGAGATGTTCCCGTCCGCGCCGGTCGAGCCCCTGCACCGGGCACCCGCCGTCGAACCGGCCGCAGCCGAGGCCGCCGGGACTCCGGCCGACTCGAGCCGCGTGGTGGCCAGCGTGGTCGGCGCCGACGGCTACCAGATCGGGCAGGAGCACCCGGGAGTCCACGAGTCCGATGCGCTCTTCGAAGCGCGGGCGGCACTGGAACTCGGTGCACTGGAGCTCGTCTTCGGCCGCCTCAGCACCCAGCAGCTCGCCGGCTACCGGCTCCTGGCCGACGCCACCCTCCCGTACGTGGACCCGGAGAGCTCGACGTTCATCGACGCCGCCCAATACACCGAGACCAACGCGGCCTTCCACGACTATCTGTTCACGCTGACCGGCAACGAGCACCTGCTCCAGGCCTACTCGGCGCTCGGGGTCAAGGGGCGCATGAGCGAGGTGCTGGCCAATGCCACCTGGTGCCACCGGCTGTGCGCACGCGACCACGTCGACATCGTCGACGCCCTCGAATCCGGCGACAAGTCGTCGGCGATCGCGCTGATCACCGCGCATGCCGAACGCGCCAAGCAGACCATGCGGCGCGCGATGGAGGACGAACTGACCGCACGCCGGCCGCGGTTCGTCACCCCGGGACGATTCACCGGAAAGGTGGTGGTGGTCACCGGTGCGGCGCAGGGCATCGGGGAGACCGCGGCCCGGCGGATCGCCGCCGAGGGCGGCGCCGTGGTGCTGGCCGACCGCTCCGAACTGGTGCGGGACGTCGCCACGCAGCTGTCGGCGGACGGTGCCGCGACCGCGGTCACCGCCGACCTGGAGACCTACGAGGGCGCGCAAGCGGTGGTGCAGCGCGCCGTCGCCGAGTACGGGCGGATCGACGTCCTGATCAACAACGTCGGCGGCGCGATCAACTTCAAGCCGTTCGTGGAATTCACCGACGACGAGATCCGCGCCGAACTCGACCGCTCCCTGCTCACCACCCTCTTCATGTCCCGGGCGGTGCTGCCGGGAATGGTGGACCGGCAGTCCGGCGTGATCGTCAACGTCTCCTCGGCGGCCACCCGCGGTATCCACCGGATCCCGTACTCGGCGGCCAAGGGCGGAATCAACGCGATCACCGCGTCGCTCGCGGTCGAGTACGCCGGTGACGGCATCCGTGTCGTGGCCACCGCCCCCGGTGGGACGCAGGCGCCGCCGCGCAAGATCTCGCGCGGCACCCCCGAGCCCGGCAGCGACCGGGAACAGGCGTGGTTCCAGGCGCACATCGACCAGACTCTGGACTCGTCGCTGCTACACCGCTACGGCACGCTCGACGAGCAGGCCGCGGCGATCTGCTTCCTCGCGTCCGACGAGGCCTCCTACATCACCGGCAGCGTGTTGCCGGTGGCCGGCGGAGATCTGGGCTGAGGCGGCGCGCCGGGCTGCCCGTGCCCTCTAGGCTGAGGCCGTGACCGGCTCGGGCGTGCCCACTCCGCAGGCGGCGATCCTCGCCGACCTGGCGGCGCAGTCGGCCTCGGCGCCTGACGCCGGAGCGGTGGTGGTGACCGTGGTGGGCGAGTCCGGCAGCGGCAAGAGCCACCTGCTGCGGGCCGCGTACCAGCAGCACCGGGACGCCTACGGCGCCGACCGCGCCTTCTGGGCGCAAGCGCTGCGGTGGGAGTCGCCGCAGCCCGGGGCGGTGATAGCGCAACTGCTGCAACGGGAGTCGGCCACCGACGCCGAACTGCTCGCCGCCCTCGCCGGCCCCGCGCCGACCCTGGTGGTGATCGACGACGCACACGACGGCGACGCTGATTCGCAGCAGCGACTGATCAGCCTGCTGACCCATCGCCGCGGGCTTCCCGTGGTGCTGCTGCGGGCGGTGGTATCGGCCCGGGACACACTCGGCCTGGCGGTCGAACAGGTGGTGACCCCGGCCGGGCTCACCGCGGCCGAGGCCGGTCAGCTGGCGGTGCGGCGCGGGGTCGTCATGCACCCGCTCGCCGCCGAACGCCTGGTGGAGCACACCGCCGGCAATCCGCGGGCCGTTCTCCACTTGCTCGCCGAGACCCCGGCCGGTCGCTGGTCGCGACCGGACCCGCCGCTCAGTGCCCCGCAGTCGGTGATCGACGAGGTCGCCGGGCGAATCGCCGCATGCCCTCCCGCCGGAAGGTCGCTCACGCAGGCGATCGCGGTCCTGCGGGCCGTGGGGCCGGCCACCCCGGACGAACCCGGAGTGGCCGCCCGACTGGCCGGGGTGCAGGACCTGCTGGCCGCGGTGGACGAAGCCGTGGCCGCCGGGCTGATCCGGGTGGAGCCGGGGGTGCGTCCGGACCAGGTGATGCCCGCGCTGCCGAGCCCCATGCACCGGGCGGCGGTGCTCGCCGGGGTGGGACTGGCCGAGGCGGGTGCCGCTCACCGGCGTGCGGCCGAGCTGGTGGCCGATCCGCTGCGGCGACTGCAACATCTGGTGGCGGCGACGCCGATGGCCGACGCGTTCCTGGCCGACCGGCTCGATGCCCTCGCCGCCGCGCACGCGGCGCGCGGTGAGTGGAGCGAGGCGGCCGAGTTGTTCGCCCAGTCGAGCCGGCTGACCGTCGACGGCCTGGACCGGGACAGGCGGCTGACCCGGTCGGTGGACGCGCTGCTGGCCGCCGGGGATGCGGCGGCCGCGACCGCGCTGGTGCCGACGGTGGAATCGCTGAGGGAGACGCCGCTGCGCGATGCGACGCTGGCCTACCTGGCGGTGCTGCGAGGACGGGCGGTGGAGGCCGACATGCGTCTGGACCGGGCCTGGGAGATCGTCAACGTCCACCGCGAGGCGGAGACGGCCGGCATGATCGCGCAGCGCCGGGTGCTCGACTCGTTGGTGCGCTGTCAGGGCGATGAACTGGTGACGTGGGCCGACACCGCGATCTCGCTGGCGGGTGAGGGTGCGCCGGCCGCCACCGAGGCCGCCGTGATCAAGGGGCTCGGGCTCGCCTGGTCCGGGCAGACCCAGCCGGCGCGCACGCTCTACGCCGAGCTGACCGCCGGTATCCGGCACGGCGCGAACGCGCAGCGGGTCGCGATGGGCCGGGGCTGGCTGGAGCTGGCGCTCGACGACGTCGACTCGGCCCGCAGCAGCCTGGAGACGGCGGTGTCCATGGCGCAGCTGGGCGGATCCAGCCGGATCACGCAGTGGGCGCTCGCCTGGCTGGCCCGGGTCCAGTTCGCCACCGGCGAGTGGGACTCGGCGCTGGTGAGTGTGGCGCGGGGGCGGGAGCTGGCGGCCGACTCGGGGATCGCCCTGGTGGTACCGCTCATGGAATGGACCGCGGCACAGATCTATTCACTGCGCGGCGACTGGACGTCGGCCGATCGCGCGGTGGGGCGTGCCCAGGTGTCGGAGGGCAGCTATCCGATGATGCAGGTGCCGGCGATGCTGGCGCGCGCGGCGCGCGCGGAGGCCTCGGCGGACTACGGCAAGGTGACCGAGGTCCTCACCTCAATGGTCGCGCTCGCCGAGTCGGCGCCGGGACTGGCCGAACCGGGGTTCTGGCCGTGGGTGGATCCACTGGCCAACGCGCTGGTGCTGGAGGGCCGGCTGGAGGCGGCCGATCAACTGCTGACCGGATACGAGGGCGTCGCGCGTGCCCGCGGCCACCGATCGGTGCGCGCCCGTCTGGGGTATGCCCGCGGCCGCCTGCTCGGTGCGCAGGGCGACCTGCCGGCGGCTCGCCGGGCGTTCGACGAGGCGCTGGATCTGCTCGACGGCCTGCCCCTGCGTTACGACCGCGCCCGCGTGACCTTCGCCTACGGCCAGACGCTCCGGCGGGCCGGGAAGCGCCGCGCCGCCGATTCGATGATCACCCGGTCCCGGGAACTCCACGAGTCCCTGGGGGCGACCACCTACGTCGCGCGGTGCGACCGTGAATTGCGGGCCGGCGGTGTCGCCGGGGTGCGCGGGTCGAGTGTGGGGGTCGACCTCACCCCGCAAGAAGAGGCCGTCTCCACCCTTGTCGCGCAAGGGATGTCGAACCGGGAGGTGGCGGCCGAGCTCTACATCTCGGCCAAGACCGTGCAGTATCACCTGACGCGGATCTTCGCCAAGCTCGGCCTCCGGTCCCGCACCGAGCTGGCCGCCCTGCTCAACGCCCGGTCCGGGGAAGGCGACGCCGCGCCGGACTGACGAAGCGCCGGACTGGCGGGGTCAGCGGCGGACCGGGGCGGCGGTCTTGGCGGCCACCTCGTCGAGGGTGACGCCGGGCGCCAGTTCGACGACGATGAAATGGTGACCGGCACAGTCGAAGACGCCCAGATCGGAGATGACGCGGCTGACCACGGACAGGCCGGTCAGTGGCAGCGAGCAGTCGGCGACCAGTTTGGCCGCGCCCTTCTTGGTGACGTGCTCCATCAGGGTGATCACCCGGCCGGCGCCGTTCACCAGATCCATCGCGCCGCCGATGCCCTTGACCATCGCGCCCGGGACCATCCAGTTCGCGAGGTCGCCAGCCGGGGACACCTGCATGGCGCCGAGGACGGCGACGTCGACGTGGCCGCCGCGGATCATCGAGAAGCTGGTGGCCGAATCGAAGTACGAGGCGCCCGGCAGCACCGACACGGTCTGCTTGCCCGCGTTGATCAGGTCGGGGTCCACTTCGTCGTCGTACGGGTACGGGCCCACACCCAGGATCCCGTTCTCGGCGTGCAGGACCACCGTCGAGGAATCGGGCATGTAGTCCGGGATCAGGGTCGGCAGACCGATCCCGAGGTTGACGTAGTCGCCGTCGGACAGTTCCTGTGCGGCCCGGGCGGCCATCTCAGCGCGCGACCAGCTCATGAGTTCCTCTTTCGGGTGGTGCGCTGCTCGATCGACTTACGGGCAGCCTGCTCCGGGGTCAGTTCGACGATGCGCTTGACGAAGATGCCGGGCAGATGGATGTCGTCGGGGCCCAGTTCACCCACCTCGACCACTTTCTCGGCCTCGACGACGGTGGTCCGGCCGGCCATCGCGGCCGGCGGATTGAAATTGCGTGCGGCAGCGTGGAACCGGCAGTTGCCGGCCTTGTCGGCGACGGCGGCGCGCACCAGGGCGTAGTCGGTGACGATGGATTCCTCGAGCACCATGTCGGTGCCGCCGAAGTTGCGCACCTCCTTCGGTGGGGAGGCCTCGGCGACGGTGCCGTCCGGGTTGTAGCGCCACGGCAGGCCGCCTTCGGCCACCAGGGTGCCGACCCCGGTCGGGGTGAAGAAGGCGCCGATACCGCTTCCGCCCGAACGCATCCGCTCGGCGAGGGTGCCTTGCGGAGTCAGCTCGACGGTCACCTCGCCGGCCAGGAACTGGCGGCCGAACTCCTTGTTCTCGCCGATGTACGAGGCGATCACCTTGCGGATCCGGCCGGCCTCCAGCAGGAGGCCGAGTCCGGCGCCGTCGACGCCGCAATTGTTGGACACGATCTCCAGCTCGCCGGCGCCCTGCTCCAGCAGCGCCTCGATCAGAAACCAGGGGATCCCGGCCAGGCCGAAACCGCCGACCGCGAGACTCGCGCCGTCGGGGATGTCGGCGACCGCTTCGGCGGCCGAGCCGACGACTTTATCGATACTCATGAACTCTCCAGATGTTCCAGGAGCGCCGCGGTGACGGCCTCCGGCTGTTCGACGTTGGCGAGGTGACAGGCGCCGGGGACCACGAGCAACCTGCTGTCCGGGACCGCGTCGGCGATCTCGGCCAGGCGCTTCGGTGGGGTGGCGACGTCGTCGGCGCCGGCGATGACGAGGGTCGGTGCGCTGATCCGGGGCAGGTCGGCGTCCAGATTCAGCGTCGAGAGGGCGTCGCAGCAGCCCGCGTACCCCTCCGCGGGGGTGCCGGCCACCATCGTCTCGAAGGCGGCGGTGCGCTCGGGGTGTGCGGACCGGAAGCCGTCGGTGAACCAGCGGCTCACCACGCCCTCGGCGACGCCCGCGGTGGTTCCGGCGGCACGGATGGCGGCGGCGCGCTCGGTGTAGACGCCGGCGTCGAACGACGGGGCGGTGCACAGGACGGCCAGACTGGTCACCCGGTCGGGGTGGCGAGCGGCGACGCGCATCATGGTGGTGCCGCCGAGGGACAGGCCGACGAGCGCGGCCCGGTCGACTCCGAAGCGGTCGATCAGCGCCACGACGTCGCCGGCCAGATCGTCGATCGTGTACGGGCCGGAGGGCACCGGCGAAGAGCCGTGCCCGCGGGTGTCGAAACCGATCACGCGGAACCGTTCGGCGAGTGCGGCGACCTGCGGATCCCACATCGACAGGTCGGCGCCCAGCGAGTTCGCCAGCACCACGACGGGAGCGTCCTGCGGGCCGGCGGCGACGGCGTGGACCTGCACCGCGGGGCTCATCGGAGGGCCTCGAAGATCGCGGCGAGACCCTGACCGCCACCGATGCACATGGTCTCCAGGACGTAGCGGGCATCGCGGCGGCGAGCCTCGTAGGCGGCGGTCGCGAGGATCCGCGCGCCGGTGGCGCCGACCGGATGGCCGAGGGAGATGCCCGAGCCGAGCGGATTCAGCCGCTCGTCGTCGGCGCCGATGCCCCACTCGGCGAGGACCGCCAGCACCTGTGCGGCGAAGGCCTCGTTCAGTTCGATCAGGTCGATGTCGCCCAGCGTCAGACCGGCGCGCTCCAGGGCGGCGCGGGTCGCCGGCACCGGGCCCAAGCCCATGGTCTCCGGTTCGCAGCCGGCCACCGCCCACGACCGCAGCGCCAGCAGCGGCGCCAGGCCGAGTTCGGCGGCGCGCGCGGCGGTGGTCACCACCATCATCGCGGCTCCGTCGTTCTGTCCGGACGCGTTCCCGGCGGTGACGGTGGACTCGGGATCGATCCGACCGCGCACCGCGCGCAGTGCGCCCAGCGACTCCGGGGTCACGTCGGAGCGCGGGTGCTCGTCGCGGTCGACGATCACGTCGGGCTTGCCGCGCCGTCCCGGGATGGTCACCGGGACCAGTTCGTCGGCGAACCGACCCGCCTCGTGCGCGGCGACCGCCCGCCGGTGGGAGGCGGCGGCGAGGGCGTCCTGGGCTTCGCGGGTGAGGCCGTAGCGGGCGCGCAGGTTCTCGGCGGTCTCGATCATGCCGCCGCCGACCGGATGCGAGGTGCCCCCGGCGGTCGCCCGGGCCCGGTCCAGCCGGTCCGACAGTTCCACGCCGCCCTGCTTGACGCCCGTGCGCAGGCCCAGCGCATAGTGCTCGACGTTCGACATGGACTCCACGCCGCCGGCGATCACCAGGCGCGCGCCGCCGGTCGCGACCGCCGCGGCGCCGGTGAGTACGGCCTGCAGGCCCGAGCCGCAGCGGCGGTCGACCTGCATGCCCGGGACGCCGATCCCGAGGCCGGCGTCCAGCGCGGCGTAGCGGCCGATGGCGGGTGCCTCGCCGTTGGGGGAGCCCTGGCCGAGGATCACGTCGTCCACGTCACCCTCGGTGAGGCCGGTGCGCGCCACCAGTTCCCGCAGGGTGGTCGTGGCCAGCCGGCCGGCGTCGAGGGCGGCCAGGGCGCCGCCCATGCGGCCGACCGGAGTGCGCAGCGGGGCGCAGATCACGACGTCCGACGGGTTAGGGGTGTTCTGGCTGGTCATGTCTTCACGATAGGCAGCAGGAGATATATTGAGAAGTACATAAATGACGCTGATTGAGACTTTGGAGGTTTCAATGGAGCTGCGCCATCTGCGGTACTTCCGGGCGGTCGCCGAGGAACTGCACTTCGGGCGTGCCGCGGAGCGCCTGCACATCGCGCAGCCGCCGCTGTCTCAGCAGATCCGCCGGCTCGAGGCCGAGCTCGGGGTCGAACTGCTGGTGCGCTCCACGCGCCGCGTCGAGCTCACGCCCGCGGGCGAGGACTATCTGCGCCGGGTGGTGGAGATCCTCGACGACGTGGATGCGGCCGGCCGCCACGCCCGGCGGATCGCCGAGGGCGGTGGCGGGCACCTGACCATCGGCTGCGTCGGCTCGGCCACCTACTCCCTGCTGCCACGGCTGGTGCGGGACCTGCGGGAGGAACTGCCGCACGTCGAGGTGGATCTGCGCGGCGAGATGCTGGTGCCGGCGCTGGTCGAGGGGCTGCACTCGGGGGAGCTGGACTTCGCGGTGCTGCGCCCACCCGCCGACCCCGGGGAGCTCACCGTGACGGTGTTGCGCTCGGAGTCGCTGATCGTCGCCCTCCCCGACGGGCACCGGCTGGCCGGCCACGAGGCGATCGCCCTGTCCGAGCTGGCCGGCGACGACTTCGTGATGCACGCGGGCGGCGGTCAGTCGGTGATGAATCATCTCGCCGTCTCCCTGTGTGTGGCAGCCGGTTTCACGCCGCGCACCCGGCACGAGGTGGCGGAGACCTCGACCCTGGTCACCTTCGTGGCCGCGGGGCTGGGGGTGGCGCTGGTGCCCGAACCGACCGCCGCCCTCGACATCGCCGGGGTGCGCTACGTGCCGCTGCGGGAGCAGGGCGCCGCGCTGGACCTGGCCGCCGCTTATCTCAGCGCCTCCCGGTCTCCGCTCATCGACCGGGTGCAGGGGCTGCTGCGGGCTGCGGTGGCCGAATAGCCTTCCGGCACAGCACGAAACGGCCGGCCCTCCCGAGTGGGAGGACCGGCCGTTCACGACCCCTCAGCGGTGGCTTGAAGGTGCCACCGGAACCTGGTTCGGGACCGGCACCGGAATCGGGCCGGTGGGCGGATCGTGGTCGGGCGAGTCTGCCGAGCTGAGGCTCTGTGCGTAGGCGACGCCCAGGCCGAGCAGCACCAGTCCGACCACGATGAAGGCGATGACGCGGAAGACCCCTGCCAGCGCGGACAGGTCGAACAGGAACAGCTTGGCCACCGCGACCCCGAGCACCACCAGGCCGGCGGCCAGCGTCACGGCGCGGGCCGAGCCCTGCAGCTGCCGGGCCCACATCAGCGCCGCGGCGCCGGCGGCGACGAAGCCGATGGTGGCGCACATGTGTCCGGCCCGGAAACCGGTCACCCCGCCGTCGGTGGCCAGCGCACCGGCGGCCACGCAGAGCACGTTGAACAGCGCCAGTCCGAGCACACCGGCGGCCACGACCAGCCCGTGGGCCGCGAGGTCCTGTTCGGACCGCAGCCACGCCCAGGTGAGGGCGGCGACGGCACCGAGCGCCAGAAGCGACCCGGTCAACAGCACGAGGCGGCCGGACTGATCGAGGGTGTTCGAGTGGAGCAGGGCGAGCACGGCGGGACCGGCCAGTGCCAGCAGCCCCAGTCCCAGGCTGACGGTCCCGAGGATCACCAGGGCCTGGGCCAGCTCGCGACCGTAGTACGCGGCCAGACCCAGCAGCAGGGCCGCGCCCAGCAGCGCCAGCGTGAAGCCGTCGGCCCGGCCGGCGACACCGATCGCCGCGACCCCGGCGACCACAGTCCCGGTGAGCCACACGGTCTGCACCCCGACACCGGCGCCGGGCACCACGGCACCGGCCAGCGCCATCAGGCCCAGGATCACCGCGGCGGAGCCGAGCATGATCGCCGTCGTCGTCGCACCGAGGACCGAGGCGCCCCCCAGCAGCGGGATCAGCGACACCATCGCGAACAGCGCGATGACGATCGGCGCCGAACTGGTGCGCAGCAACAGCAGCGCCGAACCGGCGGACAGCGCGAAGGTCACCGACAGCACGGCCGCGAACTGCGACGCCGGGATCGTGGCCGCGCTGGCCGCGAGAAGGGCGAGCGGCAGCACGGTGGCGATCGTGTTGACGATGTACAGGGCCAGCCAATCCCGGCCGACCTGGACCGCCAGCGTCGCCGCGGCGTACACCAGCAGGAAGATCACGAGGGTGAGGCTGATTCCGTGAGACAGGAACGGGGAGAAGACGATCAGGCCGAGCCCCACGGTGACGCCCAGCGCCTGGTTCTCCCAGCGGGCGGCGATCAGGAAACCGGCCGCGGTGATCACGCCGGTGAGCACCAGCGCGGCGATCACCGAGAGCCAGTGATAGAAGTTGGCGGCCGCCAGGACCGAGAACAACCCGGCGGCGATACCGGTGGCGACGATGGCCGAGGCCCCCACCCGTTTGCCCGGATCGCGGCCCAGCCAGACGCCGACACCGGCCAGCGCGACCGCCAGGACCACGCCGCCCGCCACGCGGAACTCCGGCCGCAGCAACCCGGCCTGCGCGGCCAGCACCAGCAGCAGCACCACACCGATCAGGGTGATCGCGACGCCGGCGAAGGCGAGGATCTTGCCGATCAGCCCGCCCTCGCTCGCGGCGGCGAGGCGCTCGCGCGTCGACGGAGCCGGAGCGGGCCGCGACGGCACCGGAAATCGGGGCCCGGAGAACTGGGCGCCGGGAACCTGCGGAGCACCCGGGAACTGGGGCGCACCCGGGAACTGGGGAGGACCGGAGAACTGGGGAGAGGCAGGGGCCTGGGGCGCATGCGCGTACTGGGGGCCGGGGGCCGTCGTCGCGTACTGCAACTGCGGCTGGGGCTGGGGCTGGGACTGCGGGGCCGAGCGGGTGTCGGGTGCCGGGGGAGTCACCGGACGATTCTTCGGGGGGACCGGCCGCGGCGGCGATGCCTGCTCGGTCGGGAGATCCAGCTGAACCGGGGTCTCGACGGGCTTCGCGCGGTCCGGGGCCGGCGCGGCGGCCGGATTCTCGGCGCGATCGACCACCAGTGCCGAAGCGAGTTCGGCGACGTCGTCGGACACTTCGTTCAGGCGCGCACTCAGGTCGGCGAGGTCGTCGCTGATCCGTGCGACGGTGATGACCGGGTCCGGTGTTCCATTCATGCCTCGAGTCTCGGCCGAAAGGCCGCCGAACAGATGCGCAGAACTACCTAGACGGGCTAGGGGAAAGCGCCCCTATCTGCGCAGACTCGGTCAGGAGAGGCCGTGCTCCATCGCATACCGGGCCAGCTCCACCCGATTGCCCAGCTGCAGTTTGCGCAGCGTCGCACCGACGTGGTTCTCCACGGTGCGGGAACTCAGGTGCAGCCGCTCGGCGATCTGCCGCGAACTCAGACCCTTGGCGACGTGACGGAGCACCTCGGTCTCACGTTCGGTGAGCGCCGGGGCATCGTCGGCCGGTTCCTTGGCCAGCCGCCGGTACTCGCCCAGCACCAGTCCGGCCAGGCCCGGGGTGAAGACGGTCTGGCCGGCCGCCGTCGACTGCACGGCGGCGACCAGTTCGGCGCGCTGGGCGCTCTTCACCAGGTATCCGGTGGCGCCGGCCTTCACCGCGTCCAGCACGTCGTCCCGTTCTTCGGACGCCGACAGCACCAGGATCCGGGCTTTCGGGGCGACGGCCAGCACGCCCGCGGTGGCCTGGGCTCCGTTCCCGTCCGGCAACTGCATGTCCATCAGCACTACGTCGGGCTGGACGGCGCGCGCCACCTCGGTGGCGCGCTGCACCCCGTCGGCGGTGGCCACCACGTCGAAGCCTTCGTCGGTCAGATCGCGCGCGACACCGTCGCGCCACATCGGATGGTCGTCCACCACCATCACGCGGATCGCCGGGGTCTCGGTCATGGTGCCTGCCCTTTCACGTCGATTCGCCGTCGTCGGCCGGGATCGTCAGTTCCCATTCTGTGCCCGCACCGGGGGCCGACACCAGCGATACCGTGCCGCCGAGCGTTTCCACCCGGTCGATGATCGACCGGCTGATGCCCATGCGGCCCTCGGCCTTCGCCTGCGCCAGTCGCCCCGGGGCGATACCGCAGCCGTCGTCGCGCAGGCTCAGCATCACCTCGTCGTCGAGGTCCTCGAGCAGGACGAAACTCTGCGCCCCTGCCCCGGCGTGCCGTTCGGTGTTGTCGAGGATGTTGGCGACGGCGGCCATCAGTTCCTCGGCGACGGCGGTGTCGAGCAGCACCGGTTCGGCCGGGGTGCTCACCGATACCGACTCCGAGGCCAGCGACCGCAGGATCGGCCCGAGGTCGACTCGACCGGTCGGCGGCGCCGGCGCATCGGCGGGTGCCTCGGCGATCAACCGGCGCAGCCGGCGTTCCTGGGTGGCGGCCAGTTCGGCCAGTTCGGTGGTGGGACCGCCGATCTCGCGGCCGCGCCGGGCGATCAGGGTCAGTGCCTGCAGCACGCCGTCGTGCACGTGGCGTGCGAGCCGTTCGCGTTCGGCAGCCTGTGCGGCCACCCGGACGGCGGCGGTCAGCTTGGCGTGGGTCAGCCGGGCGCGCGAGGCGGCCAGCCCCACCGCCATGCCCGAGACCACCAGCAGCAGGAAGGTGGCGTTGCGGCCGAAGTTGAAGAACACTTCGCCCTTGACCAGGAAGTTGGTGAAACCGAGCACCACTCCCGCCGCGGCACCGGTCCAGGCGCCGCCCATCACTGCCGCCGAGAGCAGGGCGCTGGAGCACCACAGCGTGGTCGGCCACGTTTGGTTGTTGGCGATCCAGTCCGCGTCGGCGACGTAGAAGGTCGACAGCATGGCCGCCATGAACATCGCCAATTCCACACCGACGCACCACCATCGGCGGCCGGGACCGAGTAGATAGCCGGCCGCCAGAGCGATGTTCGCGGCGGTGACCACGCTGAACAGCGCCCAGGTGACACCGGGGCGCGCCAGGTCGGAGCTGATGGCGATGTTGAAGCCGAGTGCGTACAGGAAGCCGATCAGCCGGAAGATCTGCGCGCCCCGCCACAGCGGTCCGACCGGGTCGCCGTCGTGGCGGCTGCTGCTTGTCATGGGGCCGAGTACCTGTGCCGGACCGGTCAGCGCGCGGCGATCACGGTGTTGTGGCAGGCGCCGATCCCGTCGATGGCCGCGACGATCTTCTGCCCGGGATTCAGGTGGGCGTCCTCGCCGTGGTCGTGCGCGGGGGAGGACGGGCTGCCGGTGGCGATCACGTCGCCGGGCTCCAATGCCATGAAGCGGGAGACGCGCCGCACCACGTGCACCGGATCGAAGTGCAGGTCCGCGGTGTCGCCGGACTGCACGACGGTGCCGTCGATGGTGGTCGAGAGCGTGGTGCGCGGGGCGACGCCGCCGGGCAGCTCGTCCGGGGTCACCAGGTACGGGCCCATCGGCGTGGACCGGTCCCAGATGTTGCCCAGGCCCCACTCCTCGGCCTGGAACTCCAGGCTGCGGTCGGTGACGTCGTTCATCACGGTGAAGCCGGCGATCGCGGCGGCGGCCTCGTCGTCGTCGGCATGCCGGACGGACTTGCCGATGATGATGGTCAGCTCCACGGCGCAGTCGAGGGCGTGCGCGTCGGCCGGCTTGACGATCGGATCGTTCGGGCCGATCAGGGCGCTGGAGAACTTGGTCGACAGCCGCGGATGCTGCGGCAGGTTCAGGCCGAGGCGCTTGATGTGATCGCCGTAGTTGTGCGCGACGCAGACCACCTTGTCCGGGTCCAGGACCGGCGGGGCGAAGTCGGCGGTGTCGATTGCGTAGGTGGTGCCGGTCGTCGCGGCGGCCGCGGTGGCGAGTCCGTCGGGATCGGCCAGCAGCGCGCCCAGGTCCGGGTATTCGAGTGCGAGAAGCGCCTGCGTGCCGTCGTTGTCGATGCGCTTGACCGCGGTCGTGGTGGATCCGAGGCGGATCGTGGCCAGGTACATGGGTTCTCCCTCGTCAGCTCCCCGCGCGGCGATCCGCGCTCGATGCAGTGGCTCCATCCAACCATCGAGACCGGGTATGTCCGCCGGGCAGGTGAATGTGACCGGAATCACCGTAAAACTCAGTCTCTCTGACTCAACTCTGGGAACATATGCGCGGGGAGGGGAGTTGAACCCATCGAGAAACCTGAGTGAACGACACTCAAGATCGTTTGACCGAATGACGGTTAGTGCGGAAACTTGAGTCAGAGGCACTGAGGTCTCTGGAAGTAGACGAAAGACCGAAGGCCGCAAGAGGCCGATAAGACAAGCGGTTCACCGAACATCGGGCCGCAACGAGGAGGAACACACATGTCACGTGCTGTCGGAATCGACCTCGGCACCACCAACTCCGCTCTCGCGGTGCTGGAAGGTGGCGAGCCCGTCGTCATCACGAACGCCGAAGGTGCGCGGACCACGCCGTCCGTCGTCGCCTTCGCGCGCAACGGCGAAGTCCTGGTCGGCCAGCCCGCCAAGAACCAGGCCGTCACCAACGTCGATCGCACCATCCGCTCGGTCAAGCGCCACATCGGTGAGTCCGACTGGAACGCGGAGATCGACGACAAGAAGTACACCGCGCAGGAGATCAGCGCGCGCACGCTCATGAAGCTCAAGCGCGACGCCGAGGCCTACCTGGGCGAAGACGTCACTGAGGCCGTGATCACGGTGCCGGCCTACTTCAACGACTCGCAGCGTCAGGCCACCAAGGAAGCCGGCCAGATCGCGGGCCTGGAAGTGCTGCGCATCGTCAACGAGCCGACCGCTGCCGCCCTGGCCTACGGTCTGGACAAGGGCGGCAAGGAACAGACCATCCTGGTATTCGACCTCGGTGGCGGCACCTTCGACGTCTCGCTGCTCGAGATCGGCGACGGCGTCGTCGAGGTCCGCGCCACCTCCGGTGACAACGAACTGGGTGGCGACGACTGGGACGAGCGCATCGTCGAGTGGCTCGTCGACAAGTTCAAGGCCAGCACGGGCATCGACCTGACCAAGGACAAGATGGCCATGCAGCGTCTGCGGGAGGCCGCTGAGAAGGCCAAGATCGAACTGTCGGCCGGCTCGAGCACCACCATCAACCTGCCGTACATCACCGTCGACTCGGACAAGAACCCGCTGTTCCTGGACGAGACCCTGAGCCGCAGCGAGTTCCAGAAGATCACCCAGGATCTGCTGGACCGGTGCCGCAAGCCGTTCGAGGCCGTCGTCAAGGACGCCGGCATCAAGGTCGGCGACATCGACCAGGTGGTTCTGGTCGGCGGTTCCACCCGCATGCCCGCGGTCAGCGACCTGGTCAAGGAGCTGACCGGTGGCCAGGAGCCCAACAAGGGCGTGAACCCGGACGAGGTCGTCGCCGTCGGCGCCGCCCTGCAGGCCGGTGTCCTCAAGGGTGACGTCAAGGACGTGCTGCTGCTGGACGTGACCCCGCTGAGCCTCGGTATCGAGACCAAGGGCGGCGTCATGCACAAGCTGATCGAGCGCAACACCACCATCCCGACCAAGCGGTCGGAGACCTACACCACGGCCGAAGACAACCAGCCGTCGGTGCAGATCCAGGTGTACCAGGGCGAGCGCGACATCGCGGCGCACAACAAGCTGCTCGGCAGCTTCGAGCTCGGCGGTATCGCTCCTGCTCCGCAGGGTGTCCCGCAGATCGAGGTGACCTTCGACATCGACGCCAACGGCATCGTGCACGTCACCGCGAAGGACAAGGGCACCGGCAAGGAGAACAGCATCCGGATCCAGGACGGCTCGGGCCTCTCGAAGGACGAGATCGACCGCATGGTGAAGGACGCCGAACTCCACGCCGAGGAGGATCGTCAGCGTCGCGAGGAGGCCGAGACCCGCAACCAGGCGGAGTCGCTGGTCAACCAGACCGAGAAGGTGCTCAAGGACAACGAGGACAAGATCCCCGCCGACGTCGCCGCCGACGTCAAGGGTGCGGTGGACGAGGCCAACGAGGCGCTCAAGGGCACCGACACGGCCGCGATCCGCAGCGCGATCGAGAAGCTGTCCGAGCGTTCGCAGGCCATGGGCCAGGCGATCTACGCCAACGCTCAGTCCGAGTCCGCCGGTGCGGAGGCCGCAGGTGAGGCCACGGGCGGCAGCGACGACGATGACGTCGTCGACGCCGAGGTCGTGGACGACCCCGCGGACGACAAGTGACTCAGCCGGGCGCCGAGAACGAGGGCGCTGGCCAGGAAGCCACTGAGCCGACCGCCGACGCCGCCGCGGCGGGGACCGAGCAGGTCCCCGTCGACGGGGCGGGGCAGGCCGAGAAGTCGCAGATCGCCGAACTCACCGAGGCGCTGCAGCGCGAGCGCGCACAGTTCGTGAACTTCCGCCGGCGCAGCGCCGAGGAGTTCACGCAGGCCGCGGCCAACGGCAAGCAGCGGCTCGTCGAGAAGCTGCTGCCCCTGCTCGACGACTTCGACCGTGCCCGCGAGCACGGCGATCTCGCCGAAGGCCCGCTGAAGGCGTTCGCCGACAAGCTCGGCGACATCCTCACGGGTGAGCAGCTGGTGAAGTTCGGTGCCTCCGGTGACGTGTTCGATCCGGAGCTGCACGAGGCGATCCAGAACGACGGAAGCGGTGTGGAACCGGTGATCGGAGACGTTTTCCGGCCCGGGTACCGCTTGGGAGACAAGGTGATCCGTCACGCGATGGTCACCGTCACCGATCCCGCACCCTCGGCCGGCGACGCCGAGAACGCGGGGAACCCGCAGTGAGCCGGGCGGGACCGGGAGCGCCGTGCGCCCCGGTCCCGCTCCCCGCTCGCGCGACACAGACTTCCGCCCGAAATGGGCGATGACAAGACGTTCGACCAGTAAGACTTGAGAATCAGCAAGATTCGAGAAAAAGGAGGTGACGCCGGTATGGCAGTGCAACGCGAATGGCTCGACCGCGACTTCTACGCCGACCTGGGCGTCGCTTCAGACGCATCGGCCGCCGATATCAAGAAGGCCTACCGGAAGCTTGCGGCGCAGCTGCACCCGGACCGCAACCCCGGTGACACCGCGGCTGAGGATCGCTTCAAGAAGGTCTCCGAAGCCAACAGCGTGCTGTCCGATGCCGAGAAGCGCAAAGAATACGACGAGGCCCGGGCCCTGATGGCCAGCGGCCGGTTCCGTGCCGACGGCGGCGCAGGCGCCGGCGGTTTCGGAGGCGGTTTCGGCGGTGGTGGCGGTGGCTACACCACCACCGGCGGCATGGGCGGCTTCGACCTCGGCGACCTGTTCGGCGGGGGCGGCGGCGGGGGCGGTTTCGACCTCGGTGACCTGTTCGGCGGAGGAGGCCGCTCGCGCGGCGGGTACACCCAGACCCAGCCCCAGCGCCCACGGCGCGGCAACGACCTCGAGACCGACACCACGCTCGCCTTCCGCGATGCGGTCAAAGGCAACACGGTCAGCCTGCGGGTCACCAGCCCGTCGCCGTGTACCTCGTGCCACGGCAGCGGGGCCAAAGCCGGCACCAGCCCCAAGACGTGCACGTCGTGCAACGGCTCGGGGTTCATCCATCGCGATCAGGGACACTTCGGCTTCGCCGAGCCCGACCCGGAATGCCAGGGCACCGGCACCAAGATCGACGAACCGTGCCCCGACTGCTCGGGCACCGGTGTGCAGGTGCGGCCGCGAACCATCAACGTCAAGATCCCGGTGGGCGTCGAGGACGGTCAGCGCATCCGCCTGACCGGCCAGGGCGAAGCCGGGCGACGCGGAGCACCGTCGGGAGACCTTTACGTGACCGTCCACGTGACACCGGACAAACTGTTCACCCGCAGCGGGCACGACCTGAAACTGCAACTGCCGGTGAGCATCTCGGAGCTGGTCCTCGGGGCCACGGTCTCCGTGCCCACACTGGACGGATCGGTGGGAGTCAAGATCCCGCCGAACACCGCAGACGGACGCACCCTGCGGCTCAAGGGCCGCGGTGTACCCAAGCGTGCGGGGGGAGTCGGCGATCTACTGGTGACCGTCAAGGTCGCAGTGCCGCCGAAACTGGACGACGACGCCACCGAGGCCATGAAGGCGTACGCGGAGGCGGAGAAGGCCAGTGGCTTCGATCCTCGGGCGGGCTGGGGAAGGTGATCGAGCATGCGCAGCGGAGAAGGCGAACCCACGCCCCGGGCGCAGCGGCGAACCGGTCGGACTGAGGCCAGGCCGGCAGACGACGACGCCACCTACCTGATTTCGGTGGCGGCGGAGTTGGCGGGCATGCATGCGCAGACCCTGCGCACGTACGACCGGCTCGGTCTGGTCACGCCCCAGCGGACCAGCGGCGGCGGCCGCCGGTATTCGCGCAGCGACGTCGAACGGCTGCGGGAGATTCAGCGTCTCTCGCAGGACGAGGGCGTCAATCTGGCGGGGATCAAGCGGATCATCGCGATGAGCGACGAGCTCGACGCCCTGCACCGGGAGATCGACGACCTCGCCCGCCTGATCCGCGGCCGCGGACCCCAGGGCGAGCTGGTCCACGTGGAACATTCCAACTCCGTGGTCCTCTGGCAACCACGCCGCCGGCGCCCCTCCCGCTGAGTCGGGCTCTGGTCTCGACTGCGCTCGACCCTCGGGTCGCCACTCGGGTCGTCAGTGATGGACGGGGTCGTGGCGCATCCGGTCGCTGGGAACCCCCGCTAGACGCAGGCGGAGCTTGGTGGAGGAGATCATGTCCGCCGGGCCGGCGATGAGGACCTGGCGGTCGGACCAGTCTCCGTAGCGTGCGGCGATGTCGCCGACCTTGCCGCGCGCGATCTCGAACCCCCACTGTGCGGGGGCGGGTGCGCCGTCGATCCACCACGGATCGGCGGCCTCGTCCACCACCGCGGTCACCTTCAGCCACGGATTGGTGGTGGCGAGCTCGCGGAGGACGGCCAGGTCGTACAGCTCCCCGGGGAACCGTGCACCGTAGAACAGGTGGGTGGCCGGTGAGTCGGCACGCTGCGCCATGTCCAGCAGGAGTGCGCGCAGAGGGGCCAGCCCGGAGCCGCCGGCCACCATCAGCACCGGGCGATCGGGGTCGACGTGCAGGGTGCCGTGCGCCTGCGCGAAGGTCCACACGTCGCCGGGAGCGGTCTCCTTCACGATCGCCGTGCTCACGTGCCCGCCGGGGACGGCCCGCACATGGAACTCCAGTTCACCGGCCTCGTTCGGCGGGATCGCGGGGGACAGGTTCCGCCACTGGTACGGCCACTGCGGAATGCGTGTCTCCAGGTACTGCCCGGCGTGGAAAGCCGGAACCGGGTCGACGGCGGCCAGCCGCACGACGGCCCGCTCGCGGTTGATGATGAACTTCTGCACCACCCGCGCACGCCACGTGGCGGGTCCGGGAGCGCTCTGCGCGGCCCCGCGCATCACTCCGGTGGTGAGCAGCATCGCCTGGGCGACGGTCTCGGCGGTCTCCTGCGTCCACTCGGTGCCCATGAGCGCGGCCGATTCGGTCACCAGCGCCTGGGCCATCTGGTCGTAGTGCTTGTCGGTGACCCCGTACTTGCGGTGGTCCCGGCCGAGCTGGGCCAGCAGTTCGATCAGGTCGTCGTGGCCGTCGTCGGCGGGCAGTACCTCCAGCACGTGGTCGAGCACCTGCGTGAACGCCTCGCGCAGGTGACTCAGGTGTGCCGGGAACATGTCGCGCAGCGCGGGCGAGGCGCCGAAGAGTCGGGCGAAAACCTTGCGCGCGAAGCCGTCTGGGTCGGCCTCGATCAGCTCGCGCAACCGGTGCAGAACGGGCTGTCCGGTCTCGCTCATCTCGGTCTCCCTTCCCCCGACGGCGTTGGTCGCCGGATTGGATTCCGGCGATTCACCAGAGTAGTCCTGTGGCGCAGACCTCTGTCGACGGCCGGACGATCGGCGGGTGGATATGTCACGCTTGCAGGGTGTCGAAGTTGACGGGGCGAGTGCCGGGGATCGTCGATACCCATGTGCACTTCTTCAACCCGCGACGACCACCGTGGAGCCTGCAGCAACTGGGCCGAGTCTCCGGTCCGGCCCTGCGCGCGTTGCCCGGCCCGCTGCTGCGTGTCGCCTCCCGGTTCACCGACGAACACAGCATGAGCGGGGTGGCCGGGCACGGTCTGCTCACCAGTCGCTATCTGGTCCGCGAATACGGCAAGGATCTCGCCGGGCTCGCCTCGGTCGCCGGGGTTCCGGTGACCACGGTGATGCCGGTGGATTCGCTGTGGCGACGCCGGCTGTCCCCCGCCGACACCGCTGAAGCGGTGGCGCGGGATGTGGACACCCTGGCCGCGCTGCCGTACGGCGACGGCATGCCGGCGCTGGGCGGGATGATCGTGCCGGCCGACGAACGGCTGCCCGGCCTGGGGGTGCAGCAGGCGCTCGATCGCGACGATCAGGGCCTGATCCGGGGCGTCCGGCTGCGGTGGGGGCGGCACGGCGACCGGCTGGTGCACGACTGGTCCGGCGGCTCCGGCGCGCTCCGGTCGGCGAATCTCCGCGAGGCCATCGGCCCGCTGGCTGAACGCGGCCTGGTCCTCGAATCCCTGTGCTACTCACACGAACTGGGTGATCTGGTGGCATTCGCCTCGGAGTTCCCGGAGGTGACGATCATCGTCGAGCACTTCGGTTCGCCGGTCGGCGTCTTCGGCCCGGTCGGCAGTTCGACGGGGACGACGGCCGCGGCGCGCGCGGACATCCTCGGCCTGTGGCGCGAACGCATGGCGATGCTCGCGATGCGCGAGAACGTGCTGGTGAAGATCAGCGGAATCGCCTCACCTCTTCTGGGATACGGGCAGGAGAAGTCCGGCAACATCGGCGGCCAGCACATCCTCGCCGACATGATCGGCCCGCTGGTCCTGCACGTGGTCGACCGGTTCGGTCCGGACCGGGTGATCTTCGGTTCCAATGCGCCGCTGGACAGTCACAACGCCACCATCGGGGTCACCGTCGGCGCCCTCCTGGACGTCCTCGGCGACCGCGGCGATTACCTGTTGGCGCAGTTCTTCGCCGAGAACGCGCGTCGCGTGTACCGGATCGGCGAGCCCGGACCGAATGGATCGGCCGAGTCGAATGGGGCGTCCGGGCCGGATTGACCGGCCGGATCCGAGACGGTCAATACTGATGGATGTGCCGTTGGGCGACGTGCCGAACGCGCGAGATGAGAGGTGTCGGATGGGGACGTATGCGGTGACGGGGTCGGCCTCGGGGATGGGGGCGCAGGTCGCCGAGCGCCTGCGCGGTGAAGGGCACCGGGTGATCGGCGTCGACCGCGCCGACGCCGACGTGGTGGCCGACCTGTCGACGCCGGGTGGGCGGCAGCTGGCCGTCGACGAGGTGCTGTCCCGCTGCGACGGGGTGCTCGACGGCGCGGTGCTGGCCGCCGGGCTGGGGCCCAAGCGGGGTGCCGAGCGCACCATCGTCGAGGTGAACGTCCTGGGAGTCACCGACCTGCTGACCGGCTGGCGCCCGGCGCTGGCCGCCGCGGACAAGGCCAAGGTGGTGGTGTTCGGTTCCAACTCCACCACGTCGACACCGCTGGTGCCGCGCCGCGCCGTCCGGCAGTTGCTGCGCGGCGACACCGAGGGGGCCGCGAGGGTGATCCGGCGGCGTCGGCAGCTGGCGCCACCGGTCGCCTATGCCGCCTCCAAACTGGCGGTGAGCCAGTGGTGCCGGCGGCACGCCGTCGCGGCCGAGTGGGCCGGCGAGGGGATTCGGGTCAATCTGCTGGCGCCCGGCCCGGTGCTGACGCCGCTGCTGCGTTCGCAGCTGTCCAGTTCGACGGGCAAGCAGGTGCGGTCGTTCCCGGTGCCGGCCCGCGAATACGGCACCCCCGAACAGATCGCGGACTGGGTGGCGGTGATGCTGTCGCCGGCCGCGGACTTCATGGTCGGCTCGGTGATCACCGTCGACGGCGGCACCGAAGCCCTGCTGCGGCCGGGGGACTGGCCGTCGCGCTTGCCGCTGCGGGAATTGCCGCGGATGCTGTGGACCATGGCGCGGGCTCCCAAGCGCGGCCAGGTGGCCGACTACTCGGAAGTCTGACCGGCGGGGGTCTGACCGGCGGTGTCCGGCAGCCGGTTCAGGGCGTCCTGAATCGCCGGGTCGGTATCGAGGAAGTGCCGCATGCTCCATTCGAGCTGATCCAGCGAGGTGCCGGCCGCCTCGTGTCCGATCAGCAGCAGCATCGACGTGGCGGCGATGCGCTGCGCGTGCTCGTCGTCCACGCCCATCTCTCCGATGAACCGGGCCACCGCCGCACGGCGCACCGTGTCGATCTCGGTCAGCGCGCTGTGGACCAGCGCGTCGCCGGCCGCCCAGACCCGGATGGCGCCTTCGGCGTGGTGCGGCAGAGTGAGGGCCACTTCGATCAGCGCGTCCACGCGCTCCCGCGGTGACGGGTGAGTGTCCACCCAGGCGACCAGTCGATCGGTCGCCTCGCGGCGCCAGTACTCGATCAGCGCCCCCTCGAAGTCCTTCCAGTTGCGGAAGGAGTGATAGAAGGCGCCGGTGGTCAGACCCGTCTCGGCGCAGATCGCCGCCTGTTTGAAACCCCGGTAGCCGTCGCGGGCCAGGACCAGCATGCCGGCCTGCAGAAAGCGCGAGCGCAGCGGTGACGGTGTCGGATCGGTGGTCGGTGGGGTCATCGGCCCCGATTCTGCCACGGGTTCTGAGAAACCCGTTGAACTGGTCCATAAGTTGACTTATGCTGAGTTGACGACGACGAAAGGCCCCTCCATGTTTCGTTGGGATCGCAACCGCGGACTCGACCCGCACACCGACTTCGAGCAGATCTATCGCAACCTGTCCCTGTACGACTTCCCCTGGGACTTCAATCAATCGCTGAGCTTCGCGCTGTTCCGCACCTACGCGGTGCCGAGTGTCGGACGCCTGCTGTCGGAGTCGAAGGGGTTCGACGACACGCAGAAGCGCTACGACGACACCGGCCTGCTGCTGGAGCGGCCGCTGGTGTGCGGCTTCGACTCCGTCGAGGGCAAGGCCGCGATCCGGCGCATCAATCAGATGCATCGCGCCTACGACATCACCAACGACGACATGGTCTACGTCCTGGCCACCTTCGTCGTGGTCCCCAAGCGGTGGATCGATGACTACGGCTGGCGCAAGCTGACCTACGACGAAGTGGTCGCGTCGACCAACTACTACCGCAAGCTGGGCCGGCACATGAACATCAAGGACATGCCGGAGACCTACCAGGAGTTCTCGGACTTCCTTGATACCTACGAGGCCGAGCACTTCGCCTACGACGAGGGCGGCCGCCGGGTCGCAGACATGACGCTGGACCTGCTGACCACCTTCTACCCACGCCCGTTCCGGCCGGCCGTGGAGGTGTTCTCCCGGGCGCTGATGGACCGTCCGCTGCTGGAGGCCCTCGGGTACGACGAGCCGTCCGCGCCGGTGCGCGCGCTCTCGCTCGCCGCGATGCGGGCGCGCGCCGTCTTCCTCCGAATCCTGCCACCGCGCTTGCGCGCCAAGGGGTTCGAGGACAACGGGCGGATCAGGACCTATCGGCCGGGCGAGGCGGTGACCGAACAACTCGGCACCTTCCCCGCCGGATGCCCGGTCGCGCACCTGGACACGGAGTCGGCCGACGAACCGGTGGCGGTCCGATGACCGACCTCGCAGACCTGCAGGCCGGGATCGACGTCGACCGCGCCGAAGAACTGTTCGACTCCCTGGCGTCGGTGACGGTCGAGGAGATCCTGGGCCGCTGGCACGGCAGTGAGGTCCCCACCGGACATCCGATGGACGGCTTGCTGGAGGTATCCGGTTGGTACGGAAAGGAATTCGCCGACGCCGACCACGTGCACCCACTGCTGTTCGGGACGCCGGGATCGCTGTACGCGGTGAACCCGAAGCTGATGCCCCTCGGAACGCTCAACCGGCTCGGCCCCCGCTTCCCCCGATGGATGCCGCCCGGCGGTGCCGCGGGGTTCCGGCTGGCGCGCACCCGCAAGCACCGGGCACGACTGCGTGAAGTCCGGTTCCGCGGCACCGTGAGCGCGGCGATGGTCTACGACGATCTGCCGATCATCGACCACTTCCACCGGCTGGACGAGAACACGCTGCTGGGCGCCATGGATCTGCGCGGTTCACAGCGGCCGTACTTCTTCCTGCTAGAGCGCGACTGAGTTGCCGATCCACCGGCTGGGCTGGGACTCATCCGATGGCTGAGCCGGTGAGGCGTCAGCCGAGTCGTGTCGAAGCCTCGGTATGGTGTGGCGCTTCGACTCGTTCTCGCCCTGGCGGGCTCGTCCGGCTCAGCGGGCGGGCGGTGGAGAGTGTCGACCCGCGGGCTCGTCCGGCTCAGCGGGCGGCGGTCGAGCCTTAGAGTCGAAGGAGCGAGCGAATGAGGGAGCAAACGATGACGCAGGTGCTGATCGACGCCGACCGACTGGCCGAGGCCATGCTGTCCGATCGCCCGCCGGTGGTGCTGGACGTGCGCTGGCAGCTCGGCGACCCCGACGGCTACCGGCACTACCGCGACGGGCACGTGCCCGGCGCCGTCTTCGTCGATCTGGACGAGCACCTGGCGGCGCCGCCGATCTCGGAGGACGGGCGCCATCCGCTGCCGGACGTCGGGGATCTGCAGGTCGCCGCACGCAGTTGGGGCATCGACGACGGTGTGCCGGTGGTGGTCTACGACGACGCCGGCGGCACCGCCGCCGCACGGGCCTGGTGGCTGCTGCGCTGGGGTGGTCTCGACGACGTCATGATCCTCGACGGCGCGCTGGACGGCTGGCGCGCCGCCGGATTCCGCCTGTCGTCCGGGGACGCGACCCCGCGCGCCGGGACCGTGACGCTGACGCCCGGCGGCCTGCCGACGGTGACGATCGACGACGTCGCCCGCGGCGAGGTGCTGCTGCTGGATGCCCGCGCGGCCGAACGCTTCCGCGGAGAAGTGGAGCCCGTCGACCCTCGCCCGGGCCGGATCCCGGGGGCGGTCAGTGCACCGACCGGTGAGAACCTGACCGGCACAGGGACTTTCAAGACCCCCGACGAGCTGCGTGAACGGTTCGCCGGCCTCGGTGTGCAGGGGGACGGAGCGCCGGTGGTGGTCTACTGCGGGTCGGGTATCACCGCCGCGCACCAGATCGCCGCCCTGGCGATGGCCGGGATCCCGGCCGCTCTGTTCCCCGGCTCGTACTCCCAGTGGTCGTCCGATCCGGAGCGGCCGATCCAGACCGGCTGACGGCGCCGCGCCGCCGGGCGTCCGGCGTCAGCGTTCGGTGTGGCTCGGCAGAACGCAGGCGGTGTCGAGGCCGAGCACCCGGTTGAGGCGCCCGAACGCCAGCCAGGAGCCCAGGCACATCGACAGTTCGACGATCTCCCGGTCGGTGTAGTGCGCGCGCATCCGGTCGAAGAAGTCGTCGTCGAGACCGTGGTGGTCGAGGGCGAAGCGTTCGGCGTACTCGGCGGCGAGCCGGGTGCGGTCGTCGAAGACGTCAGTGGTGCGCCACTCGGTCACGGCGGCATCGAAGTCGGCCTCCACCTTCTGTCCGTCGCGTTCGGTGCGCCAGTCCTGGCAGAAGAGGCAGCCGTTGATCTGCGCGATCCGCAGCCGCGCCGCCTCGAACTCCCGCAGGCCGAGGGTGCTGTGCTCGTAGACGCTCGTCGCCAGTCCGGCGGCGGCGGGCCCGATACCGGGGACCATCTCACCCCACACGTAGGCGATGGGGTCGCTGCCGTCGGGGATCTCGATGAACATGCTCAGGTCCTTGTCGTGTCGGTGGCCAGGTAGCTGCTGGGTAGGAGGGGGACGTCCAGGCCGTCGTACAGCCCGGGCTCGGCGGCGCGGAGCCAACCGATGGCGTTGACCAGACGGCCCGCGGCGGTGGCGTTGCCGCCGGCGGCGCGGTTGCCGTTCTCGTCGGTGGCCTCCACGCTGATCTCGATGCGGGGCCTGCCGGCCACGATCAGGCGGTGGGCACCGGCCCCGCCGTCCGGCGGCGTCGGCCAGTCGGGCGCCACCTGCGCGGTGATCCGCGTGACGTGCTCGACGACGATCACGGGGCGGTCGCCGACGAGCCCCTGGACCTCGAACCGCAGCGCCCCCTGGGTGCCCGCGGCGAAGTCGCCGAGCGCGGTGGTGACCTGCTCGTCCAGGGGCCGACGGTCGACCACCTCGCGCAGATCGTCCAGCTCCACGCCGAGCGCCCGGGCGATCATCCGGACCTGACCGCCCCACACCATCGAGGGAATCCCGGGAGCCACCATCGGCGGCTCGTAGTCCATCGGCTGGCCCATCCCGACGATGTACCGCACGGAGTCCTCGGCGTCGTACGTCGAGTAGTCGAAGATCTCCTGACAGCGGATCTGCTCGATCTCCGAGCCCAGTCCGCTGATGAGCGCCGGCAGCACGTCGTTGCCCCAGCCGGGATCGATGCCGCTGAAGAACAGGGCGGTGCCGGCGTCGCGGCAGGCGGCTTCCAGCGGTGCGCGGAGCTCGGCCGGTGCGTTGCGATAGTCGTAGAGCGCGTACACCGAGGTGCTCACCACCACCGCACCGGCCGTCAGTGCCCGGGTGATGTCGGCCAGCGCCTCGTCGGGGCGGAGTTCTCCGGACGCCGCATAGACCACGGCGCCGCAGCCACGCAGCGTCGCCAGTGCACCATCGATCTCACGCGTGGCCGTGATGCCGAGGTGGCCTCCGGAGCCGGCCAGATCGCCGGCGTCCCGGCCTTCCTTCTCCTCGCTGGAGACGATGACCCCGGTCAACCGCAGACCCGGATGGGCGGTTACCGCCGCAATGGCAGCGCGTCCGACGTTTCCGGTACCCCACACGACGACGGGGATCTGCGAGCCGGTCTCGTTCGTCGTCGCCATGGCCTGAGCCTAGACGCCGGCAGGCCGGTACGGCCGGGCGATTGTGCGGATCAGTTCGCGGGAGTCGTCGTGGTGGACGCGGATGCGGCGGTGGCAGCCCGCTGGGCCCGCCCGACGACGGGAAGCAGGAACACCAGGCTCGCCCACGTCCACTGGCCGGCGGCCGGCCCGAAGGCCAGGGCGATCGGGATCGAGATGCCGAACACCAGCGGCGTCGTCGCGGCGCCCGCCAGTTCCAGAACGCGCGCACGACCGGTCAGCGAGACGCGTTCCAGGCCGCGTGCCCGCCCGATCCAGGCGACCGCGATCTGGGCCAGGGCGGCCAGCGTGATGTTCAGGGCGTACAGCGCGGTGGGAAGCGCATAGTCGCTGGAGGCCGGGTCGCTGATGCCCTGCGTGGTGAACGGGATCAGGATCACCAGGGCCGTGGCGACCAGGTTGGCGACGACGGTGGGGCCGTCGAGCCCGGTCATCCCGCGCACCAGCTGGACGTTGGCGCGCCAGAAGAGCACGATCACCGCGAAGCTCAGGGCGAAGCCGAACAGCTGGGAGCCGATTCCCGAGTCGAGAAGGCTCGACATGTCCCGCCAGGAATCCGGGGAGGGGGCGTCGAGGTTCGCGATCAGCAGGGTCGCCGAGAAGCCGTAGATCGCATCGAAGAACGAGACCCCGCGGTCGAACTCGTTGCTGTCGTCTGCGAAGTAGCCGTCGGAGTCCCGGCGGCGCGTCCGCCCGGTCAGCGCGTTCATGGGGACGAGGATGCCACCTTCGGTGCGCCCGTCGTCGAGATTTCTGCGGTATTCGGCGAGCAGCCGGGACGCCGGAGGATCAGTGTCCGGTGCCCGCCACGTCGTCGACGGCACGCAGCAGGGCGCGGGTGCGGGCGCGGACCTCGCGGTCGCTGTCGAAGACGATGCCGACGAATTCGTCGACGCCGGCATCGGCGATCTGTTCGATCCGGGCGGTGACGGCGGCCTCGTCACCGATGATCGCGGCATCGGTGGCGGTCTCGTAGCCCTCGCGGTCGAGCATCGCCCGGTACGACGGCAGGTTGTTGTACATCGCGAACCGTTCGGCGGCCGCCGCAGTCGCTCCGGCGACGTCGTCGGTGACGCTGATCGGCAGCATGGCGACCGTGCGGACCGAGCCGTCGGGCCTCCCGGCCGCGGTCGCCGCCGCCCGCAGGCTGGGAACGATGTGGTCGTGCAGGGTCTTGGGGCCGGTCATCCAGGTGACGGTGCCGGCGGTGCGGCGCCCCGCGAGGTCGAGCATCTTGGGGCCGAGGGCCGCCAGGTACACCGGCGGCGTCGGCACCTCGGGAAAGGTGAGGGCGCCGCGGGTGGTGATGAACTCGCCTGCGGCGGAGACCTTCTCGCCGTCGATCAGAGGGAGCAGCCCGTCCAGGAACTCGTTGGTCCGCTTGATCGGATGCCGGTACGAGACACCCCACATGCCTTCGGTGACCACCTTGTGGCTCAGGCCCAGTCCCAGGCTCAGCCGGCCGTCGACGATCGAGTTGGTGGTCAGGGCGCGCTGTGCCAGCGACATCGGATGCTGGTTCTGGATCGGCAGGACGCCGGTGCCGAACTCGATGCCGGGGATCTCCCGGCCGGCGACGGCGATCATGGTCAGCAGATCGGGCTCGTTGGGCATCTGCGTCGACCAGACGCGGCGGAAACCCTCGTTGTGCAGGGCACTCAGATTCTCGATCGCCCGGCCCACGGACACGGTCCTCGCATTGATCGTCCAGACGACGCTGACCTGCATGATTTCCTCCGTTACGGCTCCTGTGGATCCCCTCGCTCGACCCTACGTGATGGCCGCAGCCGACGGTTCCGGCTGAGAACATCGTCGCAATGAGACATACTGAGACATCTGTATCTAGCTGCTGTCCGGGCGGCATAGGCGGCAAAGGGAGAACTGTGGAACTCGTGGTCAGCCCCACGCACCAGCGTCTGCGCGATCGGGTGCAGCGCATCACCGGCTTCGACCTCCTGCCGCGGCCGACGGTGGCCGCGCAGTTCGGCGTCGGTCACACGGCGGGCGATCCGGTCGCCGAACGGTTCGTCGCGCAGACCTATCATGGCGAGATGGGAGCCGAGCGCGCCCGCGAACTGCTCGACGAGGCCCTGCGCGTCGGCGTCGACAACGTGCCCGAGGCGCCCGAGTCGATGCGGGAGTTGTTCGCCGAGTTCGAGACCGTGCCCGACTGGGTGGACCCGGAACTGGTGGAGCAGGGCGCGGCGGTGTGGCGGCGCTGGGGGTACAGCCTCGGAGCGGTCGGCAACGCCGGAACCATGGACACCTACACCGAGGGGTCGCTAGCCGTACCGCTCTCGCTGTCCGGCGGCTACGCCGGGGCGAGCGCGCTGCACCGCTACCTGGAGACCAGCCGCTGGTGGCTGGAGGTGTGCCGCCCGGGGGCGGTGCTGACGCCGGGGTCGCGGGCCCGGGAAGTGTCGCTGAAGGTGCGCGTGATGCACGTGTCGGTGCGCGCCCGGGTGGCGGCACATCCGGAGTGGGACAGCGAGGTTCACGGTCTGCCGATCAGCCAGAGCGAGATGATGCTGACGCTCCTTGGCGGCAGCGTGGCACCCGCACTGGGGCTGTACTCGCTCGGGTTCATCACCAGTCCGGCCGAGATGCGCGCCGTGCTGCACTTCAACCGCTACCTGGGGTATCTGGTCGGCTGCCGGGTGGACGAGATGTATCCGGAGACCGTCGCCGACGCGGTGCGGCTGCTCTACTACTTCGACGCCACCCGCCGGAACGACTCGGGAGCGCTGGGGCCGGAACTGGTGGAGGGCTTCGTCCCGTCGTTCGAGCCCGGCCCCGGAGTCCGCGGTCTGGCCCGGATGCGGGCGCGGTACCACCTGCACCTGCAGGCCGGGTACACGCGGTTGTTCATGCTGCCGTGGAATCGACGCGGGTACCGGCTGCCCAGCGGACTGCTCGGGCTGGTGATCCTGTTCGGGCGGGCACCGCTGATCGCCGCCGTCGAACTCGCCCGCCGGTTCTCGCCACACGTCGACCGCTGGTGGCAGCGATCGTCGATGCAGCGCTGGCAGCGCTGGCACGCTTGGCACATCGGACAGCGCGAAGAGCGGTTCGACGCTGGACGGCAGTTGCGGCGCTGACGGCGGACGAATCGGCTGATTGTGTGGTGCAGTGGGTGAATCCACGTGTCTACGCCGCCGGGGCGGGGGATCATGGAGTGTGATCACGTCCCGACCCAATGGAGGACCACCTTGACCGAATACGCAACCGCCCCGTTGGGACCGGTGGAACTGATGGTGGTGTCGCTGGCTCAGGCCGGCCCCTCCCCGGCGGTGATCGAGGCGCTCTCCGCGCAGGTGCAGGCGGGCACCGTGCGGGTGCTCGATTTCGTGGTCGTGGACAAGTCCGACTCCGGCGACGTCGAGGTGACCGAAGTCGAGTTGGACGCGCTCGGCGGCGCGGCACTCGACCTGGCCGTCCCCGGCCTGACCGGTGACGAGGACATCGCGATCCTGGCCGAGACGCTGCCACCCGGCGGCACGGCCGCCATCGTCGCGCTGGAACTGGTGTGGGCCCGCGACCTCGGCGCCCGCCTGGCCGCCGAGGGGAGCGAAGTGGTTGCGTCCGAACGGATCCCGTCGTCAGTGGTGAACGAGATCGCCGCAATGGACGACTGACCGCGCACGCGCCCGAGCAGCACCAACGGTAACGATCGAGGAGAAGAAGACATGCGACGAGCCGGACGACCGGGACTCATCGGACTCGCGGCCCGCACCGCCGTGGTGGCCGGAACCGCCAACGCGGTGGGCAACCGTTCCATGAACAGGCGGCAGCAACAGCAGGAGCAGGCGCAGGCGCAGCAGGCCTGGCAGCAACAGCAGGCGCAGCAGGCCTACGAGGCGCAGATGGCGCAGATGGCGCAGCAGCAGGCTGCCCAGGCTCAACAGCAGGCGGCTCAGGCCCCCGTCGCCGGCGGCACTGACCTGACCGCGGAGCTGATGAAGCTGGCGGACCTGCACACCAAGGGTCTGCTGACCGACGACGAGTTCGCGGCCGCCAAGGCCAAACTCCTCGGCTGACCGGGTTCGACTCAACGGGTGTTGGCCGGCCGGGGGTCAGCGCAGACCACTCGTTGGTCGAGCGCAGTCGAGACCCTCACGCGGGCCGTTTCGACACGTCCTCGGCTAACGCCTCGTTCGGCTCAACGGGCGATGACCAGCCAGACCACTCGTTGGTCGAGCGCAGTCGAGACCCTCACGCGGGCCGTTTTCGACACGTCCTCGGCTAACGCCTCGTTCGGCTCAACGGGCGTTGGCCAGCCAGACCACTCGTTGGTCGAGCGCAGTCGAGACCCTCACGCGGGCCGTTTCCGACACGTCCTCGGCTAACGCCTCGTTCGGCTCAACGGGCGATGACCAGCAGACCACTCGTTGGTCGAGCGCAGTCGAGGCCCTCGTTCGGCTCAACGGGCGATGACCAGTCGAGCGCAGTCGAGGCCCTCGTCCGGCTCAACGGGCGATGGCCGGCCGGAGGTCAGCGGGTGATCGCCTCGGCGATGGGGACGTCGCCGTCGGTGAACGGGACGTCCTTGCCGATGGTGCTGTCGTCGGCGAGGACCGCGGCGACCACCTGGGCGACATTGGCGCGCGAGGTGCCGGGATTGTCGGCGGCGCGCGTCGCGCCCGGATCGATGCGCCCGGTGGGCTCGTCGAGGGTCAGCCTGCCCGGCATGACGATGGTCCAGTCCAGATCGGTGGCGCGCAGCGCGGTGTCGGCGGCGGCCTTGGCCTCGGCGTAGGGGAAGAACGAATCGTCTTCGGGAACACCATGATCGGGGCCCGCGCCCAGGTACGACACCAACACGAATCGCCGGACACCGGCGGCCTGCGCCGCGTCCATGGCGCGCAGTGCGGCATCGCGGTCGACCGCGTAGGTGCGCGCCTGGTCACCGCCCCCGGCCCCGGCGGTGAAGACCACCGCATCGGCGCCGCGCAGCACCGCCGCCAGTTCGGCCGCCGAGGCGTTCTCGACGTCGAGGAGCAGCGGGCCGGCACCGGTGGCGGCAACGTCGACCGCGTGCTCGGCGTTGCGGACCACGGAGGTGACGGAGTCGCCGCGGGCAGTCAGAATCGGGGCCAGAAGGAGGGCGACTTTGCCGTGCCCTCCGATGATCACTGTGTTCGCCATGGCATCGACCGTACCGATCGTCGCCGCGTGCGGTCGACGTTCAGTTGCTCAGGTGCCGCTGGCCTACAGGCCGTGGCGGCGGAGGAAATCGACGATCGCCGCGGCGAAGACCTGGTTGTCGTCCCCGGCGACCATGTGCCCGGCACCGTTCACGCCGGCGGCCTCGGCGTGCGGGATCAGCCGCAGCATGCTTTCGACACCGGCCTCGCTCACCACGTCGGAGTTGCCGCCGCGCACCAGCAGGGTGGGCACGTCGACGCCGGCGGCGGCCTCGGACAAGACCTCCGGGTCGTTGATCCGCGGCGCCTCGTTGCCGCCGTCCAGGAAACGCGGATCCCAATGCCAGTACCAGCGCCCGTCTTCGCGGCGGCGCACATTCTTGGTGAGGCCGTCGAGGTTGCGGGTGCGCTTGCGGTCGGGGTTGTAGGCGGAGATCGCGTCGGCGACGTCGTCGAGGGTGTCGAAGCCGTCGACGTGGGCGGCCATGAACGCCTTGATCCGTTCGATGCCCTGCGGCTCCACATCGACGACGATGTCGACCAGGACCAGTCCCGCGGCGACCCCCGGGTTGCGGCCGACGGCGTTGAGTCCGGTGATTCCGCCCAGGGAGGCGCCGACCACCACCGGCGCGATCTGCAGGGCTTCGAGGGTGCCGACCAAGTCGGCGGTGAAGGCGTCCACGCCGTAGTCGGCGTCGTCGGACCACGAGCTGTCGCCGTGTCCGCGCAGGTCCATGGTGTAGACCTGGTGGCCGAGTCCGGCGATCCCGGCTGCGGCGCGGTTCCAGGAGTGCCGGGTCTGCCCGCCGCCGTGCAGCATCAGGATGGGCGTGCGGTCGGGATCGGGGGCACCCCAGCGATCACCGGCGAGGTCCAGGCCGTTCACCGAGACGGTGAAGGGATCGCCGGTCGGGGCGCTCATGCCGGGCTCCCCGTCGTCCCGGACGCCAGCCACGATCGCACGTCGGCCAGGAAGGTCTGCACCTCGGCGAGGTCGACGTTCGGGAAGCGGTCGGCCAGTCGGTCCAGATTCTCCGGGGAGAACGGGTCGTCGATCAGGTCGGTGATGGCGTCCCGCCGGATCACCAGGAACTGGTAGGTGTCCTCGAGATACTCCTCGATCCAGTCGGTGGCGGTGCGCTTCGCGGCGGCGTCGGTGGTCCAGTTCGCGGGGACCGCGGGGACATCGCCGGGGCCGGCCAACCGCGCGTGATCGTCGCCGTCGTCGAGGATCAGTGCGGTCCCGTCCAGGGTCACCACGTGGTCGTAGCCGGTGATCCGGGTGACCGCCCCGTAGGCGGCGAGGCGGCGCACGACGGCGGAGAACTCGCCGGTGCCGGGGTGGGGCGCTGGCGCCTGGTCCGATCGCATGACTTCGACACTAGCCTTCTCCCAGGGCTTGTCGAGGTCAGGGGCGGGCGGCTGCGTTCGCCTGGTCGAGCAACTGCTGGAGCGCCTCGCGCGGCAGCATGCCGCCGGAGAAGGCGACGAGCCGACCGATCGGGATCGACCCCATCATCGCCGCCAGGTCGACGCCCATGGCTTCGCCCGAGCTCTCCTCACCGGCACCCATACCGGAGGCCATCGCTTCGATGATCGGCGCGAAGGCCTCGGCGCCCTCGGGGGAGGCGAGCACCTCGGCGATCGTCGACTCTGCGGTGAGGTCCGGCCGGCGAGGGTCACCGTCGAGGTCCACCGTCGCGGTGAGCCGGAGATCGCGGCTCGACGCACCCACCGCGACGGTGTACGTCCCGGGCTCCACGACGAAATCGCCGAAGCGGGTGTCCCAGTAGGCGAGGTCGTCGGCGGCGATGTCGAGCGTCACCTCCGTCGATTCACCCTGGGGCACTTGGACGTTGGCGAACGCCTTGAGTTCGCGAGGTGGTCGTGCGACGGCGGACGAGTCGGTGCCGACGTACACCTGCACCACCTCGCGGCCGTCGCGGTGCCCGGTGTTGGCGACCGTCACGCGCACCGTGATCCCGTCTTCAGCGGCCGTCACCGCGAGGCCGGAGTACTGGAAGTCGGTGTACGACAAGCCGTGCCCGAACGGGAAGGTCACGTCGAGCTCGCGGGCGTCGTACCACCGGTAGCCGATGAACAGACCCTCGCCGTAGGTCACGTGCCCGTGCTCGCCGGGGAAGTTCAGGTAGGCCGGGGTGTCTTGTAGGCGGACCGGCACGGTCTCGGCGAGCCGGCCCGACGGGTTCACGTCGCCGTAGAGCACGTCGGTGATCGCGCTGCCGACGGCCTGTCCGAGCAGAGCGGCGTCGAGCAGTGCCGGGGCGTCGATTCCGCTCAGGTCCACCACGCCGCCGTGGCACAGCACTACGGCGGTGCGCGGATTGGCCTCGAGCACCCGGGCCGCCAGCGACAGCTGGTCCGCGGGCAGATCGAGAGAAGTGCGATCGAAGCCCTCCGACTCCTGTCGGGCGGCCAGACCGAGGAACAGCACCACCGTGCCCGTCGACCGGGCGGCCGCCACGGCGGCGTCGGCCAGCGCCGGATCGGGCTCGCCGGTCGTGTAGCCGGGGTGGTAGTCGACCCGGCCGTCCGAACGGCGGCGCAGCTCATCGAGCGGGACGTCGACGCGCGTCGCGTTCACGTGCGACGACCCGCCGCCCTGGTATCGCGGGGTCGCGGCCAGCTCGCCGATCACCACGAGGTCGTCGCCGGGGTCCAGGGGCAGGAGCGGCGAAGCGGCCGGGTCGCCGGGCCGGGCGACGGCCTGGTTGCGCAGCAAGACGATCGCCTGGCCGGCGGCCTCCCGGGCGAGCCGGTGGTGTTCGTCGGCATCGAACTCGGCCGCCGGGTCCGGGTCGCCGGCCCGCTCGGCCAGCGCGCGCACCCGGTCGGCACAGGTGCGCAGTGCGGCCGGGTCGAGCCTGTGCTCGCGCACCGCGGCGGCGAGGGCCGCGTCGTCGGCGTCGCCCGGAAAGGGCATGGTCAGATCGAGTCCGGCGGCCACCGCGGCCACGCGGTCGGCCACCGCGCCCCAGTCGCTCACCACCAGGCCGCCGAAGCCCCACCGCTCGCGCAGCAGCCCGGTCAGCAGCGTCCGATCGGCGAAGGCGTGGACCCCGTTGATGCGGTTGTACGAGCACATCACCGTCCACGGTTCGCTCCGGCGAACCACGGAGCGAAAAGCCCTCAGGTAGAGCTCGTGCAGGGTGCGCTGATCGATGTCGGCGCTGACCCGCATGCGGTCGGTCTCCTGATTGTTCGCGGCGAAGTGCTTGAGCGAGGCGCCCACCCCGCCGTCCTGCAGGCCCCGTACCCAGGCCGCCGCCAGCTGCGCCGTGAGCACCGGATCCTCGGAGAAGTACTCGAAGTTGCGGCCGCCGAGCGGCGAGCGCTTGAGATTGATGCCCGGCCCCAGAACCACCGCGACCTGGGCCGCCCGCGCCTCGGCGGCGATGGCGGCGCCGAGGCGGCCGGCGAGCGCGGCGTTCCACGTCTGCGCCAGTCCGACGGCAGGCGGGAAGCACGTCGCGGGGATCGATCCGGCCAGCCCCAGATTGTCGGTCGCACCGTCCTGCTTGCGCAGGCCGTGCGGCCCGTCGGTCAGCATGATCGAGCGGGCGCCGCCTTCGGCTTCGGTGGTCCAGAAATCCCGTCCGCTGGTGAGTCGGGCCTGTTGCTCGACGGTGAGTGCGGTGCTGTGGTCGGTGGCCACGGACGTCTCCTCGGTCGGTGGAGCAGGGTGTGTCCTCGAGGGTAGGTGGCCGTGCGGCGGAGAACCGTGACTCGTGACATCGCGGACAGCGCTGTCGGGGTTGATAGTATTGCCGGGTATCGCCAGATCGCCGATCCAGGAGCGCAGCCGAATCGTGGGGCCCGAGCATCGACGAGCGGTCCCGGCGAATACCGGGGCGTTGAGGCGGTGAAGCCCGCGTGTTCTCCGCGACTCTGACACTGATCGCCGGGATCGTGCTCATCGTCGGCATCATCGCGGTGGGCGGGTACTTCGTCGCCCAGGAGTTCGCGTACATGTCGGTGGACCGAGCCCGGCTCGCGGCGGGCGCGGCCGCCGGGGATCCGGCTGCCGAACGCGCACTCGCGGTGACCGGACGGACGTCGTTCATGCTGTCCGGTGCCCAACTGGGGATCACCGTGACCGGCCTGCTCGTCGGTTATGTCGCCGAACCGCTCGTAGGCGCCTCGCTCGGCGTTCTGCTGGGCGGGCTGTCGGTACCCGCAGCCGTCAGTGTCTCGGTGGGCACCGTCGGGGCGCTGGTGGTGGCGACAGTGGTGCAGATGATCTTCGGTGAGCTGTATCCGAAGAACCTCGCGATCGCGGCGCCCGAACCGCTGGCGCTGCGGTTGTCGCGGTCCACCTTGATCTACCTGGCGGTGTTCGGCTGGCTGATAGCGATCTTCGACTTCTCCGCGAACCTGCTGCTGAAGCTGCTGCGGGTGACCCCGGTGCACGACGTCGATTCCAGTGTTTCCCCCGAGGATCTGAAGCGTGCTGTCGCCGATTCGCGGGAGAGCGGCGATCTGCCCGACGACCTCTCCCTGCTGATCGACCGCGTCCTGGACTTTCCCGACGACGACGTGGAGCACGCGATGATGCCCCGCGCACAGGTCGCCACCGTGCGGCCGGACGCCACGCTGGCCGACCTGCGCGCTCGGATGGCGCACGCGCACAGCAGGTATCCGGTGGTCGACGCCGCGGGTGAGCCGGTCGGCGTGGTGGAACTGGTCGATCTGCTGCGCAGCAGTGATCCCGAGGACGCGCCGGTCGCGACCATCATGCGCCCGCCGGTGCTGGTGCCGGCGCTGATGCCGCTGCCGGACGCGCTGGCCGAGATGGGGCGCGCCCACGCGCAGATGGTCTGTGCCATCGACGAGTACGGCGGCTTCGCCGGAATCCTGACCACCGAGGACATCGCCGAGGAACTGATCGGCGAGATCACCGACGAGCACGACGCCGATACGGACGACGCGATGGTGGCCGACGGTGACCGCGCCTGGCGGGCCGACGGGGGAGTCCACCTCGACGAGGTCCGGCGCACCGTCGGCCACGACCTGCCCGACGGTGACTACGAGACGCTGGCCGGACTGACCATCGCCGTCGCGGGCGACTTCCCGGCCGTCGGGCAGACGGTCCGGGTGCGGCTGCCCGACGATCCCGCCGATCTGGTGAACGATCGCCCGGTGCGCCGGTTCCTCGACGTGGAGACCCTGACGATCGCCAGACACGTGCCGCACGCGGTACGCGTGGTTCTTCGGGAGTTCGACGACACCGGACCGTCGGGGGCGGGACGATGAGCGACTCGCCGGTGCTCCTGGTCACCGTGACCGTCGCGCTGATCGCCCTCAGTGCGTTCTTCGTGATCATCGAGTTCTCACTGCTCGCGGCACGGCCGCACCGTCTGGAACAGCAGGCGCGCACCAGGCGGTCGGCGCGCGCGGCGCTGCGCGGGGTCAACGAGCTGACGATCATGCTGGCCGTGGCCCAATTGGGCATCACCGCCTGCACCTTCGCCCTCGGCGCCGTCACGAAACCCGCGGTCGACGCCTGGCTCGGGCCGCTGCTGGCCGGCTGGGGGCTGCCCGCGTGGCTCACCGATGCCGCCGCTTTCGGGCTGGCGCTGCTGGTGGTCACCTTTCTGCATCTGGTGGTCGGGGAGATGGCCCCGAAGTCGTGGGCCATCGCCCACCCGGAGCTCGCCGCGAACATCATCGGCGTTCCCGCACGCGCGCTGGCCTGGCTGCTGCGGCCCCTGCTGTCGTGGATCAACCGCATCGCGAATCGTCTCGTCTCGGCGAGCGGCTACGTCCCCGCCGACCGCCGAGCGCTCGGCGGGCAGGACATCGACACCATCGTTCAGCTGGTAGAGCACTCCGCCGCCGTCGGCACTCTCGACGACCGGTTCCGGAGTCAACTGGCGCACGTCCTCGAGCTGGAACGGATTCGTGTCGCCGACCTGCTGCCGGCCGATCGGTCGGCCCCGACGGCGGTTCCGGAGAGTGCGGTGGTGGGCGATGTGCGCGCCGCCGCCGCGACCTCGGGACATCTGCGCGTCCTGGTCGAGCGGGCCGGCCGGACCCCCGGCGTGGTGCACGTGCGCGACGTTCTGCTCGAGCCCGACATGCGTGCGGTCGCCGAACTGGTACGCGAGCCTCTCGCCGTGGACGCCGGGACCCCGGTGTACGAGGTGCTCACCCGCATGCGCGCCGACGGGGAGCCGTTCGCGATCGCCACCCGTCACGGGGATTTCGCCGGGGTGATCACCATCGCCGACGTGCTGGCGCGGATCCTTCCGAACGGGGCGGAACTGCGGCTGTAGCCACACCCGTCCCCGGCCCGTAGAGGAACCGGTCAGAACACCGCGACCATGGTCTGCGCCAGCAGCACCTTGACGATCATGCTGACCGGGAACAGCACCGCGTAGCCGAGGGCCAGCCGCTGGTCGGGGACCTTGCCCATCGCGAACGCGTACGGAGCGGGGTTCAGCTGCGAACCGGTGAGGCCGCCGAGTGCCCGTGCGGTGCCGTAGTGCAGCACCATGCGCAGCCCGATGATGCAGATCAGCGCATGGGCCAGGGAGATGGTCAGGCCCAGCGTCACCAGACCGACGGCGTCGTTCGACAGCGCGGTCACCAGGCCGCCGCCGGCACCGAGGCCCACCGCGGACAGGAAGACCAGCAGGGTGAACTGGTTGAGGGTGTTGGCGACGTTGCCGGGCAGCGTCCACACCACCGGCCCGGTGCGCCCGACCGCACCGAGGATCACACCCACGATCAGCGGGGCGGTGGCGGTGCCCAGCGTCAGCGCGTTGCCGCCGGGAAGCGGGATCTCCAGGAAGGCCAGGCAGAGACCGAGAGCCAGGCCCAGTCCCAGGCCGATGGGGTTGATGTCGCCGGCGGTCCGCTCGGAGTCGCCCAGGGCGGCCGAGATCTCGGCGAGGCGGTCCCGGGGGGCCGTCACCCGCAGCCGGTCGCCGCTCTGCAGCACCAGGTCCGGCGTGGCGATGATGTCGACGTCGCCGCGGCGCACGCGGCTCACCACCGCGTCGAAGCGCTCTTCCATCCGCAGTTCGTGAAGCTGGTGACCCACCGACTTCGGGTCCGACAGCGTCACCCGGCGGAAGTCGATGGCGCTGCGATCGAGCCACGGCTCGGTGATGGCCGCCCGCCCGAGTTCGGCGACGATGCGGTCGGCCTCGTCCTGGCGGGCGGTGATGGTGATCAGGTCGCCGGCCGCGAGCGCCTCGGCGTCGTGGGCGACCACGGTGGTCCCGTCGCGGGTGAGACGCGAGATCACCGCGGGGTAGCGGGTGTCGAAGTCGCGCACGGTCATGCCGGGTTCGTCGAGCAGTTCCAGCGTTCGCACCACGATCGGGGGTGTGGGCTCACGATCCTCCGGGGTGGGCTTACGTTTTCCCAAGCCGATCAGATAAGTGCAGGCCAGGATGGTGAGGAACACGGTGATCGGGTACGCGACGGCGTAGCCGATGGCCGGTTCGGTCGGGATCTGCCCGTCCACCGCCAGCTGCTGCTGCACCGCGCCGAGCGCGGCGGTCGCCGTGCCGGCACCGGCGAACGAGCCGGCGATGGTGCCGATGTCGAAGTCGAAGGCCCGTCCGACCCCGAGGGCGACGCCCGCCATCGCGAGGATCGCCAGGACGGAGACGACGACCGGCTTCCACTGGGTCCGGATCGCGCTGAGGAACGCCGGGCCGGCGGCGATGCCCACCACGTAACAGAAGACGCACAGCGACAGGCTGGTGACGATCGGCGGCAACTCGACGTCGGGATTGATGGCCGAAAGGGCCAGCGCCACGAACAGGGCGCCCGCCGGACCGAAGCTGACCGGGCCGAACGGGATGCGTCCGACGATGCAGCCGACGCCGATGCAGAAGAACAGAGCGAGTAGCGGACTATCGACGAACCACTGCACGGCGCCTCCAGGGTCGGTGCCCGGGATGTCCTATCCCGACTGGTATGCGCTGATCCTAAATCGTCAGCGGCACCGGCGCCGGGGTTCTGTCGTCACCCCTGCCGTGCCTTGAAACGCGGATTCTTCTTGTTGATGACGAACACCCGGCCGCGTCGCCGGACCACCTGGGCTCCCGGCTGATTCTTGATGGACTTGAGCGAGTTGCGAACCTTCACGCTTCCTCCTAATGAGAATGATTGTCATTAGACTACAGCACGGTCCGCCTGTAGAGACGACTCGACCGCCCCGGCGGGGCCGGGGCGGTCGAGGTGTTCGGGTTCCAGGGAGCGGTCAGTGCTCGTCGTAGTGATCGTCGTGCGGGTGGTGGCGATGGCCGTCGTGCACGTAGTCCACGTGACCGTCGTGCTCCACCTTCTCGTGGCCGCAGTCGTCGCCGTGGGTGTGGTCGGGGTGCTCGTGAATCTTGTGATCGCTCATGGATCACACCGTAAGGCAACTCATGCATATATTGCAATATGTGCATGGGTGAGGATCGGCGCCCGCCGGCGGTGAGCGCGCCCGCAGGTGCGACTACTCGCTGGGGGCGGGCTCCAGAACGAACACCGGGATCTGCCGGGAGGTCTTGGTCTGGTATTCGGCGTACGGGGGGTAGGCGGCCACGGCCAGTTCCCACCAGTGTTCGCGTTCGGCGCCGTCCACCTCGCGGGCGACCAGCTCGGTGACGGTGTCCCCGTCCTGGGCGGTGACTCGCGGGTGGGCCTTGACGTTGAAGTACCAGGACGGGTGCTTCGGGTCGCCGCCCTTGGAGGCCACCATCGCGTACTTGCCGTCCTCCTCGACCCGCATCAGCGGCACGTACCGCTTCTTGCCCGACTTGGCGCCGGTGGTGGTGAACAGCACGATAGGGCGGTCGTAGACCTGCACGCCGTCGGTGCTGCCGTCGGCGAGGATGCGCTGGGTCTGATCGCGGACCCAGTCGGTGGGGCTCAGTTCCGGGGTTTCACTCATGGTCTGGTCAACGCATCCGCGCCCGGGCTGATTCCCGCAGGGGGGGGCTACTCGCAGATCGCTCCGCGGGAGGCCGAGGTGACCAGTTTGGAGTATTTGGCCAGTACACCGCGGGTGTAGCGGGGCGGCAGCGGCTCGAAGCCGTCGGCCCGTGCGGCGAGCTCGTCGGCGTCGACGAGGATGTCGAGGGTGCCGGCGGCCACGTCGAGTCGGATCCGGTCGCCGTCGCGGACCACGGAGACGGGGCCGCCGTCGACCGCTTCGGGCGCCACGTGGCCCACGCACAGGCCGGTGGTGCCGCCGGAGAAACGGCCGTCGGTCAGCAGGAGGACGTCCTTGCCCAGCCCGGCGCCTTTGATCGCGCCGGTGATGGCCAGCATCTCGCGCATCCCGGGACCGCCCTTGGGGCCTTCGTAACGGATCACCACTACGTCGCCGGCACGGATGGTGCCGTCCTCGAGGGCGTCCATGGCGGCGCGTTCGCGGTCGAAGACGCGGGCGACGCCTTCGAAGACGTCGGAGTCGAAGCCGGCGGACTTCACCACGGCGCCCTCGGGCGCCAGGGTGCCGTGCAGGATCGTGATGCCGCCGGTGGGGTGGATGGGGTCGTTCAGGGCCCGCAAGACCAGCCCGTCGGGGTCGGGCGGGGCGATTCCGGCGAGGTTCTCGGCCACCGTCGCGCCGGTCACCGTCAGGCAGTCGCCGTGCAGTAGTCCGGCGTCGAGGAGAGCCTTCATGACGACGGGGACGCCGCCGATCCGGTCGACGTCGGTCATCACGTGCGCGCCGAACGGTTTGACGTCGGCCAGGTGGGGGACGCGTGCGCCGACGCGGGCGAAGTCGTCCAGGGAGAGTTCGACGTCGGCCTCGTGGGCGATGGCGAGCAGATGCAGGACGGCGTTGGTGGACCCGCCGAAGGCCATGACCACCGCGATCGCGTTCTCGAAGGCCTCCTTGGTCATGATGTCGCGCGCGGTGATGCCGCGGCGCAGGAGTTCGACGACGGCGGCGCCGGACTCGCGGGCGTAGCGATCACGCCGGCGGTCCGGGGCGGGCGGCGCCGCACTGCCCGGAAGCGACATGCCCATCGCCTCGGCGGCGCTGGCCATCGTGTTCGCGGTGTACATCCCGCCGCAGGCGCCTTCGCCCGGGCAGATCGACCGTTCGATCGTGTCCACGTCGGCGCGGCTCATCAGGCCGCGGGCGCAGGCGCCGACGGCCTCGAAGGCGTCGATGATCGTCACCTGGCGTTCGGCCCCGTCGGAGAGGGTGGCGTAGCCGGGCAGGGTGGATCCGGCGTAGAGGAAGACCGAGGCCAGGTCGAGGCGGGCGGCGGCCATGAGCATGCCGGGCAGGGACTTGTCGCAGCCGGCCAGCAGGACCGAACCGTCCAGGCGTTCGGCGCTCATCACCGTCTCCACGCTGTCGGCGATCACCTCGCGCGAGACCAGCGAGAAGTGCATGCCCTCGTGGCCCATCGAGATGCCGTCGGAGACGGAGATGGTGCCGAACTCGAGCGGGAAGCCGCCGGCCTCGTGCACGCCGTCCTTGACGGCTTTGGCGAGGCGGTCGAGGGAGAGGTTGCAGGGGGTGATCTCGTTCCACGACGAGCCGACACCGATCTGCGGTTTCACCCAGTCGTCGTCGCCCATGCCGACGGCGCGGAGCATGCCGCGCGCGGCGGCACGTTCCAGGCCGTCGGTGACGTCTCGGCTCCTGGGCTTGATGTCGGGGTGCGTGTCATCGTGAGTGCCCATGGCCTCAACGATAGCCAGGTCTCCTGTCCGGCGTCGGCGGTCCGGTGACCGGCTGGGCGGCGCTCAGCGATTCGCCGCGCGCAGGATCTCGCCGGCCGTGTGGCGGCCCGAGCGCACCGCGCCCTCCATGTAGCCGCTCCACTCGACGGCGTACTCGGCACCGGCCCAGTGAATCCGTCCGATCGGCTCACGCAGCGCGGGGCCGTAGCTGGTCCAGGTACCGGGGGCGAAGTGGGCTCCGTAGCAGCCGCGAGTGAATTCCTCTGCGCTCCAGTCCTTCTCCAGATACGTCATAGGAGTGGCCGCGGCGGGGCCGAAGTAGCCGGTGAAGCAATCGAGCACCTGGCGCCTGCGCTCCCCGTCGGGCAGCCGCTGCCAGCGGCGGGCATCGCCGCCTTCCACGAATCCGAGGAGGACGCCGATCTCGGCGCCGGGAGGGGAGACGTCGAAGGTCACCTTGACCGGGCCGGTGTCGGAGACGGCTTGCCCGTTGAGGTCCTCCTCGCGCCAGAACGGCGTGGGGTAGGAGGCGAAGCACTTGACCACGGTGCCGGCCGGAGCGCGCTGGGTCAGCTGGTCGCGCCAGGCGGGGAGCAGGGGGTCGTAGTCCAGGCGCCCGGCGAGCGTCGGGGGCACGGCGACGATGACGTGCCGGCCGGTGAAAGCCGTTCCGTCGCCGGCGGTCACGGTGATCCCGTCTGCGTCCTGAGCGATGCGACGGACCGGCGTGTTCAGGCGGACGTCGAGGCCGGTGGCGAGGCCTTCGGCCACCTGGACCGAGCCGCCGGCCACCCGGTCCTTCTGGGCGCCGCGATCGGTGGACGCGAGCGTCTCCAGGTCGCCGTTGCTCGCGGTGTAGAAGAGCGTGTGCAGGAGGGACAGGTCCGCCGGATCGGCCGCGTAGACCGCTTCGGCGAGCACCCGGAAGTAGGCGCGGCCGGTGGGGGTCCGCAGGTTCCGGCGCACCCAGGTCTCGTAGGTCTGGCCGTCCAGGGTCTCCGCTTTCGGATGTGTCCAGGGGGCGCGCGGATTCACGCTGCGGGCGAGCCGGCCGTAGCGGGCCAGTCCCTGGGCGAGGTCGGCGAGGGCGATCGGGTTCAGTTTCGGCGTGGCGCCCTTCGTGGGGGCGAGGCGTGAGCGTTTGCCGCTCAGGTCGAGCAGGAGTGAACCGGCGTCGTTCCAGGTCGGGAAGGTCTCGAGGCCCAGGTCCGCCACGAGGCGGTACATCTCGCTGTGGCCCTCGCCGATCCACGTGCCGCCCAGCTCCACCGGGTGGCCGTCGATGACGTCGCCCTCGGTCCGGCCGCCGACGCGGTCGCGCGCTTCGAGCACGATCGCCGACCGTCCGGCGTCGAGGAGCGTTCGGGCCGCACTCAGGCCGGCCAGCCCGGCTCCCACCACGACGACATCGGCATCTCGCACGGCGGATCCCTCCTACAGGCTCCCACCAGGATAGGTGCGCGGCCACGTCCGTCGCGCCGTTCGGTGCACGCGTGGGGGTGTTACGCGAAGGACGAACCCAGCTTCCGGCTCCGAACCCAGCGCTCGCGACCGCTGGGTTTGCGGACGGGAGCTGGGTCTTTAGTGGACGGCGCAGTCGGTGCCGCAGGCGTCGAGGTTCCGGATTGGTCGTCTGCAGAAACGTGAAAGCCTGGACTGGGATTCGACTGAAACTCTGGACTCGCTGCTGATATGTCGTTGAACTGCGCGTATGCAGGAGGTGTGCGGCCACGCTTGTCGGCGGCGGTCGAAACCTGAACGGTTTCGGCGGTCCAAAAGTGAACCGTCTCTAGTTTAGGTTTCTTGTTCGGCTTTATGATCGTCTTCCCCCAGCAGGGGCATCCGCAGAATCCCCTGACAGCCGAACGCGGGCGCGAAGACGTAGCCGCGCAGCCGCCAGGACGTCTTCGCGAAGTCCCGATCGGCGAACCGTCGGCCGGCTTCTAGTACCGCCCACCCGAAAGCCCTTCTCGGTGAGCCGGAGCGCGGCGACGTTCCCACCGAAGTCGGAACCGATCACCAGAACGCCGAAGTCGGTGCTGGTCACCGCGTCAACGACCCAATTCCCGACGCAATCTCCGCGCAGTGGCCAGCGCGCGCGGGGTAGCGCGGGCGACCCGACTTGCGGTGCCGTACAGCCCGGTCACCGCGGCCAGCAGCAACGGCGAGACCTTCTCGTTGGCGGGATAGAAGTGGATGTCCGCGTTCGGGAATGACGGCGCGACGAGGACGGCCTTAGTGGCACAGAACTTCCGGATCCCGGCCGCGCCGTGCCGGGTTCCGATCCCGGAGGTCTTCACCCCGCCCATCGGCAGCCCGAGGGCGAAGCAGTGGGTGAGCATGTCGTTGACGGACACGGTGCCGGCGTCGATGCGGCCGGCCAGCTCGGCCCCGCGCGCCCGGTCCCGGGTCACGATGGTGGCCGCGAGACCGTAGCGGGTGTCATTGGCCAGGCGCACTGCCTCGTCCGCGTCCGCGACCTTCATGATCGGCAGCAGCGGACCGAACGTCTCGTCCGTCATGCACGCCATGGTGTGGTCGACGTCGACGAGGACGGTGGGCTCGTAGAAACGGCCGGTGACGCCGCGCACCGGCTGACCGCCTACCAGCACCCGCGCACCCTTGGCGACGGCGTCCCGCACCTGCGCGTCGATCACCTCCAGTTGGTCGGCGGTGATGATGGCGCCGACGTCCACCGAGCCGGGAGCGACGGGCACCCCCTGCCGCAGTGCCGACACCTTGGCTACTACGCGGGAGACGAACTCGTCGTACACTGCCTCTTCGACGTAGAACCGCTCGGTGGACAGGCACACCTGGCCGCTGTTGACGGTGGCGCCGAACACGGCGAGATTGGCGGCGCGCTCGAGGTTGGCGTCGGCCAGCACGATCATAGGGTCCTTGCCGCCGAGTTCCAGCGAGGCCGGGATCAGCCGCTGCGCGGCCTGCGCGCCCACCTTGCGGCCGGTGGCCGTAGACCCGGTGAACATAACCATGTCGACGACGTCGACCACGGCGGCTCCGGTGGCCCCGGCACCGGTCGCGATCTGGAACACACCTTCGGGCATGCCGCACTCTTCCAGTCCGCGGCGGATCACCTCGATCGACAGCGGGGTGATCTCCGACGGCTTGAGGATGACCGCGTTCCCGGCGGCCAGCGCTGGGATCGAGTCGCCGAAACCAATGGTGATCGGGAAGTTCCAGGGCGCGATGATCCCCACCAACCCGTACGGCCGGTAGTAGCTGCGCAGCCGCCTACTCAGCACGAAGGGCGAGCTCGCGGCCGCCTTCTGGGGCCGCAGGTACTTCTCGGCGTTACGTGCCCAGTGACCCAGGGCGGTCAACGGGTAGGCCAGCTCCAGGACGCTGTCCTCGAAGACCCGCCCCGTTTCGGCCTGCAGGATCTCCAGGAGTTCGTCGGCGTGGTCGCTCATCCACTGCTGCATGCGGCGCAGCACCAGCGCGCGACCGTCGAAGCCCATCGCCTCCCACCCCGGCTGGGCGGCGCGGCCGCGCGCGGCGAGTTCGGCGACGGCCGCGGCGTCGAAGACCGGCGCCGAACCGATCTGGAGGCCGGTGGCCGGATTGACGACGGCGATCCGCTCGTCGGTCGACGCCGCTGCGCCGGGAGCGGGGGTGCTGGAGTCGGTGGTGCTGGTAGTCATCGGACAAGGCCTCCGGGAAGAGTGGTGACGGGGGTCGCGGCCGCCGCGGGTGCGGCCGTCTGGTCGGTGAGGTAGCGGTCGGCGATCTGCCGTTTGACGAGCTTGCCGGTCTCGGTCCGGGGCAGGGTCCGCACGAAGTCGACTCGGCGCGGGGCCTTGTAGTGGGCGATGTGCCCGCGGGTGTAATCGATCAGCTCCGCCGCGAGCTCGGGGCCGGCCGCGTCGAAGTCCACCGGCTGCACCACCGCGGTGACCGATTGGCCCATCTCCGGGTCGGGGGTGCCGATCACGGCGACGTCGTGCACCGCGGGATGCATGGTGAGGACGTTCTCGGTCTCCTGCGGGTAGATGTTGACCCCGCCGGAGATGATCATGAACGAGGTGCGGTCGGTGAGGTACAGGTAGCCGTCCTCGTCGACGTGGCCGATGTCCCCGGTGGCCAGCCACGTCGGATGCTGCGGATGCTGCACCGAGCGGGTCTTGGTGTCGTCGTTGCGGTAGGTGAACGAGACGCGCTTGCGCTCGAAGTACACCTGCCCGTCGACGCCGGCGGGCACCTCGGTGCCGTCGTCGTCGCAGATGTGGAGGGTGCCGACGATGGCACGCCCCACCGATCCGGGCTTGGTGAGCCATTCGTCTGGGCCGATGAACGTGGCGCCGTGGCCTTCGGTCGACGAGTAGCCCTCGTACAGAACCGGCCCCCACCACTCGAGCATGGCCTGCTTGACGTCGACGGGGCACGGCGCGGCCGAATGCATGGCAATCGTCATGCTGGAGACGTCGTAGCCGGCCCGCGTGGCCGCGGGGAGCTTGAGCATCCGGACGAAGTGCGTCGGCACCCACTGGCTGTGGGTGACCCTGTAGGTTTCGATGCAGCGCAGTGCGATCTCCGCGTCGAACTTGCGCATCACCACCACCGTGCCGCCCACGCCGTGCACGGCACCGATGAAGCGCAGCGGCGAGGCGTGGTAGATCGGTGCCGGGGAGAGGTAGATGGTGTCGGCGTTCAGCCGGTAGGGGCCGGCGAGGGAGCGGACGAACGAGTTGCCCACCTCGGCGACCGGCCTACCCGGCAGCGGCGCCTCGATGCCCTTCGGGCGGCCCGTGGTGCCGGACGAGTAGAGCATGTCGTATCCGGCGGGCTCGTCCTCGAGGGGCTCCGCCGACACACCGTCGAGGACGTCCTCGTAGTTCTCGTGCCCGGCGACGGGCCCGCCGTAGGCGAGCCGGAGCTCGACGGCAGGCGTGGCGTCGACGATGCCCGCGGCGACATCCGTGCAGGCCACCGAGGTCACGAAGGCGCGCGCCCCGCAGTCGTCGACGATGTAGGCCACTTCTTCGGCGCTGAGATGGTTGTTCACCACCGTGATGTAGAGCCCGGAGCGCATGGCGGCCCAGTACACCTCGAAGGCCCGCGGCGCGTTGTCGGTCAGAAGCGCCAGATGATCCCCGGGACGCAGTCCGCGCTCCCGGAGCACCCGGGCCAGCCGCGCCGAGTTCACATCGAGGTCGCCGTAGGTGAGCGTCTCCCCGGAGTCGGCCATCACCACGGCGGCCTTCCCGGGAGTCGTTCGGGCATGGAATCCGGGATACATCGCGTCCTCCGAGTCGGGATGGTCTGGCCGGGGGCCATCTCTGGGTGGCACCGCCCCGAACCTATTGACTGTACGTGCGGTCAATACGTATTGTGGTGTGCACCACGCTCGGTGTCAAGTGGACGTAGGGTCGGAATTCAACCTTCGTATCCCCGCTACACCTCACCGCTCGCAGCCGCGTGGCCCCTCTTGTCAGACCCCACACCGACCCCCGGTGACGAAGGAGCAAACGATGTCCCGACCACAGACCCTGTGCGAGGCCTTCCAGCAGACGGCGGCGGCCCGCGGCGAGGCCCTCGCCCTGCGCGGCTTCGACTCCGGCCAGGAGTTCACCTGGCACCAGTACGCGGCCGAGGTCGAGCGGATCGCCGGCGGGCTCGCCGCGCTCGGAGTCGGCCACGGCGACACCGTCGCGACCATGCTGACCAACCGCCCCGAGTTCAACCTCGTCGAGACCGCGGCCTCCCACCTCGGGGCCACCACCTTCTCGATCTACAACACCAGCTCCGTCGATCAGGTCGCCTACCTGCTCGAACACGCCGGGACCTCCGTCGTGGTGACCGAACGGGCCTTCCTCGAGCGGATTCATTCGGCATCCACACCCGGTCTGACGGTGCTCACCGTGGACGACGGCGACCTGGACGCGCTGACCCCCGCCGCCGACTTCGACTTCGAGTCGACGTGGCGCGGCGTGCGCCCCGGCGACGTCGCCTGCCTCATCTACACCTCCGGGACCACCGGTTCACCCAAAGGCGTGGAGATGACCCACGCCAACCTGCTGGCCCTGGCCGACTCGGTGTCCGCCGTCTTCCCCATGTCCGCCGCCGACCGCGGCGTGTCGTACCTGCCGTCGTCGCACATCGCCGACCGGTGCATGGGCCACTACTTCCACCTGCTCTACGGCAGCGAGCTCACCTGCGTCGCCGATGCCGCCCGCATGGTGGAGGCACTGCCGCAGATCACGCCCACCTACATCGTCGCCGTCCCGCGGTTCTGGGAGAAGATCAAGCTAGGCGTCGAACTGCAGCTGCGCGCCGCACCCGAGATGGCCGAGGCACTGGCAGCCGGAAGCCCGCAGGTCGCGGTCGCGCTGCGCGCCAAGCTGGGCCTGGACAGCCTCCGCTGGGCCATGTCCGGCTCGGCCGCCATCCCGCCCGAGGTGTACCGCTTCCTCACCACCCTCGGCCTCCCGGTCTCGGAGGTGTGGGGCATGTCCGAATGCGGCCTCGCCTCCGGCGCTGATCCGTCTGTGGCCAAGAACGGCACCATCGGGCCCCTGCTGCCGGGCATCGAGGGCAAGCTACTCGACGACGGCGAGCTGCTCATCCGGGGCGCGACGGTGATGAAGGGCTACCGCAACGAGCCGGCGAAGACCGCCGAGACCGTCGACGCCGACGGCTGGTTGCACACAGGCGACATCGCCACGATCGACGACGACGGCTTCCTGGCCATCGTCGACCGCAAGAAGGAGCTGATCATCGGTGCCGGCGGCAAGAACATGTCCCCGGCGAACATCGAGAACGCCATTTCCTCAGCCTCCCCATTGATCGCCCATGTCGCGGTCATCGGCGACGCTCGCCCATACAACGTCGGCCTCATCGTCCTCGACCCGGAGGCGACGGCCGCCTTTGGCTTCGACCTCGACCCGAACGTCCTCGCCGCCGACGCCAAGGTCCGGGAACTGGTCCGCCAGAGCGTCGAGGAGGGCAACGCCCAGCTCTCCCGGGTCGAACAGCTCAAGAAGTTCACCATCCTCCCGACCTTCTGGGAGCCGGGCAGCGACGAGATGACCCCCACATCCAAGCTTCGCCGGAAGCAGATCACCACGAAGTACGCTGAGGAGATCGACGAACTGTACGCGTAACCGAGGAGCGAACGCGCGACCCACCCGGACGGCGGTACGACCGCGTGTCACGAGTCATCCGGTCGCGCGAAGGAGTGAGGCATGGCAGGTCGGCCCGGCCGCAAGGACGAGATCCTGGCGACGTTCATCAGGCATGTCGCCGAGCGCGGCTATGACCAGACCAACCTCGGCGACATTGCCGCGGAGTTGCAGATGTCCAAGGGTACGATCGTGCACCACTTCGGCACCAAGGCCCAGATCCTGCGGGATCTGGAAGAGAGCTACATGAACCGGCGTCGGGGCGAGGTCGACCTCCTCTGGGAGAAGTTGACCTCCCCCGCCGACCGGGTGGCCGCCATCATCTATGCGACGGCGTTGTACCAGGTCACCGACCGCGACGCGACGATCGCCACGCAGCGTGAGGTGATCCAGCTGGCCGACGATCCGGAGATGCGCAAGATCCGGGGCCTGCGGGCGCAGATCCAGCAGCTGGTGAGTGACGAGATCGCCGCCGGCGTCGAATCGGGCGTGTTCCGCCGCATCGACCCCGACGTCGCCACGATGCTGGTATTCGGCGCCGGCCAGTGGATGTGGACCTGGTTCAGGCCCGGCGCCCCGAACACGCCCCAGTCTGTCGGCGCCACGATGGTCGACATCGTGCTGGGCGGGCTGCTCGCCGATCGTTACGGACTCGCTGAGCTCGCCGATCCGGACGGCCGGGTGGCCGGCTTCGTCCGCGACGTGCTCGAAGCGACGCCCCAGTAAAAACCCGCCTCGCCCGTCGTCGCTCACCTCCCGCGGAGTCGCGGCGAGGATCTGCGACCACTTGACTGACCGTTCGTACGGTCAGTAGAGTGGGCCGTATCGCGGATCACGAAATGATTGACACCTACCGGCGTTTCCCTCCGCGTCATTCCCGCCGCACCCAAGGCGGTTTCAGCCTCTGCGCCGCGAGACAGAAGGAGACATCATGACCATGCCGGACCTGGGCAACCCCGACACCTACGCCGCGGGATTCCCCTACGACGAGGTCGCCCGTCTGCGGCGCGACCACCCCGTCGCCTGGATCCCCGAGCCCGCCACCGACGACTTCCCGGGCGGCCCCGGCTTCTGGTACCTCACCCGTCACGCCCACGTGATGGAGGCCAGCAAGCAACCCGAGATCTTCAGCTCCGCGGCCGGCGGGACCTGGATCCGTGACGTACCGCCCGCCGAGCTCGCGATTCAGCGGCAGGCCATGCTCAACATCGATCCGCCCGAGCACGGCAGCATGCGCAAGATCGTCAGCAAGGCCTTCACTCCCCGCTCCGTCGGCCAGATGGCCGACTCCATCACCGCCCACGCGGAGCAACTGGTGGACTCGCTCGGCGACGGCGGCACCATGGACTGGGTGGACCGGGTCTCCTCCGAACTGCCCGTCCTGGTCCTGGCCGACATCCTGGGCGTCCCCACCGAGGAACGCCACAAGCTGTTCGACTGGACCAACCGCATGGTGGGCTTCGACGATCCGGAGGCGGTGGACAAGAAGTCCTACGTGTCCGCCTTCCTCGAGCTGTTCGCCTACGCGCGCGAGAAGACCGCTGAGAAGCGCGCCAACCCGACCAACGACGTGTGGAGCACCGTCGTCAACGCCGAGGTCGACGGCGAGCGCCTGACCGACGAACAGCTCGACCGGTTCTTCCAGCTGCTGGTGATCGCCGGCAACGAGACCACGCGCAACCTGCTCAACGGCGCCCTCGTCCTGCTCGACAAGCATCCGGACCAGTGGGCCGCGCTGCGCGCCGACCCCGACCTGATGCCGCAGGCCGTCGAGGAGATCCTCCGGATGTTCCCGCCGATCATGGCGTTCCGACGCACCTGCGTGCAGGACATCGAACTGCACGGCCAGAAGATCTCGGCCGGCGACAAAGTGGTGCTCTCGTACGCGGCCGCCAATCGGGACGAGGCCGTCTTCGAGAACCCGGACACCTTCGACATCACCCGCACGGAGAACCCCCACCTGTCCTTCGGCTTCGGCACCCACTTCTGCCTGGGCAACGGCGTCGCCCGCCTGGAGGCGCGCACCCTGCTGAACGCGATCTTCGCCCGCTTCCCCACGATCGAGCTGGCCGGCGAACCGGAGTACCTGCGCTCCAACTTCGTCAACGGCATCACCTCCCTGCCCGTCCGTCTCACCCGCTGACAGGAACTTCCTCGTGACCATCACCACCGGTTCCTGGGACACCCCCGAGCGTCGGGCCCTTCGTTCCCTCGCCGCGGACTTCACCCGCCGCGAGATCACCCCGCACATGGACGAATGGGAACGCGACGGCGCGGTGCCGCGGTCCCTGCACATGGGCGCAGGCGAGCTCGGGCTCCTGGGTCTGTCCTTTCCCGAGACCGTCGGCGGGGGCGGCGACCTCATCGACCTGTTCATCCTGGTCGAGGAGATCATCGGCAACGGCGGCAGCCCCGGCGTGTGCGCCGCCCTGCTCACCCACACCATCGCCACCCCGCACATCGCGGCCGCCGGCGACGCCGCGCAGATCGACGCCTTCGTGCGGCCGACCCTGGCCGGGCGGGCCATCGGGTCCCTCGGCATCACCGAACCCGGGGCGGGGTCCGACGTCTCGTCGATCTCCACCCGCGCGCGGCGCGACGGCGACGACTTCCTGGTGACCGGGGCCAAGACCTACATCACCTCCGGGGTGCGGGCCGACTACGTGACCACCGTCGTGCGGACCGGCGGCGCCGGCCACTCCGGACTGTCTCTGCTGGTCATCGACACCGACAGCCCGGGGTTCACCGTGACCCGCACGCTCGACAAGATGGGGTGCCGCTGCTCGGACACCGCCGAACTGAGCCTGGTGGACGTGCGCGTGCCCGCCGCCAACCTGGTCGGGGCCGAGGGCAGCGCCTTCGCCCAAGTCATGCCACGCCTGGACGGCGAACGTCTCCAACTCGCCGTCCAGGCGTACTCCACCGCCCAGCGCGCCCTGGACCTGACCATCCCGTGGGCCCGCGAGCGCACCACCTTCGGTCTTCCGCTGGCCCAACGCCAGGTGATCCGGCATCGGCTGGCCGAGATGGCCCGGCAGGTGACGGTCGCGCGGGTCTTCGTCCGGGACGTCACCAGCCGGTACGTCGCCGGCGGGGTAACCAGCGCCGAGGTGGCAATGGCCAAGAACACCGCCGTCGCCGCCTGCGAGTCGGTGGTCAACGACGCCGTCCAGATCTTCGGCGGCATGGGCTACATCCGCGAGAACGAGGTGGAGCGGCTCTACCGGGACGCCCGGATCCTTGGGATCGGCGGCGGCTCCACCGAGATCATGAACGAGATCATCGGCAAGAACCTCGGCCTGGACTGACCCGTCACCTGCCACAGCGAATCCCCCGGCGGCCCGAAGGCACCGGGGGATCCGCTGTTGAGAAAAGCTATTGACTGTACGTGTGGTCAGTCACTACGATTGCATGGACGTGATCGACACCACGAACCCATCCGCGAAACTCATTCCAGGAGAACCCATGTCTGAACCATCGACCCTGCCCCAAGCATTCCAACGTCAGGTCGAGCTGCAACCGGATGCGGTCGCCCTCCGGAGTCATGACGGAGCGATCTCCTTGACGTGGCGCGAATACAACGGAGAGGTTCGCCGGATCGCCGGCGGTCTGGCGAACCTGGGCCTCGAGCGCGGCGACGTTTTCGCGACCCTGCTGACGAATCGTCCTGAGTTCAACCTCACCGAGATGGCCGCGAATCACCTCGGCGCAACAACATTCTCGATCTACAACACATGTTCACCGGAACAGATCAAGTATCTGCTCACGCACTCGGGCGCACGCATCGTCGTCACCGAGGAGCAGTACGTGGACAAGATCAAGGCGTCAGGCGTCCAGATCGATCACCTGCTCGTCGTTGACGACGGTGACGTCGACCGCCTGGCACCCGAGCCCGACTTCGACTTCGAGGCGGCATGGCAGTCGGTCTCGCCGGACGATGTCCTGTGCATCATCTATACCTCCGGAACGACCGGTGACCCGAAGGGAGTCGAACACACTCACGCCGGCGTGCTGGGAATGTCGAAAGCCTTCGGCGCCGCGTACCCGACGGATGACACCGACTCAGCGATCTCGTACCTCCCGTCGGCCCATGCCGCGGACCGGTGTTGCTGCTACTACTTCGGCACGATCAGCGGCGCGCAGATCACGACCGTCAGTGATCTCAAGCAGCTCCCCGAAGCACTCGTGGACGTCCAGCCGACCGTTTTCGCTGCCGTCCCGAGAGTGTGGGAGAAGATCAAGATCGGCGTCGAGCTCCAACTCGGCGCGAACGAGCAGGCGAAAGCGGGCTTCGACGCCGGAGTTCCGGAAGTCGTCGATGCGATCCGCGCCAAGCTCGGCCTCCGCCGGCTGAAGTGGGCGATCTCCGGAGCGGCTCCGTGCCCACAGGGTGTCTACACGTTCCTGCAGAATCTCGGTGTTCCGGTGAGCGACGGGTGGGGAATGTCGGAAGTCGGATTCGCTACCGGCGCCACGCCGGAAGAGGCGCGGCACGGCACGGTCGGCCGCCCGTTGCCCGGCTACGAGTGGAAGCTGCTCGACGACGGTGAACTGCTGATCCGTGCACCATTTCTCATGCGGGGATATCGCAACGATCGGGCGAAGACCGCAGACGCCATCGACGCGGAGAACTGGTTCCATACCGGCGACGTCGTGACCGTCGATGACGATGGCTATTTCCGCGTCGTCGACCGGAAGAAGGAACTCATCATCAGCGCCGGCGGCAAGAACATCTCGCCGATCAACGTCGAGAACGCGATCTCGACGTCCTCGCCGCTGATCGGCACCGTTGTCGCGATCGGTGATGCGCGACCGTACAACGTCGCGTTGATCACTCTGGACCCGGAGGCGGCACCGGTATTCGCCGCCCAGCTGGGGCTGGAGGCGGACCCCGCACTTCTCGCAAGCGATCCGAAGGTGCGGGCGCTCGTACAACAAGGCGTGGACGCAGGTAACGAGCAGCTCGCTCGCGTCGAACAGGTCAAGAAGTTCGAGCTGCTTCCGGTCTTCTGGCCGTTGGGTGGCGACGAACTGACGCCGACCGGAAAGCTCATGCGCAAGCCGATCAATGCCAAATACGCAGCAGAGATCGAGTCGATGTACGCCGAGAACGGTTCGATGTGATGCGCCGCCGAGATCCGCTGCGGGACGGGTCGGCGCCCGGAGAGTTCGACTACGACTGGATCGTGATCGGATCCGGCTTCGGGGGAAGCGTGGCGTCCTTGCGCCTCGCCGAGCGCGGGTACGCGGTGGGCGTCCTCGAATGCGGTCGGCGCTATCACACTGAGGATCTCCCGAAGTCGACGTGGAACCTCCGCAAGTACTTCTGGATGCCCAAGTTCGGCATGCGCGGAATTCTGCGGCTGACGTTCTTCAAGGACGTGTCGATCATTTCCGGCTCGGGGGTTGGCGGTGGAAGCCTCGTGTACGGCCAGACGCTGTACCGAGGCACCGATCGCTTCCGCGACTCGGTGAACCAGGCGATCGGCGAGGAGACCGACCTCGACCCTTTCTACGATGTCGCCGAGCGGATGCTGGGCGTGGTTCAGACGCCCCGAGAATCATCCCGCGACCGGATGATGATCGCCACCGCCGAGGATCTCGGCATCAGCGCGAGCAGCTTTCATCCGACGCGCGTCGGCGTGTTCTTCGGTGAACCCGGCAAGACGGTTCCGGATCCCTATTTCGGAGGCGAGGGGCCGGACCGAGCCGGTTGCACGTTCTGCGGCCGCTGCATGGTCGGATGTCGAGAGAACGCCAAGAATTCTCTGGACAAGAACTACCTCCACCTGGCGAAGCGCCGCGGTGTGGAGATCCAAGCGGACAGAATGGTCGTTGATGTGCGGCCGATCGGGGCATCGGACGGCTCCGACGGCTACGAGATCATCTCCCGCGATCCCGGCGCGTGGGTGCGCCGACGTACCACGGCGCTCCGTGCGCGCGGCGTCGTGTTCGCGGCGGGACCGGTCGGCACCAATCAACTCCTGGCCAGCTGCAAGATCCGCGGTTCGCTGCCCGGTCTGTCCGATCATCTGGGCAGGGACGTGCGAACGAACGCCGAATCCATCGGCGCGATCACCTTGCGGGATGGCACGGCCGACATCTCCGAAGGGCTGTCGATCAGTGGAAGTCTCTGGCTCAACGAGGATATGCACTTCGAGCACGTCACCTACGGCGGTGCAGCCGACTCGATGGGCGGTCTGTTCCTCCCGATGACCGGTGACGGCACACGCGTGACCCGCCCGCTCCAGCTCATCGCTCGAATCGTCCGGCATCCGATCGACTTCGGCCGTTCGGCACGGATGAAACGGTGGTCGACTCGCTCGATGGCTATCGGCGCGATGTGGAATCGCGACGGGGCGCTGGAGCTGCGGCCGAAGAAGAAGCTCTTCGGCCGTGGCGTCCGCCTGCAGACACATCAGGACCCGAACAACCCGAACCCGACGTTCATCCCGCAAGTCAACGAGTTTCTGACGAAGATGGCCGAGAAGTACAACGGTATCGCCCAGCTGTGGGCGACCGAAGCATTCAACATGCCGTTCACGGCGCACATCCTCGGCGGGGCCGTCGTGGGAACCAGCCCGACGACGGGCGTCATCGACTCGCAGCACCGGGTGTACGGCTACCAGAAAATGCTTGTCACCGACGGCTCCGCGATGCCGGCGAACGCCGGCGTCAATCCCAGCCTCAGTATCACCGCACTCGCCGAACGTGCGATGTCGACGGTTCCGGCCAAGGACGGCAGTTCGGTATCCGGCGGTATCGGCTACCGCTGAGGCGGATTGTGGCGCGGCTACCGCGCCACGATCCGCCCAGGTCGCTGAGCGGCCGACAGCGGATCCTTGACAGCCCGGATGAAGGCTGCCCACACCAGATTTGACCGCACGAACAGTCGATGAGTGTTGCGACTGGGAACGGAGTTGACCGATGACAGCCATACCGGCCGTCCAACTCGGCACCGAGATGATCGGCGGCAGAAAGCCGGAAGCCGTCCTCCCGGCTGACAAGCCTCATCCCCGGCGACGGCACCTCGACACCGCAGCGCGCGATGTCTGAGCGAAACCGGCCTGCGAGCGAGCACATTCGCCTCGAGTTCACAGGCCGCCTTGCCCACATCACCTTCGCTCGGCCTCGGCGACGGAACAGCATGACGCTCGACATGATCGAGTGGCTGCGCGACTGTGCTCGCACCGTCGCGGCGAGAACCGAGCTCGGAGCTGTGCTGATCGACGCGGAGGGCCACGACTTCTGCGCCGGCGTGGACCTTGCCGAGTTCGATGCGATCCCCGATGCCGCGGAGCATGCGCGCAGAGGTGTGACGCTGGCGCAGCAGGCGATCGCGGCCTTCCATTCGATTCCCGTGCCGGTGATCACCGCTGTCCAAGGTTCAGCGGCTGGTGGGGGTTTGGGAATCGCGCTGTCGGGCGACATCGTTCTCGCCGCGAGCGATGCCCGGTTCATCGCGCCCTATAGCCAGCTGGGCCTGTCTCCGGACGGCGGAGTCTCGTGGCAACTCGTGAGGTTGCTCGGGTCAGCTCGAGCCACGGACGCCCTGCTCACCGGTCGTCCGATCGTCGCGGACGAAATCTTCGCCTTGGGGCTCGTCAGTCGCCTGTACCCGCGAGACGAGCTTCGATTCGAAGCCGAACAGATCGCGACCGATCTGGCCAACGGGCCGACCGCGGCGTTGATCGCGACCAAGCGGCTGGCCAGGTCCGCCTCAGCACAGGGGTTCGAAGACCAGCTGCGCGACGAACTGGAGTCATTCGCTCGGCTGGGCGGGCAACCGGACCAGATCGAAGGCGTTGCCGCGTTTGTCGAGCGCCGTCCACCCGCCTTCAACGAGGCGGAATCGGACGAGGGAACACGTTGAGCGCCTGAAGCGCTGCCGTCGCCGATGATCACCAGCAGGCACAGCTTTCCTGCACCACGCGGACGCTGAGCGCGTGGCGTCGACCTGCCGGTGCAGTCCCCCGAGACCGCGCCGGCAGGCCACCCGCTCCCGCGGCAGCCCCCGCCGTCAGGGCAGGTAGATGGACTGAAGCCGGCGGTAGGCGGCCAGGCCCTCGGGACCGAGCTCGCGGCCCAGCCCGCTGGCCTTGACCCCGCCGAACGGCGAGCCCAGATCCATCGTGAAGCCGTTGACCCCGATGCTGCCGGTGACGACCCGCGACGCCAGCGCGCGGCCCCGCTCGACGTCGGCGGTCCACACCGTGCCGCCGAGACCGTAGTCGGAGGCGTTCGCGAGGGCGACCGCCTCGGCGTCGTCGGTGTAGGGGATCAGCGACACCACCGGGCCGAAGATCTCCTCGTGGGAGACCGTGGCGTCGTTGTCGACGTCGGCGATGACGGACGGTTCGACGTACCAGCCCCGGTCGAGTCCGGCGGGGCGCCCGCCGCCGGTGGTGATCCGGCCGCCTTCGGCACGTCCCTTCTCGATGTAGCCCTCGACGCTCGCGCGCTGACCGGCACTGACCAGCGGTCCGATCAGCGTCGCCGGGTCGAACGGATCGCCGATCCGGTAGGACCGCACGGTGTCGGTGATCGCGTCGACGAGCTCGGTGTAGCGGCTGCGCGGCAGGAGGATCCGGGTGCTGATGAAGCAGCTCTGCCCGCTGTTGATGAAGCTGGTCTCGAACAGGGAGCGGGTGAACTGGTCCACGTCGACGTCGTCGAGCACCACGGCCGCCGATTTGCCGCCGAGCTCCAGCGTGATCGGCCGGATGAGCCGACCGCACTCGGCCGCGAGGTGGCGGCCCACCTCGGTGGATCCCGTGAAGCCGACCTTGTCGACGCCCGGGTGGGTGACCAACTGCTGGCCGGCGCCGCGGCCGGTGCCGGCGATGATGTTGAGGACGCCCGGCGGCAGCTCGGCCGCGGCGGTGGCCTCGCCGATGAGGAACGCGTCCAGCACCGTCTCCGACGCTGGCTTGAGCACCACCGTGCACCCGGCCGCGAGGGCGGGGGCGATCTTGAAGAAGCTCAGGATCTGCGGGAAGTTCCACGGCACGACGGCCGCGACCACACCGATCGGCCGGTTGCCGATCACGGTGGAGCCGCGCACGAGCGACGTGCGGATCTCCTCGCCGTCCTGCGCCTGCGCCAACCCGGCGTAGTAGCGGACGATGGCCGCCGGAACGGCGCCCTCGGTGCGCCGCCCCACCTTGACCGGCATTCCGTTCTGGCCGGAGACCCGCGCGACGAACTCGGCGGACCGGGCCTCCAGCTCGTCGGCGAACCGCTCCAGCGCGGCGCGCCGGCGCGCCGGGTCCCAGGTGGACCAGCCGGTCGGGTCGTCGAAGGCCCGACGGGCGGCGCTCACCGCGGCGTCCACGTCGGCGCCGTCGGACGACGGGACACTGCCGAGAACCTCTTCGGTGCTCGCCGAGGTGACCGTGATCCGGTCGGTCGAGGAGGTCGGGATCCACTGACCGCCCACATAGTTCTTGTCGTAATCGATCGTCATGCAGCTATACTAACCGTACGGTCGGTCAATAGAAAGGACTTGTGATGCGCACCCAGGCCGCACTGCTCAGAAGTACCGACGGGCGCTTTTCGCTCGAGGACATCGACCTCGACGAGCCGGGCCCCGGCGAGGTCGCCGTCCGGATTGTCGCGGTCGGCGTGTGCCACACCGACGTCCTGCCCCGTGTGGTTCCGCTCGCTCCCCTTCCCCTCATCCCCGGCCACGAGGGCGCCGGAGTGGTCGCGAGCATCGGCCCCGGCGTCGTCGACGTCGCGGTGGGCGACCACGTGGTGCTGTCGTTCTCCTCCTGCGGCCACTGCGAGTCGTGCCTGTCCGCGCACCCCGCCTACTGCGACGAGTTCGGTCCGCGGAACATGTCCGGGCGTCGCCCGGACGGGAGCGGCGGCGCCACCGACGCCGCCGGCGACCCGGTCGGCGCCCGCTGGTTCGGCCAGTCGTCCTTCGCCCGCCACGCCGTCGTCGCCGCCCGCGACGTGGTCGTGGTCCCCGACGACCTCCCGCTGGAGGCCCTCGGCCCCCTCGGCTGCGGCGTCCTGACCGGCGCCGGAGCGGTTTTCACCGCCCTAGAGGTGACGCCGGGCACCTCCCTGGTGGTCAGCGGGGCCGGGGCCGTCGGGCTCTCCGCGATCATGGCCGCCGCGGCGGCCGGCGCCACCACCATCGTGGCCGTCGACCTCAACGCCGACCGGCTGGCACTGGCCCGGGAGCTCGGGGCCACGCACGTCGTCGACGGCGCCGCCGACGACGTGGCCAAGCAGCTGCGTGCCATCCGACCGGGCGGGCTGCGCTACGCCCTGGACACCACCGGCGTGCCGTCGGTGATCTCCACCGCCCTCGACTCCCTCCGGGTGAATGGCGTCTGCGGGATCGTCGGCATTCAGCGCGGCCCGTTGTCGATCGGTCCCGCGCAGTTGACCGTCGGCCGCACGCTCAAGGGCATCATCGAGGGCGACGCGGTGCCCCGCCAGCTGATCCCCCGACTGCTCGACCTGTGGGCCCAGGGCCGCTTCCCGTTCGACCGGCTCGTGCGGACCTACCCGCTCGCGCGCATCGACGACGCCGAGCGGGCCATGCGCTCCGGCGAGGTCGTCAAGCCCGTCCTCGTCATGGACTGACCGCCCCACCCGACGACTTCGGCCCCGGCATCCCCCGCGAGGAGGATGCCGGGGCCGAATCTCGCTGTGCGCCCGGCGACCGGCTCAGCACCGAGCGGCGGCCGCTTCGGCGCGGGCGGCCGCGAACTCCAGGGCCTCGGCCCAGTCGGCGCGGCGCGCGATGAGGGCGCGGTACTTCATGATCTCGGTCGGACGAGCCAGCGTCAGCGCGCCGACCAGCCGGTCACCGCGCCGATAGAGCGCGACGAACCGATGCGCGTCCACGTCCCCGTCCACCACGACCACCTCGTCGGCGCGGGCCACCCCGGCGAACTGGATGCGGACGCCGTACCAGTCGGACCAGAAGTAGGGAACGGTGGAGTACGGGGTCGCCGCCGCCGGGTCCAGCGCGTTGCGGGCGGCCAAGGCGCCCTGCTCCGCGGCGCTGGTCCAGTTCTCCAGGCGCATGGTCTCGTCGAACAGGTCGTTGTGCCACCGGACGGCATCGCCGGCCGCGTAGACCCCGGGTACCCCGGTGGCCAGCGTCGCGTCGGCCAGCACGCCGTCGTCGGCCGTCACGCCGGAATCGGCCAGCCAGTCGGTGTCGGGCACCGCGCCCACGCCGACCACCACGAGGTCGGCGTCCACCGTGCTCCCGTCGGAGAGCACGACGCGCTCGACCCGACCGTCGCCCTCGGCTCCTACCGCGGTCACGCCGGTCCGCAACGCAGTGCCGTGGGCCGGGTGCAGTCGCGCGCACACCGCCCCCATCTCCTCGCCGATCGCCCGGGCCAGGGGGGTGTCGGAGGCCTCGACCACCGTGGTCGCCAGGCCGCGGCCGCGGGCCGAGGACGCCACCTCCGACCCGATGAAACCGGCGCCGATGACCACTGCGTGCGCTCCGTCGGACACCGCCGATCGCACCGCGACGGCGTCGTCCAGGGTGCGTAGAGTGTGCACCCCGGCGTGGCCCTCGAGTGCGGGCAGCGATCGGGCGCGGGCGCCGGTCGCGATCACGAGCGCGTCGTACGGAATCTCCCGGACGCCCACCTGAACGCTTCGCACCTCGGTGTCGAGGCCGGTCGCAGGCTCGCCCAGGACGAGGTCGATGCCGAGCTCGGCCAGCGACTCGCGGTCGCGGTAGACCGGCGTCGGGCGGTCGTCGGCGTCCAGGAACGCCTTGGACAGGGGCGGCTTGTCGTACGGCAGGTGGTCCTCGGCGCCGATCATCGTGACCGTGCCGGTGAAGCCGTTCCGTCGCGCTGCTTCGGCGGCCCGCAGTCCGGCGAGCGAGGAGCCCACCACCACCAGTCGGGACGGAGTCATCAGGACTCCACCAGTCGGAGTGCGTTGGTCGGGCAGCCGTCGACGGCCTGCATCAGTGCGCCTCGACGTTCCTCGGTCACGGCTTCCCCGTGGATGATCAGGGCGCCGTCGTCACCGATCTCGAAGACCTCGGCGGCGAACGATTCGCACAGGCCGATCCCGGTGCACTTGTCCTGGTCGAAGATGATCTGCATCAGAGGCTTCCTTCGGTGAGAGTGAAGATCGGGTAGTGCTCGCCACCCGAGGCTTGCAGGTAGACGGCCCGCACCGGGGCTCCGGCCCGGTCGGGCACGCCATCGGCCAGGCGGGTGTACAGCCACGGCCCTTCGGTCAGTTCGACCACCGCGACGGTGTAGGGCACCAGGGCGGCGAACGCCGGACTGGGGGCGCGGTGCACGACGGTCCAGGTGACGACCGTGCCGGTGCCGGCCGCGGTGATCCACTCCAGCTCGGTGCTGTAGCACTCGAGGCAGGTGGTCGACTCCGGTGCCAGCAGGGCCGCGCAGTCGGTGCACCGACGGATCCGGAGCTCGCCCGCTTCCGCGGCGGCGAAGAACTCCTGACTCTTGGCGTCGGAGCGGACGTCCGGCCAGGTGGCCGTTGTCTCGTCGGTACTCATCCCACAACCCCCTCGGGTGCGTTCGGACTCAGGACCAGGGTCGAGTGGTGTTCGAGGACACCGCCGCTCCCGCTGACGACGATGACGTCCCGGTCGGCGACCTGCCGCTCACCGGCGTGTCCGCGGCCCTGGACCACGGCCTCGATGATCGGGGTGAATGCGGTGAGGTAGTAGGAGGACAACTGCCCGCCGCCGGTGTTGCAGGGCAGGGAGCCGCCGGGGGCGAGACGGCCGTCGGCCACGAAGTCGCCGCCCTCGCCCTTCGCGCAGAACCCGTAGTCCTCGAGGGTGACCAGCACGGTGTAGGTGTACGAGTCGTAGAGCTCGAGGAGGTCGACGTCGCCCGGGGTGATCCCGGCGCGCCGCATCGCCTCCGGGCCCGACTGGGCCGCACCCGTGACGAGCCCGAACTGCGAGCCCCGAGCCATCACCTGCCCGGGGTGGGCCTGCGCCGAAGCGAGAATGTGGATGGCGGGCTGGGCCAGGTCGCGGGCGCGTTCGGCGCTGGTGACGATCACGGCCGCGCCCCCGTTGGAGACCACGCAGCAGTCGAGCAGGTGGAAGGGATCGGCCACCATCGGGGAGGCCTGGTGGTCGGCGAGGGTGATGGGTGCGGTGAACTGGGCGTCGGGGTTCATCCCCGCCCAGGCGCGTTGGCCCACGGCGATCGCGCCGAGCTGCTCGCTCGTGGTGCCGTAGGTCTCCATGTGCCGACGGGCGGCCATCGCGTAGAAGACGTTCGGGGTGATGGCGCCGTTCGCCACGTGCAGTCCGGCGAATCCGGCGGGGATCCGACGGTTGCCGCCGCCGAACGCGTCCCGGGCGGAGCCCTTCGGCTTCAGCGGCGCGTCCGCGAAGACGCAGGCCACGGCCGACGCGGCGCCCGATTCCACGGCCCGGGCGGCCATCGAGAGCATCGCCGCCGGGCTCGCCCCCAGGGCGTGAACCTCGCTGAGCAGCGAGAGGTCACGCAGACCCAGTTGCTTCTGCAGGCTCAGCGTCGGGCGGCCCTGGGTTCCGGGGGTCACCAGCAGGCCGTCGATCTGGTTCAGGGTCAGGCCCGCGTCGGCGGCCGCCAGGCGCACCGCCTCGGCCGCGAAGTCACTGGCGCTTTGGCCGTAGACCTTGCCGACGTCGGTGCATCCCAGTCCTGCGATCGCGGCCGTCATCGTCCCTCCCAACGGGGAACGCGCTTCTCGATGAAGGCCCGGGGGCCTTCCTTGGCGTCGGCCGTGCGCATGACCTTCTTGATGCGCGCGTCGCTGTAGGCCCACACCTCCGGAGCCCAGTCCGAACCCAACGCGTACGAGTGATGGATGACCTCCTTGCTGGCCGCGACCGCGAGGGGCGCGTTGGCGGCGATCTCGTCAGCGAGCGCGACGGCCTCGTCGAGCACCTGCTCGGCCGGGACCACGCGGTTCACCAGCCCCCACCGCAGTGCGGTCTCGGGGTCGATGGGCCGGCCGGTCATCGCGTACTCGAGGGCGATGGCCAGCGGGATGCGCCGGGGCAACCGAATGAGACCTCCGCCAGCGGCGATGATGCCGCGCTTGACCTCGGGCAGGCCCAGGGTCGCGGACTCGCTCATGACCGCCAGGTCGCAGCACAGCATCAACTCGGTACCACCGCCGAGGGCGTAGCCATTGACCGCCGCGATGAGCGGCTTGTCTGTGAAGGCTCGCATGAACCCGCCGAACCCGCGCTCGCGCTGACTGGGGTCCACCAGCGGTCGCCCCGCCGCGACTTCCTTCAGGTCCGCCCCCGCGCAGAACGCCTTCCCGGCGCCGGTGAGGACGCCGACCCGCAGCTCGGGATCGGCGACGAACTCGTCGACCACGCGTTGCACGGCGAGCGACATCTCGGCGTTGATCGCGTTCATCACCTCGGGTCTGTTCAGGGTGATCACGGCGACGAGCCCGCGCCTGGCGAGCGTAACCGTGTCGGCAGCTTCCATGATGTGTGTCCTTACGTCTCGACGAATCTCTCCACACCATAGTACTAACCGTACGCTCGGTCAGTCAATCGGGTCAGCGGGTTTCCCTGTAAGGATCGTTTTAGGGGGTTCACTGACTGGCTATGGGCGCAGATAGTGTCGGGGCAGCAGGCGCGTAGGGCGCTCGCATCAGACTCCAGTACCGCTGGAGGCTCAGGCTGGAACGTCTCCAAACTTGCGGCGGCGGTTCAAGTCTTCGGTGTACAAACACGTCCTTGACCGCGCACAGATACAACTTGCCCTCATCCGTGCGGTGCTCTGTGATGTCGGTCAGCCACAACTGGTTGACGTCATCAGTGGAGAACTTGCGTTGGACCAAGTCGTCATGGATCGGCGGACCGGGGCGTTTACCGTTGTTACCGCGCTTCTTGCCGAACACCTACCACCAGGTGTTATCGCGACTGATCCGCCAGGCGGTGCGCTCACACATCACCTCGCCGGCCGCGGCAGCCTCCTCCGTTAGGAACCGGTAGCCGAATTCGGGGTCGTCTCGGTGTCCTAGTCTTCTGCCGTTTCCGCTCGATCTGCGCGAGACTTGCCCGGTCCAGACTATGTGACGGCTGTGACCAGAGTGGCTCTACCGTCCAGTAGTCCAGGATTTCGGTCCGCCAGTCCAGGCTCCGGGCGTCTGCGGCAACATTGGATGTGACGCACGTCATCGTCGATTCCCAAACTTAAGCGGAACAGACTCAACTCTGGGAGTGTTGGAAACCAGTGAGAGGCCGACTCGGCCTCCTAGACTTGAGCCCGAAGATCCGCTTTCGGGGAGGGACATCGACCGAATGACGAAAGGCGAATGCTAGTGGACAGCTTCACTCCGACCACCAAGACGCAGGCTGCACTGCAGGCTGCCGTACAGGACGCGGCCGCGGCGGGTAATCCCGACGTGCGCCCGGCCCACATCCTCGTCGCCCTGCTGGAGCAGGCCGACGGAATCGCCACCCCGCTGCTCAAGGCGGTCGGGGTGGACCCCAAGCAGATCCTCACCGAGGCCAAGAACCTGGTGAGCCGCGCACCCGTCGTCTCCAGCTCGAGCGCGCAGCCGCAGCTGAGTCGTGAGTCGATCGCCGCGATCACCGCGGCGCAGAACCTCGCGACCGAGCTGAACGACGAGTACGTCTCGACCGAGCACTCGATGGTCGGCATCGCGACCGGTGACTCGGACGCCGCCAAGCTCCTGCAGAATGCCGGTGCGGGTCCGCAGGCACTGCGCGAGGCCTTCCAGGCCGTGCGCGGTACCGCCCGTGTGACCAGCGAGAACCCGGAAGACACCTACCAGTCGCTGGAGAAGTACTCCACCGATCTGACCAAGCGTGCCCGCGAGGGCGAGCTGGACCCGGTGATCGGCCGCGACAGCGAGATCCGGCGGGTGGTGCAGGTGCTGTCCCGCCGCACCAAGAACAACCCGGTGCTGATCGGCGAGCCGGGCGTCGGCAAGACCGCGATCGTGGAGGGCCTGGCCCAGCGCGTCGTGGAAGGCGACGTCCCGGAATCGCTGCGCAACAAGACCGTCGTCTCCCTGGACCTGGGTGCGATGGTGGCCGGCGCCAAGTACCGCGGCGAGTTCGAGGAACGGCTCAAGGCCGTCCTGGACGAGATCAAGGCCGCCGACGGCCAGATCATCACCTTCATCGACGAGCTGCACACCATCGTGGGTGCCGGTGCCACCGGCGACTCGGCGATGGACGCCGGCAACATGATCAAGCCGTTGCTCGCCCGCGGTGAGCTGCGACTGGTCGGCGCCACCACGCTCGAGGAGTACCGCCAGTACATCGAGAAGGACGCCGCGCTGGAGCGCCGCTTCCAGCAGGTCTACGTCGGCGAGCCCTCGGTGGAGGACACCATCGGCATCCTGCGCGGCCTCAAGGATCGTTACGAAGTGCACCACGGCGTGCGCATCACCGACTCCGCGCTGGTCGCCGCCGCGACCCTGTCCGACCGCTACATCACCTCCCGGTTCCTGCCGGACAAGGCGATCGACTTGGTCGACGAGGCCGCCTCACGCCTGCGCATGGAGATCGACTCCCGGCCGATCGAGATCGACGAGATCGAACGCGTCGTCCGCCGCCTCGAGGTGGAAGAGCTCGCCCTGGAGAAGGAGAGCGACGCCGCCTCCAAGGATCGCCTGGACAAGCTGCGCGGCGAACTGGCCGATCACCGCGAGAAGCTCAGCGAGCTGACCGCCCGCTGGCAGGCGGAGAAGAACACCCTCGACGCCGTCCGCGACGTCAAGGTGGAGCTGGAGAACCTGCGCGGCGAGGCCGATCGTGCCGAGCGCGACGGTGATCTGGGACGCGCCGCCGAGCTGCGCTACGGTCGCGTCCCGGCGCTGGAGAAGGAACTGGCCGCCGCGATCGAGAAGACCGGCGGCGACGCCACCGGAGACGTGATGCTCAAGGAGGAGGTCGGACCCGACGACGTCGCCGAGGTGGTGTCGGCGTGGACCGGCGTCCCCGCGGGCAAGATGCTGGAGGGCGAGACCGAGAAGCTGCTCCGCATGGAATCGCACATCGGCCAGCGCGTCATCGGTCAGGAAGAGGCCATCGTGGCCGTGTCCGACGCGGTCCGCCGCGCCCGGGCCGGCGTCGCCGACCCGAACCGGCCCACCGGATCGTTCCTGTTCCTGGGGCCCACCGGTACCGGTAAGACCGAGCTGGCCAAGGCGCTCGCCGAGTTCCTGTTCGACGACGAGCACGCGATCATCCGGATCGACATGAGCGAGTACGGCGAGAAGCACAGCGTCGCCCGCCTGGTCGGTGCGCCTCCCGGCTACGTCGGCTACGAGGCCGGCGGTCAGCTGACCGAGGCCGTGCGGCGCCGCCCGTACTCGGTGGTGCTGTTCGACGAGGTGGAGAAGGCGCACCCGGACGTCTTCGACGTGCTGCTGCAGGTTCTCGACGAAGGACGCCTGACCGACGGTCAGGGCCGGACGGTGGACTTCCGCAACACCATCTTGATCCTGACGTCCAACCTGGGCGCCGGCGGCGACCGCGATCAGGTGATGGCCGCGGTGCGGGCGGCGTTCAAGCCCGAGTTCATCAACCGGCTCGACGACGTGCTGATCTTCGAGGCGCTGAGCCCGGATCAGCTGGTGGCGATCGTCGACATCCAGCTGAAGAACCTGGCCGACCGGCTGGCGCAGCGCCGGCTGACGCTCGACGTCACCACCGAGGCCAAGCAGTGGCTCGGCGAGCGCGGCTACGACCCGCTGTACGGGGCACGGCCGCTGCGCCGCCTGGTGCAGCAGGCCATCGGCGACAAGCTCGCCAAGGCCCTGCTGGCCGGCGACATCCGCGACGGCGACACCGTGCACGTGGACGTCGACGACGCCACCGACTCGCTGAAGATCAGCTGAGCCGACAAGCTCTGCAGCCCGCGGACCCGACGGCCCCGCACCGGACACCGGTGCGGGGTCGTCGCCGTGCGGGATGTCGCGGAGCCGATTAGGGTCACGGGCGACACCCCGATACGGCCATGGGAGGCCCTACAGATGCACATGACGCGCAAGTCGGCACTTGTCGCCGGAGCGGTCGCCGCGGCGCTCGCGCTCGCGGGCTGCGGGGACGACGGCGACTCAGGGCCGGATACCGTCACCGTCACCTCGACACCGCAGGCCGCGCAATCGCCGACCCACGCCGACTCGATGGCGGGCGGCGACAGCGGCCAGCGCTCCGGCGGCGACTACACCGCAGCCGACGACCAGACCGTGCGCATCACGCAGACCCCGGCCAGCGTCCGCTGCACCGGCGGCGAGGTGATCGTCGCCGTGCCGTCGGCGCAGGTGGCGATCACCGGAAACTGCGACGACCTGAAGATCGAGTCGTCCGGCGGCACGATCACCGCCGAGAACGTCGACGATCTCGACATCACCGGCTCGGGCAATACGGTGACCGCCGGCGTCGTCGACGATCTGGACATCGACGGCGACGACAACTCGGTGACCGCCCAGCGCATCGACGACGTCGACCTGAACGGCAACGCCAACACCGTCGCCTACCGGGAGGGCTCGCCGGAGATCGACGACGAGGGCAGCGGCAACACGGTGGGCGCCGGCGGCTGATCGCCGACAATCGTTCGCGCAGACTATAGACGGCTGTCCTCGCGCTGACTACGCTCGGGCGAATGCCTGCAAAGCGCACAATCGTCATCACCGGCGCGAGCGACGGAATCGGGGCGGTGGCCGCACGCGCGCTGGCCGGACCCGACGTCCAGCTGGTCCTGGTCGGCCGATCGGCGGAGAAGGTCGCGGCCGTCGCCGCCGACACCGGCGGGATCGGGCTGACCGCCGACTACGCCAGCCTGGACCAGGTTCGCGGGCTCGCCGATCAGATCACCGCCCAGGTCGGCGGCATCGACGTCCTGCTCAACAATGCGGGCGGCACGTTCGAGCCGGAGATGCGCACGGTCGACGGCCACGAACCCAACTTCCAGATCAACCATCTGGCCGGATTCCTGCTCGCCAACCTGCTCCGCGAGCGTCTGGCCGCCGCGGCCGAGGGCGCGCTGGTGCTGAACACGGCCAGCGTCGGCAATCTGTTCGGGCGGGTCGATCTGGCCGACCTGGATTGGGAGAGGCGCCGCGCCTTCCAATCACGGTGCTACGGCACCAGCAAACTGATGAACATCATGTTCACCCGAGGTATCGAGGCTCGCTGGGCCGACGACGGAATCGTCTCGGCCGCAGTGCATCCCGGTGTGGTGGCCAGCCAGTTCGGCCGGGATTCGGCGGCAGTCGGGCTGATCTACCGCACGCCCCTGAGTAAGGTGGCCGCGATCTCTCCGGAGAAGGGCGCCGAGCCGCTGATCACGCTCGCGCAGCGAGGCGCAGATCCCGATGTCAACGGCGTGTACTTCAACCGGTTCCGCGCGCGCGGCCGGGAGAATCGGCAGGCGCACGACCCCGAATTGATCGACGGACTGTGGGCGGCCTCGGACCGCCTCGCCGGTCTCGGCTGACCGGTCGACCCGGCGGGCGGCGGCGCCGCCGGTGGCTGGGCACATGATCTCGTCTGCACTCGATCGGCGACGGCAGCGGATTACCCTGAGGGCCATGACCTTCCCGAGTGTCGCCGAGATCGCCCAGGCCAAATACGTCATGTTCACGACCTACAAGAAGGACGGCACACCGGTGGCCTCACCGCTCTGGGCCGCGCCCGACGGAGACGACCTGGTTGTGTGGACCGTGGCCGACTCGTGGAAGGTCAAACGCCTCCGGCGCAACAACAACGTGCTGGTGCAGGCCTGCGATGCGCGCGGCACCAAGACCCGCGGCCCCGTCGTCGCCGGGGTCGGCGAGGTGATCGACGGATCTCTCGCGGCCCGGCGGATCGAGCGCAAGTACGGCATCTTCGGTCGGCTGACGGTCCTCGGCTCCCGGCTGCGGCGCGGTGCCGCCGGCACCGTCGGGATCCGCGTGCGCGACGTCGTCTGACCCGCGCCGGATCTCCACCCCTCCCAGCCCTTGCGGTCATGCCGCATCGGCCATATTGTGAACCTCGTTCAGAATTGGATTAGGTGAGCCTAATAATCGCCGATGGCTTCGGCGGGAGGTCACCTCAGGAGAGGAGGGCACCGTGACGACGACCGTGTCCACGTCCGACGCCCGGCCTGCCTCATCGCGGGAGGTGAAGGTGCAGCAGAAGGCCGGTGCCCGCGCGCTGAAAGACGTGATGGCCCCGGTCGCGGGCCGACTCGCTCTCGGGCGCGTGCTGGCGGTGATCTCGGCGGTACTGGCGGTGGTGCCGTACGTGGCGCTGGTGCACATCGGCGATCTGCTGCTCGACGCCGCCCGCGCCGGTTCGGCGGTGGACGGGGAGGCGGTGGATCGCTGGCTGCGCATCCTGATCGGTGCTTTCGCGTTGCGGTTGCTGATCTACTTCGTCGCACTGCTGATCACTCACCTCGCGGATATCACGCTGGGCAACGTGATCCGGCTGCGGCTGGTGCGGCGGCTGTCCCGCGTGCACCTGGTCTGGTTCACCTCCACCAACTCCGGCCGGGTCCGCAAGGCCCTGCAAGACGACATCGGGACCATCCACCACCTGATCGCCCACCAGCCGGTCGACGGCACCAACGCGATGGTGATGCCGATCGCGCTGATGGCCTACGCCTTCGTCATCGACTGGCGACTCGGCCTGCTCGCCGTCGCCACCCTGCCGCTCTACGTCGCGGCGATGGCGCTGTCCATGCGCGGCATGGGCGAGAAGACGGTGCAGATGGACACCCGGCTGTCGGCCGTGTCAGCCCGCATGGTGGAGTTCGTCACCGGTATCACGGTGGTCAAGGCGTTCGGCCGCGTCGGCCGCGCCCACCGCAGCTACCAGGAGTCCGCCGACGAGTTCCAGGAGTTCTACTACAACTGGGTGCGACCGCTGATCCGGGTCAGTTCCTTGGGCAACTCGCTGCTCGCGGTGCCGCTGATCCTGCTGATCAACATCGGCGGCGGCGCCTGGCTGGTCCACCGCGGACTGGTGACCACCGCCGACGTCCTGGCCACCTCGCTGATCGCCCTGCTGATCCCGTACGCGATCGAGACCCTGATGAACTCGACGTGGGCGCAGCAGATGGCCGGGGCCTCGGCGTTGCGCATCGTCGACCTGCTGGCCACACCGGTGCTCGACGACGCCGGGCCGGCGCGCACGCCGGCCTCGCACGGCGTCGTCTTCGACGGCGTCAGCTACTCGTACGGTTCGGGCGATGACGCCGTCCTGGCCCTGGACGGCGTCTCGCTCGAGTTGACACCCGGCACGGTCACCGCGCTGGTGGGGCCGTCCGGGTCCGGGAAGTCGACCATCGCGACCCTGCTCGCGCGGTTCGACGACCCGCGCGCCGGCACCATCACGATCGGCGGGGTCCCGGTTCCAGAGGTCGCCGACCTGTATTCGCGCGTCGGCTTCGTGCTGCAGGATCCGCAGCTGCTGAACATCAGCCTCCGCGACAACATCGCGCTCGGCCGACCCGGTGCCACCGACGACGAGGTGCGCGCAGCGGCCCGGGCCGCGCAGGTGCTCGACGAGATCGAGGAGCTACCAGACGGATTCGACACCGTCTACGGCGCGGACACCGGACTGTCCGGGGGCCAGGCGCAGCGCATCGCCATCGCCCGCGCGATCCTGGTCGACGCCCCGATCCTGATCCTGGACGAGGCCACCGCGCTGACCGATCCGGAGTCCCAGCACCAGATCCAGCGGGCGCTGTCGGATCTGGCGCGCGGCCGCACCGTACTGCTGATCGCCCATCGGCCCGAAGTGATTCGAGGCGCCGACCAGATCGTCCTGGTCGACGGCGGCCGCGTGATCGCCACCGGTACTCACGAGCAGTTGGTGACGCACCCCGGCTACGCGCACCTGTGGCGCAACGCGCACGCCCACCCCGACACCGAAACCGAAGGAGTCCGGTGATGACCACGACGGACAACGCCGGCGCACGCCGCAGCCTGCCGCTGATCGACATCATCCCGCGGCTGCGCCGCATGATCAGCCGCCCCGAGGCGATGACCCCCGCGCTCGGGCTGGCGGTGCTCACCGGACTGATCGAGGGGCTCGCCCTGGCCGCGCTGCTGCCGGCGATCAGCTCGCTCGCCGAGGAGGCCCCCGTCTGGGGTCTCGGCGTCGGCGGCTGGCTCTGGGTCTTCGCGGTACTCGCCGTCGCCGGATTCGGCCTCAACTATCTGCAGAACCAGAAGTCGTATGCGGTGGCGCTGGACTTTCTGCACAGCATTCACCGGCTGATCGGCGACCAGGTGGCCAAACAGCCGCTGGGCTGGTTCGCGCGCCCACTGGCCGGACGGCTCTCGCGGATGGTCTCCACCGAGTTGATGTCGGCGGGCGAGATCTTCGCGCACATGATGGGGCCGCTGGTCTCGCGGATCTCCGCGGCGGCGGTGATCGTCGTGGCCGCCTGGTTCTGGAATCCGCTGCTGGGGCTGATCCTGACCGTCGCCATTCCGGTCTTCGCCGCCATCACCCTGCTGTCGACGGTGCTGTTGCGCAAAGGTCAGGCGATCCACGAGCCGCACGAAGTCGATCTCGCCGACCGGATCGTCGAGTACGCGCAGTGCCAGGGCGCGCTGCGGTCGTGCGGCCGCTCGGCCGACTTCGGCCCGCTGTCGAACGCACTCGAGCAGACCCGGGCGGCCAAGACGCGTGCGCAGTGGATCGAGACCGCCGGACTCCTGCTCAGCGGCATGGTGACCCAGGGCGTGATCGTCGCGCTCATCAGCGTCACCGGCTCGCTGGCCGTGTCCGGATCGCTGGAACCGATCCCCGCACTGGCCTTCATCGGCCTGGCGTTGCGGTTCACCACCACGCTGTCGAACATCACCGAGAGCGCGATGGCGCTCGAGTCGCGCAGACAGCTCCTCGACTCGCTCGACGAGGTGCTCACCGCTGAGGCGCTGGGTGAGCCGGCGAGTCCGGCGACCCTGACCGCGCCCGGCAGCATCGAGCTGTCGGACGTGACCTTCGGCTACCACGAGGGCGGCGAACCGGTGCTGCGTGAAGTCTCGCTGAGCGTCCCGGCCGGATCGATGGTGGCCCTGGTGGGGCCGTCCGGCAGCGGCAAGACCACCGTCGCCCGGCTGGTGAGCCGGTTCTACGATGTGGATTCCGGTCGGGTGCGGGTGGGCGGCGTCGACGTCACCGAGCAGACCGGTGAGCAACTGATGGCGCAGCTGTCGATGGTCTTCCAGGACGTCTACCTGTTCGACGACACCCTGGTGGCCAACGTCGCCGTCGGACGCGAGGACGCGACGCAGGAGCAGATCCGGGAAGCCGCCGACCTGGCCGGCGTCACCGAGATCGCCGAACGCCTGCCCGACGGCTGGGCCACCCGCGTCGGCGAGGGCGGGCGTGCGCTGTCCGGGGGCGAACGCCAGCGCGTCGCCATCGCGCGGGCGCTGCTGAAACGGGCGCCGATCGTGCTGCTCGACGAGGCCACCTCCGCTCTCGACATCGAGAACGAGGCGAACGTCGTCGCGGCGGTGGAGAAGCTCCGCGAGCAGGCGACCATCCTGATCATCGCTCATCGGCTCGACACCATCGCCGCCGCGGACCTGATCGTCGCCCTCGACGACGAGGGACGCGTGGAGGGCGAAGGGACGCACGACGACTTGATCGCCGCCGGCGGGACGTATGCCCGTTTCTGGCACCGCCTGCAGAGCGCCCGGGGGTGGCAGCTCACCGACTAAGCTGGGCCCGTGTACACAGCGGTGGGCGACGGGGGGACTGGGCCGGGCAGGAAGGTCGGGCGCAAGCCGGCGTTCGACGCCGAGGACGTGGTGGCTGCGGCGATCGCCGAGGGGCTCGACCGCTTCACCATGGCCGCGGTGGCCGCCCGGGTCGGCGTGGTGACCGCCGCGATCTATCGCCTCTTTCCGTCCCGTGATCAGCTGGTGCTGGCCTGCCTGGACACCGCGGCCGCGACCATCGCCACCCCGCCCGAGGGCGCCGGCTGGCGCGAGGCCCTGCACCTGTGGGCCGACGAATGCTGGCGCGTCTGCGAGGACTTCCCCGGGCTGAGCCGCCTGGTCTACAGCTTTCCGCCCGCGTTCACCCGGATCGAGGACGTCCTCGCCGCCTATTCGGCCACCCTGATGGCGCACGGGCGCACCCCGAGGCAGGCGATGTTCGCCCTGGACTTCATCGGCGACACCGTGTTCGCCTCGCACCTCGGTGTCGAGGCGATGCGGATGGTCGACGACGAGGGGGCGCGCGGTCTGGACCGGGTGCGCGAGGTACTCGGCGACGGGCCGACGGTGCTGCAGCCGGACGAGTCGTGGACCGGCCGTGCCGCCCTCGACACCAAGATCGACTTCATCGTCGCCGGTCTGGACCGCAGCTGGCCGGAACTGTGAGCCCGGCAGCACCGGATCGGTGCCGACGGCAGCACGCGGTGCGGCCGCCGGTTCTCGCGGTGGCAGTATCGAACCATGCCGGTGAACATCCCGCGAGATCTTCCCGCCCGCGCCACCCTTGAGGGCGAAGGCATCTTCGTGATGTCCGATGAACGCGCGCGTTCGCAGGACATCCGGCCGATGCGCATCGCCATCCTCAATCTGATGCCGACGAAGGAAGCGACCGAAACCCAGTTGCTTCGTGTCCTCGGAGGCACACCGCTGCAGGTGGAGGTGTCGCTGTTGCACATGGCGAGTCACTCGTCGCGCAACACTCCGCCCGAGCATCTCGAGGCGTTCTATGCGACATTCGCCGACGTCGCCGATCAGTACTTCGACGGCATGATCGTCACCGGGGCGCCCATCGAGCGGCTCGAGTTCGAAGACGTCGACTACTGGCCGGAGATGGCCCAGATCCTGGACTGGAGCCGCGAGCACGTCTATTCCACGATCCACATCTGCTGGGGAGCCCAGGCCGCGCTGTACCGGCACTACGGCGTACCGAAGTACGAACTGCCACAGAAGCTGTCCGGGGTCTTCGACCATCGCGTGCGCCGACCGGAATCGCCGCTGCTGCGAGGATTCGACGATGTCCTGGTCGCACCGCAGTCACGGCACACCGATGTGCACGCCGCAGACATCGAGGCGACGGGCGCGGTCGACGTGCTCGCCATCGGCGACGACTCCGGTGTACTGCTCGCGGCGACCCCCGATCTGCGGCAGGTGTTCATCACCGGGCATCCGGAGTACGACCGCGACACCCTCGGCCGCGAGTACCAGCGGGACGCCGAGGCCGGTATGGACCCGGCGCTGCCCGCCAACTACTACCCGGAAGACGACCCGTCCCGGGAGCCCGCACTGACGTGGCGCAGTCACGGCGTACTGCTGTACGCCAACTGGCTCAATCACTGCGTGTATCAGCGGGTGCCGTTCGAGTAGGCCGAGAATTCGGCTGCCCTCTAGGCGGGCGTGGGAGCGGCGCTCACCCCAGCAGGGCCACGGCGGCGCGGACGTAGGCGCGGGCCGCGGTCACCAGTTCGGACAGCGACACCGACTCGTCGGGTTGGTGCGCCTGGCCGTTGATGTCGCCGGGGCCCATCACCACGGTCGGGACCCCGAGGTCGCGGCTGATGAACCCGCCGTCGCACGCCGCGGTCCAGCCGCCGATCGACGTCGGGGCGCCGCTGTCGGCGACCGCCCGGGCCACCGCGGACACCAGCGGGGCGTCGGCGGGTGTGGCGAAGCCCGGCATCTCCATGGTCGGACGCACGGCGACGGCGATACCGTCGCCCTCGATGCCGGCCTCGGCGATGGCGTCGGCCAGATCCTCGGCGATCACCGCGACGGACTCGCCGGGCATCAGACGGCGGTCGACGCCGAGGCGGCAGTTCGGTGCCACCACGGAGATGCCCTGCCCGCCCTCGATCAGCCCGACGTTCCAGGTGCCGAAGCCCAGGAGGGGATCGGGGTTGGCGGCCATCGCGGCCTGGTCCTCCCGGATCAGGCCGATCACTCCGGCGGCGGCCTCGATGGCGCTGCGGCCGTCGGTGGGGCGACCCGAGTGCGCGGCCCGGCCGGTCACGACGATGTCCAGGTACGACGCCCCGCGACAACCGCGCACCACCTGCAGGCCGGTGGGCTCGGCGACGATGCAGCCCGCGAACTCCAGCGGGGGCGGGTCGGCGACGAAGGTGCGCACACCGATGCCGTGCTCCTCCTCGTCGACGGTCGCCAGTAGATGCACGGGTCCGGAGAGTTCGATGCCGAAGTCGCCGGCGCGGTCCAGCGCGGCCATCGCCGCGACCGCCGCGGCCAGCCCGCCCTTCATGTCCGCCGCACCGCGCCCGATGATCCGGTCGCCGTCGCGGCGCACGGTGAACGGATCGCCGGTCCAGTCCGGACCGGCCGGCACCACGTCGGAATGACCGAGCAGCAGCAGCCCCGGTCCGGTTCCGGTGCGCGAGGTGGTCGCGAGCAGATTCGGGCGGTCGTCAGCTGCCTCGGTGAGGGTCACGGTGAACCCGGCGTCGCTGCACGCTCGCGCCAGGACGCCCGCCGCCGCCCCCTCGGTGCCCCCGGGATTCACGCTCGGCGTCTCCACTAAAGAGCAGGTCAGAGCCTCGATCAGGGCCGCGTCGATCGACTCGGTGAGGGCCGCGATCGCGGCCTCGGGCACGGCGTTCATCGTCGTCCTCTCCCTCGGTCGGGTCGGCGACCTACGAGTCGTCCTCCGGTGTGTGAGCGTTCGATAGTAGGCTAAGCCCGATGACCATCGTCTATTTCGTGATTGCGGCCCTCGCGCTGATCGGTGCCGGCGTTCTGCTCTGGCTGGACCGTACCCGGTCCGACCAGGTGCACCACCAGCGCGCGGTGTGGGGACAGACGCACTCCTTCCAGTTCCGTGACTCCGACAGCAAGCTGCGCACGGCGTTCCACCGCGCAGCGATGGACGTTCCCGACCACGTGCAGGTGCGCGATGTCGCCTACGGCGTCTACGAAGGTGCCGAAGCCGTCGTCTTCGACCTGGACGAGACCGCGACCGTGGTCGCCGTCCGTCGCCCGGCCGCCTCATCGGTGACCGTCGACCTGCGGTACGAGGATGTGCTGGCGCCGGCGGAAGAGGACGTCGACCTGCTCGGCGCCATGGGCTCGCGGGTGATGTTCGCGTCCAACCTGGACGCCGCACGCCGGGTCTGCGACCGCCGCATGGTCGCACTGGCCACCGAGGTGCCCGCGTACGTGGAGATCCTCTGGAACGAGGGCAACTGGGCGCTCGGCTCCATGCCGCTGACGGCCGACCCGGAGCACCTCGACGTCGCCTTGGACACGGTGCGCCGCTTCGCCGACCTGCTGCGCGTCCTGCCGCCGGCGGTCGACCCGCAGGATGCGCCCGATCCGCGCGACCCGCACGGTCCGATCAGCGACGAGCTGGCCGACGAGAAGACCGAGAGCCTGCGCGACAAGGCCCGCCGCGGCCGCCGCCAGCTCGACCAGGACGAGATCGACGAGTCGCTCCCCGAGCCGGGACAGGCTCCGGCGCCCCGGGGGCCTGCGCCCGCATACGGACCGCCGCAGGGATATGTGCCGCGGTCCTCGCCGCTCGACGCGACCCCGCGGCCCGCGGCCGATCGTCCGGGGCCCGCATACCCCGAGCCGGACTACCCCGCTCGTGAGGACTACCCGGAGCGGCCGCCGCGTCCGGCACCGATGCGCCAGCGCCGGGACCGGCCAGGCCCGCCGGACCTGCCGCCGCTGAACAACCCGCGCGACCTCGACTGACCAGGAGACCCCGCCCGATGGCCGCATCCGACACTCCTGCCCTGGACCAGACCGCCCGCCGACGGCTCGCCGAACTGGTCGCCGAACTCTCGGTGGTCCACGGGCGCGTGACGCTTTCCTCCGGCAAGGAGGCCGACTACTACGTCGACCTGCGCCGCGCCACTCTGCAGCACGAAGCGAGCCGCCTGATCGGCTCCCTGATGCGCGAGCTGACCGCGGACTGGGAGTACGACGCCGTGGGCGGCCTGACGCTCGGCGCCGACCCGGTCGCGACGTCGATCATGCACGCTGACGGCAGGGCGATCGACGCCTTCGTGGTCCGCAAGGGCGCCAAGCAGCACGGCATGCAGCAGCAGATCGAGGGACCGGCCATCGCGGGCAAGCGGGTGCTGATCGTGGAAGACACCTCCACCACGGGGGCCTCCCCGGCCAAGGCCGTCGCCGCCGCGCGCGCCGCAGGAGCCGAAGTGGTGGGTGTGGCGACCGTCGTCGACCGCGATACCGGCGCCGACGAGGTGATCCGCGCCGAGCGGGTCCCCTATCGCTCCCTCCTCGGGCTGGCCGACATCGGCCTGTCCTGACTGGACCGTCGAACACCTTGTCCGGCAAGGACATCGGGTCCCCCGAATCAGGCGGGCCCACCGAATGGCACAGCGGTATCGGCGAGCCCGTGGGCGTGGGCCCGTGGCGCGAAGAGCACCCGGATACCGCCGAGCCCAGTGGAGATCCCCGCTACGACCCGGAACTGCTGGCCGACGGTGATCGCCGCAACGTGGTGGACGCCTACCGCTATCAGACGCGCGAGGCGATCGTCGAGGACCTCGACACCCGGCGGCACCGGTTCCACGTGGCGATCGAGAACTGGGGGCACGACGCCAACATCGGCACCGTGGTGCGCACCGCGAACGCCTTCCTCGCCGAAGGCGTGCACATCGTCGGGCGGCGCCGCTGGAATCGGCGCGGGGCGATGGTGACCGACCGCTATCAGCACATTCACCACCACGCGAGCGTGGACGAGCTGACCGATTGGGCGCACGGGCACGGGCTGGTGGTGGTGGCCGTCGACAACACCCCCGGCTCGGTCCGGCTCGAAGAGACCGCGCTGCCGGAGAACTGTCTGCTGCTGTTCGGTCAGGAGGGGCCGGGGGTCACCGCCGAGGCGAGCGAAGCCGCCGAGCTCACGGTGTCCATCGCCCAGTTCGGCTCCACTCGCAGCATCAACGCCGGCGTGGCCGCCGGCATCGTCATGCACACCTGGGTCACCCAGCACGCCGACCTGGACCAGGCCTGGTAGCCGGTCAGATCCCGCCGCGTTCGGTGAGCAGCACCCCGATCAATCCGGTCTCCTTGCTCTGGCTGTTCACCATGCTGGTGGCGAGCCGGGCGACGACGCCGTCGGGGACCTGAGCGGTCAGGTCCTGCGCCATGGCGATGCCGCCGTAATGGTGGCGCTGCATCAGTTGCAGGAATCTGTTCTCTGCGTCCTGCGGCGGCAGCGCTCCCAGTTCGGCCACCTCGTCGGCGGTCGCCATTCCCGGCATGTCGTGCGAACCGAGGTCCTGGTCGTGGACGTGTGGGCTCTCGCCGGCACCGGGGTACCGCTGCATCCAGGACATCGGCGCCGGATTGTCCAGCGGCTCACCGGCCAGTTGCAGCCACCCGGCCATGGTGCCCATCTCGAACTGCTGGGCCTGCGCGATCTGCCTCCCCAGGCTCCGGACGGTGTCGTCGATACCGGGACGGTCGATCAGCTTGCCCATCTCCACCGCCTGGCGATGATGGCCCAGCATGTCCTGCACGAAGCCGGTCTCCACCACGCTGAGTGCGGGGTCCTGCGCTGGACGATCGTCGATCAGAAACGGCCGCAACATGATCCCACCCAGGACGGCGAACACCACGACGGTGCCGACGGCGATCGCCGCGACGATCCCACGACCGCGTGGGTCGCTCATGAGCCCACGTGGGACAGCTGATCGGCAGGAGGCGTGTAGACGTCGTTGGTCAACTGCAGCACCTGGAATCCGTTGTCCGAGCATCCGACGTAGAGCTTGTCGCCGCGCCATTCCGGCGGCGAGAAGCACCAGTCGGTGGACAGATCCGTGAATGCCCGGCCCGACCGTCGGCCCAGCGCCTGGCCGGGATCGAACTTCCCGTCGGCGAGGGAGGCGAGGATCCCGCCGGTCGAGATGAACGGGGCGCCGATCACCGACGAGAGGGCGTGCGGCGAGTTCCAGAGATCCAAGTGTCGTCCGGTCTGGGCGGGCGGGTTGAAGTAGGCGATCTCCTTGACCTGCTTGGGATTGCGCACATCGAAGACGCGGACACCCGACGAGATCCAGCCGCAGGCGAGGGCGGTGGGGTTCACCGGCCGGTCGGCCGCACAGTAGTGGGACTCGTAGGCGAAGACGCCGCCGCCCATGCTCGAGGCAAGGGCGCGGTCCTGATGCTGCGGGAAGTTGACCTCCAGCTTGAGCTCATTGACCACCTTCGGGGAGCGCGGATCGTTCACGTCGACCAGTTTGACGCCGCCGGAACCGCCTTCGAGGACGGTGAACAGGTACTCGTCGTCGCCGTAGGTGACCGGGACGCTGTGCTGGGTGAAGGCGCCGCTGGTCCAGTCGAGCTGAGAGAGCTTGCGCATGTGCGGGTTCGCGTCTCGTCGTTGAATGGAGCTGACGTCCCAGATGCTCATCCCGCCGAAGTTGTGCGACAGGTAGAGGGTGTTGCCGTCGGCGCTGACGCCGACGCCGTGATTCTCCAGGGCGGTCAAATTGTGGGCGATCACTTTCGGCCGCGCCGGATCGCTCAGGTCTACCGCACTGATCAGGCCGGGGCCGACGCCCGACGCCCAGTACGTCTTGCCGTCGGGGGAGAAGCCGCCCTCGTGCGCCGTGATCGGCAATGGCGCCGCTGGTGTGCCGACCACGTCGTTCAGCAGGCGGGGACGGGCGCAGTCACTGATGTCGTAGACCGCCAGTAGTCCGGCGCCGGTGAGCAGGGGAACCCCCGTGCCCACCAGTAGTTCGCTCTTGCGGTTGGCCTTGAGACTCTCCCAGGTTCCGGCGGTGAGTGCGGGGGCGCGCAGGGTGGTCGTCCGCCTCGGCGCCGACGGATCGCTCGCATCGATCACCGCGACGCCGGTGTCCGATCCCACCATGGAGCCCGGGAACATGCTCCCCATGTAGGCGCAGTGGTCGTGACTGCTGGAGGTGATCCCGCCGCCGTGGCCCTGGTATCGGCCGAGTCGGACGACGTTGCAGGAGTAGCCGCGCGTACTGCGGCCGGATTCCCGATCGGCGGCCGGGACCTCGCCCTGCAATGCCGGTTCGGGAGCAGATCCCGGGCCGCATTCGGCCGTCGCGATCGGCAACGGCGGCGCCGCTCCCGCCGGCAGTGCCGGCGCCACCGCGGCGGCGATGGCGACGGCGATCACGACGGCCTGCACGCGCAGCCGCCTCCTCTTCGAAAGTGCAAGCAGCATGGACGGTCCCGACCGTTGATGAACAGAGACGATCGCCTCGGTGCCGGGCCGCCGGTAACGGCGTCCGGGTGAGTCAGATCACAAAGACCCTGACATGCCTTCCATATCTCAGTCAAGTGACTCATTATCGACGTGCAGGCCGCACGCGTCGGGGTGAAAGGAGGTGGTCTGTCGGGGGCGGTGTCCGCTGCTCAGGTCGCGGGTGCCAGCCACAAGCCCAGCAGGCCGTCGACCATGGCCTCGGAGAACATCTGCCACGACCGCATGTCGAGGGCGTCGGCTTCGTTGCGGGATCGTTCGAAGTCGGCGAAGGTCGAGATGAGAATGTTCTGCGTCATCAGGTTGCGCACCGTGATCGCTTCCTGGGGCAGTGGAGGCAGCGCCTGATAGAGGCCGTCCAGGATCCGCAGTAGCGACGGTGAGCGACTCGCCTCCTGGTACAGGAGTGCGGTGTTCGCCGGGTCGACGGCGAGCTGCGTGCACAGAGCCGCGAAATGCGTGCGCCGCGTGGCGGTGCCGATGTACTCCAGCTGCGGCTGAACCAGGCAGCGGAGCCAGTCGCGGAGCTGGGTGATGTAGCCGAGATCGTCGACCAAGCGCTGGCGGATTCGCTCGATCGGTTCGTTGTGGGTCTTCAGGAGTGCCTGCAGCAGGCCCTCGCGGGAACCGAAGTGGTACCCGACGGCGTAGTTGTTGCCCTGGCCGGCCGCCTCGCAGATCTGCCGGTTGGAGACCGCGGTGACCCCGTGCTCGGCGAAGAGGTCTTCGGCGGCGGCGAGTAGCAGCTGTCGCGTCTGCGTCGCCTGCACGCCGGGTTCGCCGCTCATGTCGCCATGATCCCTCATGCGGTCGGCCGTGGAGGCGGGCGCGGTCGGACCGGGGGATCAAACCCGCCGTCGAATAAGTCATATGACTTACACATTTGAAGGAGTGCACCACATGACCACAGCAACTCGGACCGGACTGAATCGGCGGAGCTTCCTCGCCGGCTCCGCGGCGGCCGGTGCCGCAGCCCTGGCGATGCCCGCGGCCGCGGCGAGTGGGCGCCCCGCCCGCGTACGGCTCACCCGAGAGACGCACCGCGCCGTGGTCATCGGGTCCGGCTTCGGCGGTGGCGTCGCTGCGCTGCGGCTGACACGGGCCGGCGTTCCGATCCTCCTCCTGGAGCGCGGCCGGGAATGGTGCACCGGGCCGAACGCCTCCACATTCCCCAGTGTCGCGAGCCCGGACAAACGTGCGCTCTGGCATCGCAGCGCCCCACAGTTGTTCGGCCGGCCGCTGTCGGTGGATCCGTACGTGGGCCTGGTCGACGCGGTGGTGGGCGAGAACATGACGGCTCTCGCGCCGGCCGGTCTCGGTGGCGGCTCGCTGATCTACCAGGGGATGTCGTTGCAGCCCAGCCAGGCGGTCTTCGAGGAGCACTTGCCCGCCGCGCTGGATTGGCCGACGCTCGACCGCGTCCACTATCCGCGCGTGGCTCGCATGCTCGGGCTCGCCGTGGCCCCGGACAGCCTGGTCCGGCGGCCGGAGTACCAGGCGGCGCGCACCTTCGCCGCCCGCGCCCGCCGCGCCGGCAAACCGGTCTCGAAGATCCCGATGCCGATCGACTGGAACTACGCACTCGCCGAACTGCGCGGTGAGATGCGCCCGGCCTACACCGACGGATCGGGCGCCCTCGGGGTGAACAACGGCGGCAAGCACTCCGTGGACGTCACCTATCTCAAGCAGGCGCGGGCCACCGGGCGGCTGACCGTCGCCACCCAGCACGAGGTGACCGACGTGGGCCGCGGCCCGGACGGTCGCTGGGTGGTGCACGTGAACAGAACCGACCTCCACGGCCGCATCCTCGAGCGCAAGGTCTTGACCACGCCGACACTGATCATGTCCGCCGGTAGCGTTCACACCACGCGACTACTGGTGCGCGCCAAGGCATCCGGTGCGATCGCCGACCTTCCGGACGGCATCGGCAGCGGCTGGGGAACCAACGCCGACCGGATCTACACGTGGACCGCGCCGGACGCGGACTTCGGCGAGAAGCAAGGCGGCCCGGTGGTGTACGGAAGCCTGAACTGGGCGGACCCGCGGTCTGCACACACCGTCATTCAGGCGTCGATTCCGCCGCTCGGCCCGGACCTGCACACCACGATGATGGTTGGCTTCGGGGTGAGTGGTGACCGCGGGCGCTTCGTCTACGACTCAGCGCGGCAAGAGGCCGTGCTGCGTTGGCCGGCCGGCGGCGATCGCGGCGTGCAGTGGCGGCACATTCACCCGACGGCCACTGCGATCGCCGGTCCGGGAAGCGTGCTGGGCGACTCGAACGCGGTCCTCAACACCACGTGGCATTCGCTGGGCGGGGCGTGCATGAAGACGGTCTGCGATCTGAGTGGCCGGGTGCACGGGCAGCGCGGTCTGTACGTGATCGACGGTGCGCTGATCCCCGGGACCACTGCGGCGTGTAATCCGTCGATGACGGTTGCGGCCGTGGCCGAACGCGCGCTGGACGACCTGGTCGCCAACGACGTCGGCACCGTCATCTGAGTCGCGGCGGTGGCGGATCACCGCGGTCACCGGGCCGAGGCGCGACTGGATGCGCGCCACCGCGTCGGCGAACTGCTCCGGATCGTCGACATCGGCCACCAGGGCGACGACGCGGTGGTGGCGCGTCGGGGCGGCCAGGAATCCGATCACATCGGTGTGCCGGGCGCCGATCACACCGACGGGCAGGCTCGCGGCAGCAAGGGCTTCCGCATAGCGCCGGGCGGCCGGCGAGTCGAGCACCACGAGCTGAACCGCGGTGGGGGAGTAGGGCGTCGGGGTCGTATCCGTTGTGGTCATGGGTCCCACCGTGCGGCTCAATGCTCACCGCGCGCTCGCCAAGAGCCTGCGAGTCGGCTGCCAGTCCGTGAATTGTCCACTTTCGCGGACTGTCAAGACAGGAGCGCACCTCATACCGTGGCATTCAATGTCATCTGCGTCACAGGAGGTACTCATGACAGTCTCGCCGGCCTCGCCGATGCTCCACGTCGACGACCGGGACCGGATCGGGCAGGAGTTCCGCACCGTTCTCGGACACTTCTGCACCGGCGTCGTGATCGTGACCGCGCTGGACGCCGAGGGCGGGCCGGTCGGCATGACCGTCGGGTCCTTCACCTCGGTGTCGCTGGACCCTCCTCTGGTCGGCTTCTTCGCCGGGCAGTCCTCGACCACTCTGCCGCACATCACCGCTGCGGGCAGCTTCTGCGTCAACGTGCTCGCCGAGCACCAGAACGAGCTCGCGCGCAGCTTCGCCAGGAGTGGGGCGGACAAGTTCGGCGACGTCGACTGGCATCGGGCCCGCGGTGGCAGTCCGCGACTGAGCGAAGCGCACGCGTGGATCGACTGCACCCTGCACGACGGCAGACCGTACGGCGATCACGACCTGATCGTCGGCGAGGTGGTCGGACTATCGCTGCCGGTGAGCAATCCTCCGTTGGTCTTCCACCAGGCGAAGTTCCACGGACTGCGCGAACTGTGACCACCTCCGTCGGCCCGCCGCCTACTGTCGACAGTGAAGAAGGAGTCGCTGGAAGATGTTGCGTGCACTGCCGACTCGCCGGAACGGCGATGGACTGACCGTCCTCGACGGTCTGCCCGAAAAGCACATTCGCGCCATTCTCAACGTGCTGGCGCGGTGTAGCGGAATCACCGACCCGGAGGAATTCCGGACAAACGTGGTGGACGGAATATCGACGAATTTCGGTATTCGTGACGTCACATTCTTTTCCGGACGATCATTCGACGATGCGTTTTCCGACCCCGACCCAATTCTGACGGGAGCGGCGAGCCACCTGCTCGACGAATACCAGTCCCGATGGCGCGATAAAGATATCTTCGCCACCTCGGCGGCGCGGCAGGTGCTCATGCGCAACGGCTATGTGCAACTCGCTGATTTCACAACGCTGCCCGCACCGCAGCATTCCTACGTGGTGGACTACCTGCTGCCGCACGGGATGACCGTCGCCTCCGCGATTCACCTGAAGACCAAAACCGGTGATGCGCTCGTCGGTCTGTTCGACTCCGACCGCGAGCTCGACCGGGACGAGACCATCGCGGTCCGCTTCCTCGGTGCGCAACTGCAGGCGCATGCTGCGGCGGTCCCCTTCGGCGAGGAGGACACCACCCTCTCGGCGCTTCTCTCGCCGCGTCAGCTGGAGGTGGCCAAGCTGGTGGTCGAGGGGCTGAGCAATGCCGAGATCGCCCGGGTGATGTCACTGACCGAGCAGTCGGTGAAGAAGTACATGAGCCGGATCTTCGCGGCCACCGGCTGCGCCAACCGGGCCGCCCTCACCACGCGCGTGCTCATCGAGTTCGGCCGGCACTGACCGGTTCCGGGGTCAGCCGGTCAGGTGCTGGAAGCGGAGCCGCTTGGTCTCCAGGTAGGCGGTGTTGAACTGATTCCGTGGTGCCGGAATCGGCAGCGCGCGAGTGACGGAGAATCCCGTTTCTCCGATCGCCCGCAGCTTGTCGGGATTGTTGGTCAGCAACTGCATCGAGTGCACGCCGAGTGCGCGGAGCACGGCGCCCGCGGCCTGATAGTCGCGGGCGTCCGCCGGAAGCCCGAGTGCCAGATTCGCATCGACGGTGTCGTGCCCGCGGTCCTGCAACTGGTAGGCGGAGATCTTGGCCTTGAGGCCGATGCCGCGGCCCTCGTGTCCGCGGAGGTAGATCAGCGCGCCGCCCTGCGTCTGGGCGATCTGCTCGAGCGCGGTGTCGAGCTGGTGGCCGCAGTCGCAGCGCAGCGAGTGCAGCGCCTCGCCGGTCAGGCATTCACTGTGGATCCGCACCAGGGCGTCGCTGCGGGTGGGGTCGCCCCAAGTCAAGGCCAGATGGTCGACGCCCGTGGGATCGCTGAAGACGGTGGCATCGAAGACGCCCCAGGGGGTCGGCAGCAGCGCGGTGCTCCCGCGGGTGACGGCGGGCGACGGTGCCGGGGCCGCAGGTGCGGCGGGATCGAAGACGTCGGCGAGTTCGGCGATGGTGACCGCGATCAGCTGATGGTCGTCGGCGAACCGCTGGGCGTCGGCGCCGCGGAGCATGTCGGTCTTGTCGGCGCTGGTCATCTCGCACAGCAGTCCGGCCGGCTGTAGGCCAGCTTGCCGGCACAGCTCCAGGGCGGCCTCGGTGTGTCCGCGGCGGGCCCACAGTGAGCCGGGATGCGCCCGCAGCGGCAGCACGTGGCCGGGCCGCGCGAAGTCGCCGGCCTCGGCGGCGGTGTCGGCCAGCGCCCGGATCGTCGTGGCCCGGGCCTCGGCGCTGATCCCGGTGCCGGTGCCCTTCGCGTCCACGCTCACCGTGAACGCCGTGCCGAGCGGGTCGGTGTTATCGCTCACCATCGGGTTCAGGTGCAGGTCGCGGGCGCGGTCGGCCGGCAGCGCCACGCACAAGAAGCCGGACGTGTGCCGCAGGAAGAAGGCGATCTGGTCGCGATCGGCGAACTCGGCCGGCAGGATCAGATCGGCCTCGTTCTCTCTGTCGGCGTCGTCGAGCACCACCACCGGGCGGCCGCGGCGCAGCTCGTCGAGCGCGGCGTGGACCCGCTGCCGGGCCGACGTGGAGCTGGAGGAGGCGAGTCGCATTCTGCGGCCTTTCTTTTCGGGTCGGAGAGATTCGGCGACAAGCCATTACTCCGATTGACGAGAAACGCTAACAGGAGCCGAAGGTGGCCGTCGAGTCCTCGAAAGGGGACGCAGAGATTGTCCACTTCTGAGGACTATGCACAGGTGTGATGCGCGCCATAGTGTCGAATTCGATGTAATTCACCGCCACTGGAGGAACACATGGCAAACCTGAAATTCGGCACCTTTCTCGCGCCCATCCATAAGCCGGGAATGAACCCGACCCTGCTGCTTCAGCGGGACCTGGAACTGGTGGAGTATCTGGACCGGCTCGGCTACGACGAGGCGTGGTTCGGTGAGCACCACTCGGCCGGCGCGGAGATCTACGCGTCCCCGGAGATCATGATCGCCGCGGCCGGCGAGCGCACCAGCCGGATCAAGTTGGGCACCGGCGTCACGTCGGTGTCGTATCACAATCCACTGTGGGCGGCCGAGCGCATGGTGATGCTCGACCACCTCACCCGCGGCCGCGTCCTGTTCGGTCTCGGCCCGGGCTCGCTCCCGACCGACGCCATGATGCTGGGGCTTTCCCAGATCGACACTCGCGAGCTGCTCGCCGAGAACACCGACATCATCATGCGTCTGCTGCGTGGCGAGACGGTGAGCGCCAAGACGCGAACGCACGAGCTGTTCGACGCCCGGATCCAGATGGCGCCGTACTCCGATCCGCTGTTCGACGTCGTCGTCGCCGCCATCGCATCGCCCACCGGCGCGCGACTGGCCGGCAAGCACGGCATCGGCCTGCTGTCGATCGCCGCCACTCTCACCGCGGACGGCTTCAGTGCCCTCCAGCACCACTGGGGCATGCTCGAGGAGTTCGCCGCTCAGGCCGGCCGTGCCGACGAGGTGGATCGATCCACCTGGCGTCTGGTGGGGCCGTTCCACATCGCCGAGACCAAGGAGCAGGCTTACAAGGACGTCGAGCACGGGATCGAATACTGGTTCAACTACCTGCAACACGTCGCGGCCTTCCCGCAGATGGACGTCCGGGGCGAGAACAAGCGCGAGATGATCGACTTCATCAACACGTCCGGCATCGGCGTCATCGGCACCGCCGACGAGGCCCGCGCCCAGGTGCAGCGTCTGGTGGACCAGTCCGGCGGCTTCGGCACCCTGCTGATCCAGGGCCACGACTGGGCCAACCCGCAGGCCACCAAGCGGTCGTTCGAACTCTTCGCGCAGGACGTGATGCCCTACTTCCAGGGGCAGGCGCAGCCGATGCTCGACGCTGCCGAACGGGCTGAGGCGGTGCGCGAAGGTCAGGCCGCCGCGCACGTCGAAGCGGTTGCGCACATGACCAAGAAGTACGAGAAGGAACTGGGGAGGGTCTGACATGGCGACGGTATCGGTGGAGAAGGACTTCCCGGCCGCCGCCGAGGTGGTCTGGAGTGCGCTCGAACGGACCGGAGACGTGGCCGACTGGATTCCGTCACTGCGCAAGTCGTGGATGGAGGGCGATGTGCGGCACGTGGAGTTCGCGGACGGCTCGCCGGCGCGCGAGCGGATCGTCGCCCTCGACGGAGACCGGCGCACGTACACCTACACCTACGTCGACGGACCGCTGCCGCTGGAGCGCTACGAGTCCACCGTCCGGGTTCACCCCGCCGGCGAGGGGGCCTGCCGGGTCACCTGGAGCGCCGATTTCGCGGCGGGGTCACCGGCGGTGGAACAGGAGCTGGCCGTCTCGATCGAGGGGATGTACGGCGACGCTCTCGCCGGACTGGCGGCCCAGCTGACCGACTGAGCTCACCCGAGGTCGGTGATCCGCACCGGCGGCACGGCTACTACTTGCTGATGCCGGCGGTGAGGATCACCGCCAGCTCGCGGTAGGCGTGGGCGTCGTCGAGGCCGGTGGCCTCCCGGACGCCGCGCTGCTGGATCCGCTCCATCATGGTGGCCGCGATGTCGGCGGCGAGGGCGGCGTGCACGGCGCGGAACTCCCCGGCGGCCACACCCTCGTCGATCAGCTGGTGCACGCGTTCGGCGGCCAGCCGGGTGTTCTGCGCGTAGACCTCGCGGGCCGGGGGAAACGCGTCGAGGTCGGCCATGAAGCGATCGGATGCCGGGGCGAGCGCGGCCCCGACCGCCTCGAGGTAGCCGATGATCCGTTCGCGGGCGCCGGGGATGTCGGCGATGCGGGTCTCCACCTCGTCGGTGGCGCCGCGAAAGAAGTGCACCGTCGCCGACCGGACCAGCTGCTCCTTGCTGCCGGCCAGGGTGTAGAGCGTCGACTTGGAGCAGTGCAGCCGTGCCGCGATCTCGTCGAGCGTCAGATGGGAGAAGCCCTCGGCGAGGAACAAGCCGACCAGGGCGTCGAACAACTCCAGACGCCGCTTGGTGGCGAACTCGGGCGGCGTGGTCATACCCCGAATAGTACTGGCAAGGGTCTTGCAGTACTACCGACCCGACAGTACTGTGAGTGGCAGCAGAGTACTGTTTCCATGCCGAGGAGAACCGATGCCGGTCGACCGTTTGCTGCCCACCGACGAGGCCCGCGAGTTGATCGCGCTGACCCGGGACATCGCCGACAAGGCGCTCGACCCGATCGTCGACCAGCACGAGAAGAACGAGACTTACCCCGACGGTGTCTTCGCGACGCTCGGCGAGGCCGGGTTGCTCGGCCTGCCGTACCCCGAAGAGTGGGGCGGGGGAGGTCAGCCGTACGAGGTCTACCTGCAGGTGCTCGAGGAGATCGCCGCGCGCTGGGCGGCGATCGGCGTCGCGGTGAGCGTGCACGGCCTGGCGTGCTTCCCACTGGCCACCTACGGGACGCAAGAACAGAAGAAGCGCTGGCTGCCCGAGATGCTCGGCGGTACCACCATCGGCGCCTACAGCCTGTCCGAGCCGGACGCCGGCTCCGACGCCGCCGCCCTCAAATGCCGCGCCACTGCAGTCGGGGCGGGGCCGGACGAGTACCGGGTCACCGGCACCAAGTCGTGGATCACCCACGGCGGCATCGCCGACTTCTACAATCTCTTCGCCCGCACCGGTGAAGGCTCCAAGGGCATCTCGTGCTTCCTGGTGGACAAGGACACCGAGGGCCTCTCCTTCGGCAAGCCGGAGGAGAAGATGGGGCTGGCGGCGGTACCGACCACCTCGGCCAGCTACGACGACGCGCTGATCCCGGCCGACCGTCGTCTCGGCGACGAGGGGCAGGGCCTGCAGATCGCCTTCAGCGCACTGGATTCCGGCCGGTTGGGGATCGCCGCGGTCGCCACCGGCATCGCGCAGGCGGCATTGGACGAAGCCGTCGCCTACGCCAAGGAGCGCCAGACCTTCGGCAAGGCCATCATCGACCACCAGGGGCTCGGCTTCCTGCTCGCCGACATGGCCGCGGCGGTCGATTCCGCTCGCGCCACCTACCTGGATGCGGCCCGCCGCCGCGACCGCGGTCTGCCCTATTCCCGACAGGCCTCCGTCGCCAAGCTGATCGCCACCGACACCGCGATGAAGGTGACCACCGACGCCGTGCAGGTGTTCGGCGGCAACGGGTACACCCGCGACTTCCGCGTCGAGCGCTTCATGCGCGAAGCCAAGATCACCCAGATCTTCGAGGGCACCAACCAGATTCAGCGACTCGTCATCGCCCGCGGACTCGCCGCGAACTGACCGTCACCGACACCAGCAGCATCACCGACAGAGGAGAACCATGAAACTGAACGACACCGTCGCCTTGGTCACCGGCGCGGCCTCCGGCCTCGGCAACGCCACCGCCCGCGCCCTCCACGAACGCGGCGCCGCCGTGGTGCTGGTGGACCTGCCGGGCTCGGACGGCGAAGCCGCCGCCACCGCGCTCGGCGAGCGCGCCGTCTTCGTCCCGGCCGACGTCACCTCCCCGGACCAGGTCGCCGCGGTCGTCGCCGCCGCCGCCGACCTGGGCCCCCTGCGCACGGCGGTCAACTGCGCGGGCGTCGCCACCCCGGGCAAGGTGCTCGGCCGCGACGGCGCACTCCCGCTGGACGTCTTCGAGCGCGTGATCCGCATCAACCTGGTCGGTACGTTCAACGTGATCCGGCTGGCAGCCGAGCAGATGGCCACCACCGAGCCGGTCGACGGCGAACGCGGCGTCATCGTCAACACCGCCTCGGTGGCCGCCTTCGACGGCCAGATCGGTCAGCCCGCCTACGCGGCCTCCAAGGGTGCCGTCGCCGCCATGACCCTGCCCATCGCGCGGGAGTTGGCACGACAGCTCATCCGCGTCGTCACCATCGCCCCCGGCATCTTCGAGACGCCCATGCTCGCCGGCCTGCCCGAAGCGGCGCAGCGCTCCCTCGGCGAGCAGGTGCCGCACCCGTCCCGTCTGGGTCGCGCCGACGAGTACGCCGCCCTGGCCATGCACATCGTCGACAACGCCATGCTCAACGGCGAGACCATCCGCCTCGACGGTGCGATCCGGATGGGCCCGAAGTAGCGCGACCGTCACCTGAGTCTCCCACCCGAGAAGAGAGGATCGTCACCGATGACGACCGAAAACAACCGTCCGCTCGCCGGACGCACGCTGATCATGTCCGGCGGCAGCCGCGGCATCGGCGAGGCCATCGCGCTCAAGGCGGCGCGCGCCGGGGCGAACATCGCCCTGCTGGCCAAGACCGCCGAGCCGCACCCGAAGCTCCCCGGCACCGTCTTCACCGCGGCGAAGGCCGTCGAAGAGGCCGGCGGGCAGGCGCTGCCGATCGTCGGTGACGTTCGCGACGACGAGCAGGTGGCCGATGCGGTCGCGCAGACCGTCGAGCGCTTCGGCGGCATCGACATTGTCGTCAACAACGCGAGCGCCCTCGACATCACGCGCACCGAAGACCTCGCCATGAAGAAGTACGACCTGATGCAGGACATCAACGCGCGCGGCGCCTTCCTGCTGTCGAAGACGGCGATCCCGCACCTGCGGGCCTCGTCGAACGCGCACATCCTGACGCTGTCGCCGCCGATCACCCTGGATCCGAAGTGGTTCGCCGAGATCGGTACCGGCTACACCATCTCCAAGTTCGCGATGACGCTGGTCACGATCGGCCTCGCCGCCGAACTGAAGGCCGACGACGTCGCGGTGAACTCGCTGTGGCCGCACACCACCATCGACACCGCGGCGGTGCGCAACATCCTGGGCGCGGACATGGTCTCGGCCAGCCGCACCCCGCAGATCATGGCCGACGCGGCGATGGCGATCCTCTCCCGCCCGGCCGGCGGCCCCACGGGCGAGTGCTACGTCGACGACGAGGTCCTCGCCGCCGAGGGGGTCACCGACTTCAGCGAGTACCTGGTGACTCCGGGGGCCGAGGCCGACCTGGAACTGGACTTCTGGATGGACCCCTGGACCTAGGGGGTGTAGGCGCTCCAGGCGCCGATGTCGTAGCCGGGCGCTTCCCGCCAGCGGCGCAGCGCCGGCGACGATTCCGGCAGCGCCAGGGGACGGCGAGGTCCACGCGCCGGCCGCCGATCAGCCGCGCCTGGTCCATCCACCAGCCGGGATCGCCCAGGGTGGTGAAGTCGGCGGTCACCGCCTCGGCGGAGTCGGCCGAACCGACGACCGGCGGCTCGGAGTCCACCGGGTTGATCGTGTAGATCCCGCTGGACCCGGCGAAGCCGGGGCCGACGGGATTGGCGGCCACCGTGTACGCCTGCGCCGTCTTGGCCACCGCGTACCAGAACGTCATCGTCCCGTCCGGATAGCCGGCGACGAACAGGTCGCGGTTCTCCTGCAGCCGGCCGCCGTCCCACGCGCTCGGCACGGCGATGATGTCAGCGCGCCGGACCGACAGCACGCCGCCGGCTTCGGGGAAGCGCACGTCGTCGCACAGCAGCAGGCCGATCCGGCCGATGGCGGTGTCGAACACCGGCAGATCGTCCCCGGCCGCCGCCCACGCGGCATCCCGCCCCAGATGCGTCTGCCGGTACCGGCCGATCACGGTGCCGTCCGGTCCGACGAGGATGGCGGTGTGGAAGAACTCGCCGCCCTCGGCGACGATGTGGCTGCCGACCCACGTGGCAGCCGAAGCGGGCCGCGAAGTCCGACAGCGCCTGGACGGTGCGGCCGACCGGGTTCTCGGCGAGGTCCGCCGCCGACGCGGCGCCGGGCCGCCCCGGGCCCCCGGTGAAGGAGAACGCCGGCAGGACGACGAGGCCGGTGCCCGGTGCGGCCGGGGCGGAGGCGTGCAACTGCGCCTCGACGATGCGCACGTTCGCGCCGAAGTCGCCGGGGACGATCGGGTACTGCAGCGCCGTGGCCCGCACTCGGTGCGACCGGACCGATGCCACCGGATCGGTCGGCGACCGGAATGCGAGCAGGTCGGCGTACAGCTCGGGACGCCGGTCGGCGAGGGTGTGCTTCTGCTCGTTGCGGTACCGGCCCGGATCGATCGTGCCGTACAGGATCCGGCCGCTCGGCGGCGGTCGTGTCCGGGGTGGTGGCGGGCAGATGTCCGGTCCGCTCGCCGGTGGCCTGCCAGATCGAAGCCGCCCCGCCGAAAGTGACGCTGAGCCCGGTGGTCGGATTGGTTTCGGCGTTGTTGCGGTCGGTGGCGACCATCGCCAGACCGTTCCAGGCGCAGAACTGCTCGACGGCGGCGATCGTGGAGTGGTTGTTGCGGGCCGCCTCGGTGAGCTGCGGCAGCACGCGGTCGCTGGCGCAGATGTAGGCGATCAGGTCGGCGCCCTTGAGTGCCGCCAGCCGCGCCGGCTCCCAGTAGGTGTCGTCGTAGCAGATGAGCATGCAGATGCGGCCGAGTTCGGTCTCGAACACGGGGTACCCGGTGTCGCCCGGCACGAACCAGAGGTTGTCGCTGGGATTGAGGCCGTTCTTGCGGTACTTGCCGATGTAGCCGTCCGGGCCGATGAGCGCGCCGGTGTTGTAGGTGAGCCCGGTGTCGGGGTCCGCCTCGGCGATGCCGATCGCCACGTAGCAGGAGAAGCGGCGGGTCAGCTCGGCGATCCGGTCGGTGGCCCGGCCCGGGACCGCATCCATATAGGGCAGGAACTGGTCGCGGTCGCGATAGATGTAGCCGGACAGGGCGCACTCGGGCAGCACGATCAAGCGGGCGCCGGCGCCGGCGGCCTCGCTGATCACCTCGAGGGCGCGTGTGAGGTTCCGGTCGAACTCGAAGAGCTCTGGATTGAACTCGATCGCAGCGACCCGAAACGGTCGATCGACGGTCATGGCAGCGCCGTCAGGAATCCTTCTTGGGATCGGAGTCCGCGGAATCGAGGTCCGAGGGGTCCAGTTCGGCGGCCGACGTGGAGGAGTCGTCGAGGTCGACGGGGGTCTCGTCGATCTCGGCACTGCGGTTGCGCCACCGCTTGAAGATCTCGGTGAGGATGGGGATCACCGAGAGCAGCACGATGAGGATGAAGATCAGGTCGACGTTGTCGGCGATGAACTGGATCTGGCCCAGGAAATAGCCGAGCAGGGTGACACCGCAGCCCCAGAGGACCGCGCCGACGATGTTGTAGGTGACGAACACCGAATAGCGCATCCGCGCGGCGCCGGCGACCAGCGGCGCGTACGTGCGGACGATCGGCACGAAGCGAGCCAGCACGATGGTGATCGGCCCGTGCTTCTCGAAGAACTGGTGGGCTTCGACGATGTAGGCCTCTTTGAGGACCTTGTTGTTGGGTTTGAACAGTGTGTAGCCGAGTCGATTACCGATGAAATACCCCACCTGATCACCCAGGAATGCGGCGATCGGGATGGTCACCAGCAGCACCCACAGCGGGGCGAAGGGCTCCACCTCGGTCGACTTGGCGGCGACGATCAGCCCCGCGGTGAACAGCAGCGAGTCGCCGGGCAGCAGCGGGAACAGCAGCCCGGACTCGATGAAGACGACCAGCAGCAGGCCGGCCAGAACCCAGGTGCCGAACGAGTTCAGCAGGTTGACGGGGTCCAGGAAGCCGGGCATCAGTGCCACCTGAACGGTGGTCTGAGCGAGGAGGGATTCGGTCACGGACTCCGAGGATACCGGTCAGAACCTTGTAGAACGCTGAGCGACCCCGGTTACCGGCTGATCGACCGGGCGGGCTCACCGCTCTGCGCGTCGTGGACCTCGATGGCGGCGTCGGCCGAATACTGCCGCCGCTGTATTACCGCGACCACGGCCACCACGGCGGCTCCGGCGACGAACAGGCCCAACGCCAGCGGCCAGTCGTCGCCTATCGGCTGCAGGCCGCCCTGCTCGGTCTGCCACGGCCACAGGGCACGCAGGGAGCCGAACATCATCCCGGCCGCGAGCACCATCGCGGTCGTATGGTGATTGGCCAGCACCCACTCGAGGATCCGGACGAAGGAGACGAGTCCGAAGATCGCGCCGGCGGCGAAGACCGCCAAGTAACCGACGTCGAGCGAGTCGACGGCATTCATGGTGGCCGCGTACAGCCCCACCACCAGCAGGAAGAACGACCCGGAGATACCGGGCAGCACCAGTGCGCACACGGCGACGGCAGCGGCGCCGAAGACCAGCAGGAGCGATGGATCGGTGATCTCGGAGCGGGGCAGCGAGGTGAGCGTGAAGACGACGGCCGCACCCGCGACGAAGAGTCCGGCCGCCCTCATCCGTGCGCGTCCGCTGCGCAGCGACCCGGGCTCGATCTCCAGGAAGGGGATCAGTACCGACATGGCGATCATGCCCATGAACAGGGCCTTGGAGGCCACCGGCTGCTCGGTGACGAACGATTCCATCAGCCCGGCGATGGCGAAGACGACCACGACCACGCCGATCCCGATCGGTGCCAGCAGCCACCAGTCGACTCGGCGGACGGCGGCCTTCCAGTCGCCCCGGGTGAGGCACGCCTTGCCGACGTCGGTGAGATTCTTGGCCGCGGCGATCAGCCGGCTGTAGATGCTGGTGACCAGAGCGATGGTGCCCCCGGACACGCTGGGGATGGTCTCGGCGACCCCGATGAAGGCGCCGCGCACCAGGTTGCCGGCGAACTCGCCGGGAGTGGGGCGGGGCGCGGGCGGCGCGTCCGGCGCCGCGGGGGTCGCAGATGTATCGATCACGGGGACTCAGCGTACCGGTGAATCCTGGCAATTCGCCGAGAGCGTCCGTGCCCGGAGGGGTGATCTTGCCCCCGTCTATGGGGGCCGGGCCCGCCGCCAGGCGGTAACCGGCATACTGGGGACGACAAGAAAACGCCTGAGTGCGGACCATATCGCTGGAGGACTCTATGCCTATCGCAACCCCCGAGAAGTACGCTGAGATGCTCGCCAAGGCCAAGGAAGGCGGCTACGCCTTCCCGGCCATCAACTGCACCTCGTCGGAGACCATCAACGCCGCGATCAAGGGGTTCGCCGATGCCGGCAGTGACGGCATCATCCAGTTCTCGACCGGTGGCGCCGAGTTCGGCTCCGGCCTGGGCATCAAGGAGATGGTCACCGGGGCCGTCGCGCTCGCCGAGTTCGCGCACGTGATCGCCGACAAGTACGACGTCACCGTCGCGCTGCACACCGACCACTGCCCCAAGGACAAGCTGGACACCTACGTCCGCCCGCTGATCGCGATCTCGCAGGAGCGCGTCGACAACGGGCAGAATCCGCTGTTCCAGTCGCACATGTGGGACGGCTCGGCGGTCCCGATCGACGAGAACCTGGAGATCGCCCAGGAACTGCTCACCCTGGCTTCCAACGCCAAGATCATCCTCGAGGTGGAGATCGGCGTCGTCGGCGGCGAAGAGGACGGCGTCGAAGCCGAAATCAACGACAAGCTGTACACCTCGGTCGAGGACTTCGAGAAGACCGTCGACGCGCTGGGCGTGGGCGAGAAGGGCAAGTACCTGCTCGCCGCCACCTTCGGCAATGTCCACGGCGTCTACAAGCCGGGCAACGTGAAGCTGAAGCCCGCCGTCCTCGATGAGGGCCAGCGCGCCGCGATCGCCAAGCTGGGTCTGGACGCCGGCAGCAAGCCCTTCGACTTCGTCTTCCACGGCGGCTCGGGCTCGGCCAAGAGCGAGATCGAAGAGGCGCTCGGCTACGGCGTGATCAAGATGAACGTCGACACCGACACCCAGTACGCGTTCACCCGTCCGGTCGCCGGACACATGCTGAGCAAGTACGACGGCGTGCTGAAGATCGACGGCGAGGTCGGCAACAAGAAGGACTACGACCCGCGCAGCTACTTGAAGAAGGCCGAGGCCGCGATGAGCGAGCGCGTCGTGGAAGCCTGCAACGATTTGAAGTCGGCCGGCAAGTCCATCAGCGCCTGACGACCGCAGGGCCCCGGCCCGAACGCAGAACGCCCCCGCCGACGGCGGGGGCGTTCTGCTGTGTCGGGGAGGTCAGGGCTGCGTGCAGACCTTCCACTCGCCGTCGATCTTGTGCAGGGTCACCTGCGCCGAGGTGGTGGCACTCGGATCGCCGGTGCTGTAGATGTCGACACCCACGCGCGCGGTGTCACCGTCGACCGCTACCCCGTTGACGTCCTTGAAGGACATCATCTGGTTGCGTTCCTTCTGTGACTGGTAGGCCGCGGAGAAGTCGGTGGGCGACACCGAGGAGTAGTAGGCGTACTGCTCACCGCAGGTGATGTTCTTCAGGGTGTCCAGGTCGCCTTCCTCCATCGCCTTCTGGTAGCTCTCGGCGGCGTCGGCGGCCTTGGCCTGATCGGAGGAGGCGAAGACGAAGAACCAGATCAGCAGCGCGGCCACCACGACGGCGACCGCCAGCAGCGCGCCCCACAGCAGTTTGCGGCGGCTCTTGCGCTCGGGGGGCGACTGCGTCGCCGGCGGAATCACCTCGGGCTGGTGCGGAGTGGACGACCATTCCTGGCCGGTGCCACCCGCACCGGGCCCCTGGGGGCCGGGCCCCTGGGACCCGGGACGCTTGGCTCCGGCGGCGGCAGCGCCGGCGGCCCCGGCTGCTGCAGCCGCACCGGCCGCCGCGGCGGCTCCCTGAGCGGGCAGCTCGGTGGTCGGGACCTCGATCTGTTCGGTCGGCGTCACATCGGCCGTGGAGTCGACTCCGCCCTCGGTGGAGTCCTCGGCACCGACGGCCTCGAACGCCGCGGTCTCCGCGTCGGCGGCGGCCGCCTCGTCGCCGGTCAGTTCCAGGGGGTGTTCGACGATCGCCGGGCGTTCGGTCTGGTCGGGGTCGACAGCGTCCACCGCGCGGCGGGCCGGGGCCTGGGCACGCTCACCCGAGCCGGCGATCTCCACGACGGTCTCGTGAGGGACACGACCGGTGCCGGCCGCGCCTTCCTCGGAGGCCGGGGCGGCGTCGCCGGTCTCGGCGGCTTCGGTGTCCTCGGCTTCAATGTCTTCGGACTCGGTTGCTTCGGACTCGGTGGCGTCGGCCTCGTCGTCGCTCTCGTCGGTCTCGGCCGCGTCGTCCCCGGCCTCGTCCTCGGCGGTGGCGCCGTCGGACTCGGACTCGGTGGCGCCGGTCTCGGTGTCGCTGTCATCGCTCTCGGCGGCAGAGTCTTCGCCGGTCACGCCATCCAGGGACACCTCTTCGGTGTCTGCTCCGGCGGCGGCAGCGGCGGTGGGCACGGCGAAAGCTTTAGTCGGGGAGTCGGAATCGCCGCCGCCGGGGGCCTGCCCCGGCTCGATCTTGATGACGGTGGTCTCGTCCCCGGTCTGGTCAGAATCGGCCTGTCCGGCGTCGGTCCGCCCGCTGTCGGTCTGCGCGGCGGGGTCGGTCGGGGCCGGCTCGGCATCGCCCTCGCGGCGTGCGCGGAAGGCGTCGACCACCTTTTTGACGGCGCTGGTCTTATCGTTGTCCGGGCTCGGCATACTGCGCAGTTCCTACGGTCGAGGGGGCATTCCGATGCCGGGGATACACGGCACAACGAAGAGACTATCGAATCTCCGGTCCTCCGGGTCGGGGCGGGCGGGCGCTCGGGAGTGATTGAATGGCGGGGTGACCTCATTCGGAGACCTGCTTGGACCCCCGCCGACGCTGCTGACCGGAGACGACGACGCCGAGTCCGATCTTCTCAACGGCGCTGATCCCGCGGCGGTGGCCGCGGAGTACCCGTCCGCGTCCATCGCCTGGGCGTATCTGGCCGAGGCCGCGCTCGAAGGCGCCGACGGCGTCGAGCCGGACCGTGGCCGGCAGGTCGCGGGCTACGCCTTCGCGCGCACCGGCTACCACCGCGGGCTCGATCAGCTGCGCCGCCACGGCTGGAAGGGCTACGGCCCGGTGCCGTGGAGCCATGAACCCAACCGCGGCTTCTTGCGCTGCGTCGGAGCGCTGGCACGGGCCGCGCAGATGGTGGGCGAGGAAGACGAGTACCTGCGCTGCCTGGACCTGCTGAACGACAGCGATCCGCGCGCCATCGGTGAGCTCGGCCTGGACTAGAAGCCCGCAGTCGTGACGACCGATCGGATCCGGGCGACGCGCTCGCGTCTGATCGACCGGCTGCCCGGGCCCGTCGCCAAGCGGGTGCGGCGGCTGGGGCTGTCCGCCGTCCCGATCCTCCAGTGCGCCATCGCCGGCGGTCTGGCCTGGTTCATCGCCTTCGACCTGCTGCACCACGCGCGCCCCTTCTTCGCGCCGATCGCCGCGGTCGCTTCGCTCGGGCTGGTGCTGGCCAAACGCTGGCGCCGATCGATCGAGCTGATCGGCGGCGTGCTGATCGGCATCGTCGTCGGCGATCTGATCATCTCGGTGATCGGTTCGGGTCCCTGGCAGATCAGCGTGGTGGTGGCGCTGGCGATGATGGCCGCGGTGGTGATCGACGGTGCCCCGATGGTGACCAACCAGGCCGGGGCCTCCGCGGTGCTGGTGGCCACCCTGCTGCCGCCTGGCGATGCCGCTGGCTACGAGCGGGCGATCGACGCGATGATCGGCGGCGGCGTCGCCCTGCTGATCGGTGCACTGGTGCCGTTCAACCCGGCGCATCGCGCGCGGCGGGACGCGGCGGGGGTGCTGGAGACCCTGCGCGACCTGTCCGGCGACCTCGAGACGGCGCTGCGCGCCCAGAAGGAGGACGGGGTGTACCGCGTGCTGGCGCAGGCGCGTAACACCCAGTCGCAGATCGAGGCCATGCACTCGGACATGAACGCCGGCCGGGAAGTGGGATGGATCTCACCGCTGTACTGGTTCGAGCGGCCGCGGATCCACCGGATCGCGGCCACCGGTGAACCCATCGACAACGCGATGCGCAACTTCCGGATCTGCGCGCGGCGCGCCCTCGGACTCACGCAACGCGGAGTCCGGGTGGAACCGGCCGTCCTGGACCTGATCGCCGCGCTGCCCGAGGGCTTCGAGATCCTGCGCCAGATGATGCTGTCGCCGCCGAAGGGCTCGCCCGACGGCGCCGATGCCGCACGCGTGCTGCGGACCATCGTGCGGCGGGCGCGGCCGGCGATCCGCGACACCGAGGCGCTGATCGAAGACGGCGGCGGTGACTTCTCCGAGATCGCGCTGCTGGTGGAGTTGCGTTCGCTGCTGGTCGACATGCTGATGGTGACCGGACTCAAACGCGAGTCCGCCATCGCCCAGCTGCGCCTGGACTGAGCCCCGCCGGCTCGCGTTCGCGCATTGACTTCGCCTTCGGGCACACTCGCTTCGGATATGCGCACTCGGCAGTGTGTGGAAATCCGAAGTCAATGCGCGGACCGCTCGGGGGCGGTGCGGCAGCTGCCTGTGACCGCCGGCCTTGCAATATATGCGTGAGTACGCATACATTCGGGTCATGGGCACATCACACGGACACGAGGGGCATTCACACGGCCCCAGCGCCGCTGAGCTCGCCGTCGACGGCCAGCGGCGGCGGATCTGGCCGATGGCACTCGGTGTGGTGCTCATCGGCGGCTACTTCATCGTCGAACTGACCGTCGGCATCGCCATCAACTCGCTCGCGCTGATCGCCGACGCCGGGCACATGCTGACCGATGTGGTCGCGGTTTCGATGGGCTTGTCGGCGCTGCTGCTCGCCCGGCACGGGAAGATCACCGACTCGCGCAGCTTCGGCTGGTTCCGGGCCGAGGTCTTCACCGCGGTGCTCAATGCGGCGCTGCTGATCGGCGTGGGCGTCTTCGTCCTGTACGAGGCGGTCAAGCGGATCGGCGGTGAGGCCCCGGAGGTGCCGGGCGCGACCCTGGTGATCGTGGCCGTGATCGGCCTGGCGGTGAACGTGGTGGTGATGCTGCTGCTGCGCGCCGATGCGAAGGGCTCGATCGCCGTGCGCGGGGCCTACCTGGAGGTGCTCGCCGATGCGGTCGGCAGCGTCGGGGTGCTGGTGGCCGGCGTGGTCACCATGACGACCGGCTGGCGCTACGCCGATGTGGTGGTGGCCGTGGCCATCGCCGTCTGGGTGGTGCCGCGTGCGGTGCGACTGGCGAGCGACGCACTGAAGATCCTCAATCAGCAGGCGCCGGACCACGTCGACGTCCCGGCCCTGCGTGACGAGCTGGCGCAGGTCCCCGGGGTGACCGACGTGCACGACCTGCACGTGTGGTCGGTCACCACCGGAATGGACGTGGCCACCGTGCACGTGGCCAGCCGCGGCGACTATGCGCGCGTCCTGGCCGACACCCGCGCCGTGCTCACCGCGCACGGACTGGAGCACGCCACCGTGCAGGTGGATCCGGGAGCCGGCGACGGGGAGTGCTGCGAGAAGCTCACCTGGTGACGGCCCGCCGCGTGGCGCACCCGGCTCACCTGCGCGGGAGGATAAACTCCTGCCGGTGGAGAGAAGGACATTCCTGGCATTACTGGCCGTGGGCGGGGCGCAATTGGTCACCGCCTGCGCCGCACCGGTAGAGGGCGAGCCCCGGTCGGCGACGTCCCCGCCGGGATCGCCGCAGCCGGGATCGCTTCGGCCGCGTCCGGACGCCGAGCCGGGGCGCCGGCTCGACGGGCCGCTGCCCGACCGCAAAGTGGCACTGCCCGATCAGCCGATCACCGACCTGCCCGGCAAGGGCCGCGCACTGGCCCTCACCGTGGACGACGGGGCCAGCTCGGCCGTGGTCGGCGCGTACGCGAAGTGGGCGGTGGACTCCGGCGCCCGCTTCACCTTCTTCGTCACCGGCCAGTTCGATGCGTGGCGGGAGAACCGCGCCGTCCTGCGCCCGCTGGTGGAGTCCGGGCAGGTGCAACTGGGCAATCACAGCTGGACGCACGCCGACCTGACGTCGCTGACCGCGCGCGGTGTGGCCGACGAACTGCGCCGCACCAAACGTTTCCTGCGCAACGAGTACGGCGTGGACGGCACCCCGTACTACCGGCCGCCGTTCGGCTACCGGAACGCGCTGGTCGACAAGGTCGCCGCCGACCTCGGCTACACCATGCCCACCCTCTGGGACGGCTCGCTCTCCGACTCCGGGCTGGTGACCCAGAAGTTCCTGATCGGTGCCGCCCGCAAATACTTCCGGCCGCAGCGGCTGGTCATCGGTCACGCCAACCACGAGCCCGTCACGCACGTCTACGGCCGCTTCACCGAGATCATCGCCCACCGCCGCCTGCAGATGGTGACCCTGAACGACTACTTCCAGGCGTGAGGAGCGCCCGGCGGCGCCGGGCGGGCTACAGGCCCAGGCCGTTCCAGAACAGGAACAGCCGCCATCCCTCGGTCACCAGTCCCGCCGGCACGCCGAAGACCTCGATGATCGAGTAGATGAGGTCGAAGAAGGCCCGGTTGAGCACCGGGATGAACAGCAGTGCGAAGACCAGCAGGAAGCCGTAGGGCGCCACCTTCGCGGCACTGGCGCGCGTCTGGTGCGACAGGTACGGCTCGATCGCGCCGTACCCGTCGAAGCCGGGCATCGGAATCAGGTTCAGCACGGTGGCCGTGATCTGCAGGAAGGCCAGCATGGTGAGCCCGGCCAGCAGGTTGCCGTTCTGGGTGGTCAGCGGGATCAGGCCGACGATCACCAGCAGCACCACACCGAGCACCAGGTTGGTCGCCGGACCGGCGAGGCTGACCCGGGTGCGCTGGCCGCGGGTCATCCCGGAGGTGTTCAGGTAGACCGCGCCGCCGGGAAAGCCGATACCGCCGAGCACGATGATCAGCATCGGCAGCCCGATCGACAGGGCCGGATGGGTGTACTTGCGTGGATCCAGCGTGAGATAGCCGCGCATCTCGGTGGAGCGGTCGCCGTAGCGGAAGGCGGTGAAGGCGTGCGCGAACTCGTGCAGGCAGAGGGAGATCATCCAGCCGCCCAGGATGAGCAGCCACATGCCGATGATCGCCGTCGTCGATCGGCCGAAATCGCTCTGCCACAGCAGAACCCCGCCGGCCGCCGCGGCGACGACCAGTCCGAGGAAGACCAGGCCCGGCCGCACCGAGCGCAGTGCCGTCGTGGTGGGGGTGGGGTTCACGGGCGGACCAGTCTCCAGTCGATGTGATGCCGGTAGAAGGTGGACCGTTTCACCACGCGCGGGGTGAGGACGCCTTCGCGTTCCACGACCAGGTTGGTGCCGCCGGTCTGGACCGCGCGGCCGCTGAGCCAGCCGCCCGGGCGCAGGCGCTGCACCCGCGCGCGGACCCCCGGCGCTTCGGTCAGCGGCTCGATCAGGACACCGCGGACGTCGCCGTCCATCAGCCGCTCGGAGTCGACATAGGTCTCGCCGTGCAGTTTGGCGCCGTCGGTCCCGAGGTGCCGTGCGCTGCCGACCAGGACGGTGGCGGCGTCGTCGCGGATGAGTGGAATCTCCTGTGCCGCACCGTGGTCGGCGAGGTCGCGGGCGGCCGCCCCGTGCGGCAGCCCGTACGCCCGGGTGGCCGGGGTCGCCACCGGCGCCACGTAGGCGATCTCCACGTCGAGGCGTTCGTGGCGCATCAGCACGCCGGCCACATTCGACAGGGCGACGTCCGGGTGAGCACCCCCGGCGGGCGGGACGACGATGAGCCGGGTGATCGCCGGGTCGGCGAGCGCAGCGGTGACCGCCCGGGACAGGGCGGCGGCTTCGGCGCCCGGAGGCGGCGGGACGATCTCGGTCGATACCACGCCAATAGCGTATCTGCGTGGCGCACCCAGTAGGGTTGTGCGCGAACAGGAGGAGCACCTGACATGGCTGCGATTGTGCTGATCGGTGCCCAGTGGGGCGACGAAGGCAAGGGCAAGGCGACCGATCTACTGGGCGGAAAGCTGCAGTGGGTGGTCCGGTACCAGGGCGGCAACAACGCCGGACACACCGTCGTCCTGCCGAACGGGGAGTCCTTCGCTCTCCATCTGATCCCGTCGGGCATCCTCACCCCGGGGGTCAACAACGTGATCGGCAACGGCGTGGTGATCGACCCGTCGGTGCTGCTGTCCGAACTCAAGGGCCTCGAAGAACGCGGCGTGGACACCTCGGGTCTGCTGATCTCGGCCGACGCCCACCTGCTGATGCCGTACCACGTGGCCATCGACAAGGTGACCGAACGGTTCCTGGGCAACAGCAAGATCGGCACCACCGGCCGCGGCATCGGGCCCTGCTACCAGGACAAGATCGCGCGCGTCGGCGTGCGCGTCGCCGACGTGCTCGACGAGAAGATCCTGACCCAGAAGGTCGAAGCGGCCCTGGAGATCAAGAATCAGATCCTCACCAAGATCTACAACCGCAAGGGCCTGGACCCGCAGCAGGTGGTCGACGAGACCCTGGAGCTGGCCGAAGGCTTCAAGCACCGCATCGCCGACAGCCGTCTGCTGCTGAACCAGGCGCTCGAGCGGGGCGAGACCGTTCTGCTCGAAGGCAGCCAGGGCACCCTGCTCGACGTCGACCACGGCACCTACCCGTACGTGACGTCGTCCAATCCGACGGCCGGCGGGGCAGCGGTGGGCGCGGGCATCGGCCCGAACAAGATCACCACCGTGCTCGGCATCCTGAAGGCCTACACCACCCGTGTCGGCGAGGGACCGTTCCCGACCGAGCTCTTCGACGAGTGGGGCGAATACCTGGCCGTCACCGGCGGCGAGGTGGGCGTCACCACCGGACGCGCCCGCCGCTGCGGCTGGTTCGACGCCGTCATCGCCCGCTACGCCACCCGCGTCAACGGCATTACCGACTACTTCCTCACCAAGCTGGACGTGCTGTCCTCGCTGGAGGAGATTCCGATCTGCGTGGCCTACGAGGTCGACGGCGAGCGGCTGGACGACATGCCGATGACGCAGACCGGGTTCCACCACGCGAAGCCGATCTACGAGAGCATGCCCGGCTGGTCGGAGGACATCTCCGGCTGCCGCACCTTCGAGGAGCTGCCCAAGAACGCGCAGGACTACATCCTGCGGCTCGAAGACCTGTCCGGCGCGTACATCTCGTGCATCGGCGTCGGACCGGGGCGCGATCAGACGATCGTGCGCCGCGAGCTCGTCTAAGGATCTCGTGTCACCGCGGATCAGCCGGGACTACGGCTCGATCCTGCTCGGCTCCGCGGACGAGAGCGGCCGCCGGCTGCGCGTCCGCGTCCAGGTGCTGCTGACCGGGGCGATCGTCGTCGCGAACATCATCGGCATTCTGATCGCGGCCACGCTGGGCGTGATCGGTATCCCCGAGCCGACGTTCCTGCGGAGCGACCTGGCACTCGTCAACTTCGTGGCGGCTCCGGTGTACGCGGTCGTCGCGCTCATCGTCGGGGTGAGCGTCGGTACCGTCCTGATGACCCGTGGTCTCAAATGGTCGATCAACGAGCAGATCCCCACCCGTGCCGACGTGAAGCGGACGTTGCGCGCCCGCCGGCGCCTCGTGCTTCTGCAGTTCGTCCTGTGGCTCGGCGCCGCAGCGCTGCTGGGCACCCTGTACGGAGTGGTCGACGCGGACCTGGTGGCCAAGGCCGTGCTGATCCTGGTGATGAGCGGCCTGGTGGTGGTCGCCATCTCGAACCTGCTCGCCGACATCATGCTGCGCCCGGTCTCGGCACGGATCCTGCAGGCCGGGCTGGGCTGGCGGGGCTCGTCGGTGCGCTCGCGATCGATCTCCGCCTGGCTGGTGGGCACCGGCGTTCCGCTGGTCGGCATCTTCCTGGTGGTGTTCTTCAGTACGTTCTCCCCGGACACCTCCAAGATGAACGTCTTCGTCGCGGTCACGGTGCTGACGGCCGTCGCGACCGGTGTCGGTCTGCTGTCGGTGATCCTGTTCGCATGGAGCGTCACCGGCCCCATCCAGAGCGTTCGGTCGGGCATGTCGCGCGTGCGTGCCGGAGACGTCGGCGCCGACACCGATCTGGTGGTGTACGACGCCTCCGAACTGGGCGAGCTGCAGCTCGGCTTCAACAACATGGTCTCGGGCCTGCGCGAGCAGGAACGCCTGCGCGACATCTTCAGCCGGCATGTCGGCCGCGACGTGGCCGCCGCCGCGATGCTGGGCGATCCAGAACTCGGCGGCGCCGAACGCGTGGTGGCGGTGGTCTTCGTCGACGTCGTCGGTTCCACGGAACTGGCCACCCGCCGGACGCCGACCGAGGTGGTGGACCTGCTCAACCGGTTCTTCGGCGTCGTCGTGGAGGCCACCGAACGCCACGAGGGCCTGGTGAACAAGTTCGAGGGCGACGCCGTGCTGTCGATCTTCGGTGCGCCGCTGGCCATCGCCGACCCGGCAGGTTCGGCGCTGCGCGCCGCGCGGGAGATCACCCAGCGGCTGCGGGCGGACGTGCCCGACCTGCAGGCCGGGCTCGGGGTGAGCTACGGGCCCGTGGTGGCCGGCAACGTCGGCGCGATCCAGCGCTTCGAGTACACGGTGATCGGCGACCCGGTGAACGAGAGTGCCCGGATCTCCGAGATCGCCAAGCAGGACCTGCAGGTGCCGTGGGCGTCGCAGCGGGTGGTCGAGGCCGCCGATGCGTCCGAACGCACCCGGTGGAAGCCGGTGGAGTCGGTGGTGCTGCGCGGACGCAGCGAGCCGACCGAACTGTACGTGCCGCGGCTCCGGCCGAACGTCCCGTCGCCGCGGACCGGCGGCTGAGTCCCCGTAGACTGCGGGTATGACGTCGCCCCACGATTCCGACGCCCCGTCGCAGGCCGCCCCGTCGGCCGACCGACCAGCCGCCGAGCCCCCGGCCGCAGGCGCCCCCGCGCCCGGTGGGCCCGTCCGGGTGTTCGGCACACCGTTGTCGCCGACCGCGGTGAAGGTGCTGCTGCTCGGTTCCGGTGAGCTCGGCAAAGAGGTCACCATCGCGCTGCAGCGGCTCGGGGTGGAGGTGATCGCGGTCGACCGGTACGCCGACGCCCCCGCCCACCAGGTGGCGCACAAGGCCGAGGTGATCGACATGATGGACCCGGCCGCGGTCCGGGCCGTGATCGACGAGCACCGCCCGCACTTCGTGCTGCCGGAGATCGAGGCCATCGCCACCGACGCACTGGTCCAGGTGGAGAACGAGGGCCTCGCCGAGGTGATCCCCAGCGCCAAGGGCGTCTCGCTGACGCTCGACCGGGAGGGAATCCGCCGGATGGCGGACGAGGAGCTGGGGCTGCCGACCTCGGCGTACCTGTTCGCCGACTCGGAGTCCGAGCTGCGCGCCGCCGCCTACCGCGTCGGCTATCCGTGCGTGGTGAAGCCGGTGATGTCGTCGTCGGGCAAGGGCCAGTCGGTGATGCGCAGCGATGCCGACGTCGCGGCGTCGTGGGAGACCGCGATGACCGGTGGCCGGGTGAGTTCGACCCGGGTGATCGTGGAACGGTTCGTCGACTTCGACTACGAGGTGACGCTGCTGACCGTGCGCGCCGTGGACCCGGCGACCGGTGAACTGGCCACCTACTTCTGTGAACCGATCGGGCACCGGCAGTCCGGCGGCGACTACGTGGAGAGCTGGCAGCCGCAGCCGATGAGCGAGATTGCTTACGGCACGGCGTGTTCCATCGCCGCCCGGATCGCCGGCGCGATGGCCGCCGACGGGCGGCCGTTCAGCGGCCGGGGGATCTTCGGCGTCGAACTGTTCGTCAAGGGCGACGAGGTGTTCTTCTCCGAGGTGAGCCCGCGGCCGCACGACACCGGGCTGGTCACGCTGGCCACCCAGCGACTCTCGGAATTCGAGTTGCACGCCCGCGCGGTCCTGGGGCTGCCGGTCGACACCGAACTGGTGTCCCCGGGGGCCTCCGCGGTGATCTACGGACGGCACGAGGAGCCGGCCATCCGGTTCGCCGGGGTCGCGCAGGCGCTGGCCGATCCGCAGGTGGATCTGCGACTGTTCGGCAAGCCGGAGAGTTTCGCCAAGCGCCGCATGGGCGTCGCGGTGGCCACCGGCGCAGACACCGACCAGGCGCGCCGGCGGGCGAGCACGGCCGCCGAGCGAGTGATACCGCTGGCCGCCGGCGAGGACGTTCCGGAGACTCCGGCAGGAGCCGTCGAGGACTCCGCCGCAGCGGGATCGGGTACCGAAGGATCCGCCGCCGAGGCGGCGACCGAACGCTACCCGGCCCAGCCGCCGCGCGGACCGGCCGGCGGTGTCCCGGGCCGTCCGCACGGGGCCCATGCCCCGGGGGCTCGTTCGGGCGCCCCCGTGCCGCCCGGCGCCCCGCGGCCGCCGCAACGCGGTCCGGGGCCGATGGCCCCCGCCGCACCCGGACCGGGAGCTCCGCGCCCGCCGATGCCGCCCGGTGCGCCGCGGCCGCCGCAGGGCCCGCCGCCGAACGTGCCGCCGCGTGGTCCCGCGGGGCCGTCGGGGCCGGGCGGTCAGCGGCCGGCCGGGCCGCCGCCCCCGCAGCCCTGACCGGTTCTGCTCGGCGTCGATGCGTGCTGAATCGAGCATCGACCTTCAATCTGTGCCTGAAAGCGTGTCGAGAGAGACGCCGTTCGCCGTTCCGTCCGGGCGGTGCCGTTCTCGGCATACGGTGACCGCTGGCTGACTGCAGTTCCGCAGCAGCGTGGACCGATGGTGAACGACGTGACCGGGAAGGCATGTCGGTTCGCAGAGGAGCAGCAGATGACCGACGATTCGACCGCCCCGAAGATCCTGGATCTGCCGATCGGCCTCGATACGACCGGAGAGCGCGAGGAGTTCGACAGCCTGGGCAAGGTGCAGGTGCCGGCCGACAGGTACTGGGGCGCGCAGACGCAGCGCAGCCTCGAGCACTTCAACATCGGCGACGACCGGATGCCCAAGGAGGTGTACCACGCCTACGGCTACGTGAAGAAGGCCGCGGCGATCGTGAACGCCAAGGCCGGCCGGCTGCCGGAGTGGAAGGGCAAGCTCATCGAGCAGGTCTGCGACGAGGTCATCGGCGGCGAACTCGACGAGGATTTCCCGCTGTACGTGTGGCAGACCGGTTCGGGCACCCAATCGAACATGAACGTCAACGAGGTGATCTCGAACCGCTGCATCCAACTGGTCGGCGGGACGCTCGGATCGCAGACGCCGATCCACCCCAACGACCACGTCAACATGAGCCAGTCGAGCAACGACACGTTCCCGTCCGCCATGCACATCGCGGCCTACATGATGGCGATCGGCAAGACGGTGCCGGCGATGCGGAAGCTGCGTGATGCCCTCGAGCAGAAGTCACGCGACTGGGACCACATCGTCAAGATCGGCCGCACCCATCTCGAGGACGCGACGCCGCTGACGGTCGGCCAGGAGTGGTCCGGTTACGTCGGCGCGCTCGACGACGCCATCGCCGAGGTCGAGCACGCCACGCACGGCCTGCTGAAGCTGGCGATGGGCGGCACCGCGGTCGGCACCGGGCTGAACTCTCCGCTGGGCTTCGGCGACGAGGTCGCCGCGACGGTCGCCGCGCTCACCGGGCTGCCCTTCGAGACCGCGGACAACAAGTTCACCGCTCAGGGCACCCTCGACCGGCTGGTGCGCGCACACGGCGGACTGAAGGCCGCGGCCGTCACGCTGTACAAGATCGCCAACGACTTCCGGTGGCTCGGATCGGGTCCGCGCACCGGGCTCGGGGAGCTCACCTTCCCGGCCAACGAGCCCGGCTCGTCGATCATGCCGGGCAAGATCAACCCCACGCAGGCCGAAGCCATGCTGATGGTCTGCATCCAGGTGATCTCGTCCGACGTGGCGGTGACGATCGGCGGTGCCGAAGGCAACTTCGAGCTCAACGCCTTCCGGCCGGTGCTGATCAACAACTACCTGCATTCGGCCCGGATCCTGGGCGACATGTGCGACCACTTCCGCGAGTTCATGGTGGTCGGCACCAAGGTGAACGAGGACAAGCTGAACGAGAACATCGAGCGCTCGGTGATGATGGTGACCGCGCTCTCGCCCGTCATCGGCTACGACAAGTCCGCGGCGATCGCGTACTACGCCATCGCGCACGACAAGACGCTCAAGGAAGCTGCCCTGGCGAACGGCGTCACCGAGGAACTGTTCGATCGTGTCGTGAACCCCCTGGCTCTGACCAAGCCGGGGATGGCGTCGGCCTGACCAGAAGGAGCGAAGAACGTGTCGACGGACAACGCACAGAATGCCGCTGACGATCCTGCTGACGGCTCACCGGGCGTCGGCAGCCGGATGCTGACGGGAGAATCGGCGCTGATCGCCTCCGTCGGAGGTCAGCGCGCGTTCGCAGACTGGACCAATCCGGACCATCGGGCCCGGCGCCTCCTCGCCGAGTTCATCGGCATGTTCGGGCTCACCTTCATCCTGTCGGGCGGAGCCGGGATCCTGGCTCAGTACGGCGGCGAGCACCTGCACGCCTGGCAGGCGGCGTTCGTGCTGTCCACGGTGTCGGCGCTGTGGCTGGTGGTGGCCGTCTACATGCTCGGTGACATCTCCGCCCACTTCAATCCGGCGATGACCTTCGCGTTCACCCTGCGCGGGGACATGGGCTGGGTGATGATGCTGTGCTACTGGGCGGTGCAGTTCACCGCTGCGGCCAGCGGCTCGCTGATCGCGCGTGCCTTCTTCGGGGCCGACAGCAATCTGGCGGCCACCATTCCGCCGCCCGGCCAGGAATGGCAGTCCATGGTCTTCGAGGCGATGATCGGCGGCGGGCTGGTCCTGATGATCCTGCTCATGGCGGACGGTCCGAAGCTCAACGGCGCGTACGTGCCGCTCGCCGTCGGCGCCTACGTCATGGCCTGGGGCACGATGGGCGGTCCGTTCGAAGGGGCGGCGATGAACCCGGCCCGTGCGTTCGGTCCCGACGTCGCGCGCGGCGACCTGTCCACCTGGTGGGTGTACCTGGTCGGTGGCGTGATCGGCGCCCTGGTCGCCGTCGCGATCGGCTACGTGCTGCGCGGACCGGCGAAGGCCCAGGAGGCCAACGCCGCGATGGGAACACCGCGCACGCGCACCTAGCCCGCGGCGTCGGTCCGCAGAGCCCGCCGGCGAAGGACGGCCGGCGGGCGGGTGGGCCTCGCTAACCGAGGCCGGCGCCGACCGGCACCACCATCGGGCCGCCGGAGACGGGGTCGGTCACGATGACCGACTTCAGGCCGAAGGCCTCTTCGAGCAGTTCGGCGGTGAGGATGTCGCCGGGGACGCCCTGCGCGATCACCGCGCCGTCGGCCATGACGACGATCCAGTCGCTGTAACGTGCCGCCAGGTTCAGGTCGTGCAGCACCATGACGACGGTCTTGTCGTGCCGGGTCTTGAGGTGGTGCACCAGGTCGAGCACCTCGATCGAATGCGCGAGGTCGAGATAGGTGGTCGGCTCGTCCAGCAAGAGCAGATCCGTCTCCTGCGCCAGCGTCAGGGCGATCCACACCCGCTGACGCTGCCCGCCCGACAGCGCCTCGATCGCGCGGTCGGCCAGCTCTGCGGTCTGCGTCAACTCCAGCGCCCGGTCGATGGCCGCCGAGTCCTGCTCGCTCCACTGCCGGTACCAGGACTGGTGCGGGTGCCGACCGCGGGCGACCAGGTCGGCCACGCGCAGCCCTTCCGGGGCGATCGGCTGCTGCGGCAGGAGTCCGAGGGTCTGGGCGACCTTCTTGGGGGCCAGGGACCGGATGTCTGCACCGTCGAGTCGCACCACGCCCGTCTGGGCGGGGAGCAGCCGGGCCAGGGCACGCAGCATCGTCGACTTGCCGCAGCCGTTCGGCCCGATGATCGTGGTGATGGCGCCGTCGGGAATCGCCAGATCCTGGTGTTCGATGACGAGCCGGCCGTCGTAGCCGACCGAGAGGTCTTCAGCGAGCAAGCGAGTCATGCGGTCGCCTTTCTGGCGGCTTGGATCATCAAGTAGATCAGGAACGGTCCGCCGAGGGCGGCGGTCACCACCCCGACGGGCAGACCGCCGGGCAGTGCGGTGCGGGTCAAGACGTCGGCGAACAGGACCAGCGCCGCACCGGTAAGGCCCGCGGTGACCGGGGTGGGTTGCGGCGTCGCCGCGAGCCGCATGGCGATCTGCGGGGCGAGCAGGCCGACGAAGGCGATGGGGCCGGCCGCCGACACCGACAGCGAGGCGACGATCACCGCGACCACCAGGGTGCCGGTGACCACCGGCCCCACCCGCAGGCCGAGGCTCCGGGAGGTGTCCAGGCCGAGGCCGAGGGCCCGCAGGTCGCGCGCCGAGATCATCGCCCACACGATGCCGACGACCACCGCGATCAGCGCCGCGGGCACCACCTGCCAGGTGGCGTACGAGATGGAACCGACGATCCAGCGCTGGGCGCGAGAGGCGTCCCACTCCTGGGCCCGGGCGAGCAGATACGCGGTCACCGCCTGCAGCGTCCACGTCAGCCCCACACCGATCAGGATCAGCCGCAGAGTGTTCATGCCGATGTCGCTGCCGCGGCGGTACGACAAGGCCGCCATCAGGGCGGCCGCCACCAGACCGCCGAGCAGCGCGGCGATCGGGGTGCCGAGTTCCGCCAGCCAGGCGCCCCAGGTGGTGCCCATCGTGATCGCCAGGACGGCGCCGACGCTGGCGCCGGCGGTGATCCCGAGGAGGTCGGGGGTGGCCAGCGGGTTCCGGGTGATGATCTGGGTCAGCGAGCCCGCCAGTCCCAGCCCGAAGCCGACGAGGGCGGCGACCAGCGCGCGGGGGAGGGCGTCGTCGAACACCACCACGTTCTCGCCGCGGGTGCCCCCGCCCAGGAGGATGCGGGCGACGTCGACCGGCGTGGTGAAGCCGATCGAGATGCTGATCAGGAACAGGACGATCACCAGGATCGTCGCGCCGGCGCCGACGAGCAGCAGTCTCGGGTCCAGGGGCCACGTGGCGGGCCCGACCGAGAGGACCGATCGGCCGCCGTGGATGCGGCGATGCGGGAATTTGCGCTGCGGGCTCTGCTGACGGTGAGTCATACGTTCGGCAACCTCCTGCGGCGCACCATGAGCATCAGGGCCGGGCCGCCGACCACGGCGAGCATGACCCCGGCGGGCACTTCGCCCGGGCGGGCGAGGACCCGGCCGAGGACGTCGCAGGCCACCAGCAGCACCGCACCGATCAGCGCGGAGTAGGGCACCACCCAGCGGTAGTCGGGGCCGGTGATCGGCCGAGCCAGGTGCGGCACCACCAGCCCGAGGAAGACGATCGGGCCGCAGGCCGCGGTCGCCGCGCCGGCGAGGAGGGTGATGGTGCCGATCCCGGTGAGCCGGATCAGCCAGATGCGGCCGCCGAGAGCGGTGGCCATGTCGTCGCCCAGGCTGAGCAGGTTCAGGAACCAGCCGCCGGCCAGGGCCAGTATCAGCCCGGCGACGATGAACGGCAGTGCCGTCCACAGCACCTCGGTGCCGCGACCGGCCAGTGCGCCGACGTTCCAGGTGCGCCAGACGTCCAGGGAGGCGCCATCGCTCAGGACGATCGCCGAGGTGATCGCCATGAGGAAGGCGGACAGACCGGTGCCCGCGAGGACCAGGGTGAGCGGCGTGCCGCCGGAGAGGTTGGCGAGGGCGAAGACCGCGAGCGAGGCCAGGCCCGCGCCGATGAGGGCGGAGACGGTGTTCATCAGCGGGCCGGCGCTGCCGAACACGAAGACGCCGATCACCACCGCGCACGCCGCGCCCGCGTTGATGCCGAGGAGCCCGGGATCGGCGAGCGGGTTGCGGGTGTGGCCCTGAGTCAGCGCCCCGGCCGCCCCCAGGGCGAGACCGACGATCAGACCGAGCACGGTGCGGGTGACCCGGTTGTCGACGAGCTTCACCAGTTCGCCGTCGACCGTGTCGCGATTCAGGAGGGCGTCGATGACGGTGGAGTAGGAGAGGTCGTGCGGCCCCAGCCCGGAGCCGACGGCGATCGAGGCCACGCAGAGCGCGACCAGCACCACCCCCAGCGCCAGCGCCCCGGCCATCCTTTTCACGAAGGGTAACCTTACTTAAATTGGCCTGTTGACCCGCATCCGCGCACCTCATGTGTGACGCGAGTAACATTCAGTACCGTTATGCGCGATAATCCTGGTGAGTCGAGTTCGTGGTCGAATCCGACTCGGGTGTGCCGTCACCTGCACTGATGTCCATGTCGGGCGGTCGGTCAGGTCATGAAAGCTGAACGGTTCCGTAACGCTTCGTGTGAATCGGTCGATACCCTCAACGAGACTGCGCACCCTGGGAGTGATCGTTATCAAACAATCCCGCGGTGGCCTCCATGGCCGGAGCGTGCTCCGTGTGACGCTGGAAACGTAAGAAACGAAAGGTAAGACCATGAAGAAGATCCTGACTCGAGCCGCCGTGGGCGTAGCGACCGCGAGTGTGGTCGCCTCCGGCGCCCTGTTCGCGGCAGCGCCCGCCCAGGCCGCACCCCCGAACCTCCGCCTCAACGGCGGCGTGCACTGCAACTTCGGTCTGCAGCCCGGCCAGCCCTGGACCGCCGGCATCTGGAACATGACCCGCTGGATGACCGTCACCGCCGACGGCGGCACGTTCCACAACGTGACGCTGCAGGAGATCAACGGCCAGCACAAGTTCGCCCGGACCCTGTCGTCGACCAACGCCTCCGTGCCGCGGTCGCTGACCATCCGGACGGTCTGGAGCGGCTGCTTCCCGTCGTCCATCGCCGGCTACACCATCGGTGCCGAGCAGGAGAACCTGCTCGACAACTTCGGTTTCTGGATGAACGTCCGCCAGCAGGAGAACCCGTCGTCCACTGCTGCGGCAGGCCGGGCGGAGGCCAAGGCTGCGCTGGAGAAGGCAGCCGGCTGACGCGCCGAACGTAAGACACATCGAGCTCAGGGCGGTGACCGATCGGTCACCGCCCTGACGCATCCGGTCAAGACGGCGACTCCGACGTCCGGCCCGAGGAGAATGACCGGTGCAGGGGCGGTTCTGTACGCCCCGGAGGGCACAGGTCGTCCGGCGCAGCAACGCCGTCCGTGAATCGAGCGGAAGGTAAGACCATGGGGAACAAGAATCCGGGTCACAAGAATCTGGGCAAGCACACGATCCGTGCGGCGGGGGCCGCCGCGTGTGCGGGGGTCATGGCGGCCGGGGCCCTGGCCGGCGCCGGGGCGGCAGCGGCGGCGCCCCCGGGTGACCTGAAGGTGAGCACCTTCGTCGTCTGCCAGGACGGCAAGACGGTGCGGCTGGTGCTCGCTGAGAACGTCGGCGGAACCAGGATCACCGGGGTGCGCGTGGGATCGGTGCTCGGCCCCGAAGTCCGCGTCGTGGAGATCAAGGAGCCCAACTTCGCCAGCGGGCCGGAAGTGAAGGTCGGCAACGTCCCGGTCGCCACCGGCACTGGCACCGGACCGAACGGGACGCTCGGACCCGGCCAGAACTTCATCGTCGGCGAGGTGCTGCCGGGTTGCGGCGGGCCGTACGCGATCGTCGGCTACGCCATCGGCAACGAGATCGACAACGTCTTCAACGCGCCGAACTTCTCGATCGACTTCGCACTGGCCGGCCCCGTCGCGAAACGGCTGGCCGGCTGAAGGGAAGGTCCTCAGCCTTTGGCGGCGCGGTCCGGTTCGGACGCGGCGAGCATCTCCTCGCGTTCGACGACCTTCTTGCGCGCGCGGCCCTCGGCTTCGCCGAGACCGCGCTCGTACTCGTCGAGCCGGTACCAGCCGTCCCAGGTGGTGTAGGGGATCTTCCGCTCTTCGAGCAGCGCGAGGATCGCTTCCTCGCCCGGCTCGGCGGGGCGGTTGAGGGTGTCGTTGACCATGTCTTCCACCAGGCACTCGACCGTCTCGTTGGCGTCGCCCTTGGTGTGACCGATCAGGCCGACGGGACCGCGCTTGATCCAGCCGGTGGTGTACAGGCCGGTGACGTGGGCGCCCTCGTCGAAGACGCGGCCGGCCTCGTTCGGGATCACTCCGGCGGCCGAGTCGAACGGGATCTCCGGCAGGTTGTCGGACAGGTAGCCGACCGCGCGGTAGACGGCGCCGAGCTCCCAGTCCGTGTGCCGGCCGGTGCCGCGCACGTTGCCGGTGCCGTCGAGCTCGGTGCGCTCGGTCCGCAGGCCGACCACCTTGCCGTCCTCGCCGAGGATCTCCACGGGGCTCTCGAAGAAGTGCAGGAAGAGCTTGTGGATGGCGTTCTGCTTGGGCTCGTGGATGGCGTAGTTCTCGATGATCGAGGCCACCTGGTCGGTGATCTTGGAGGTGCGGCGCGCGACGGCCGAGCCCTCGTCGTACTCGATGTCCTCGGGGTTCACCACCACCTCGATGTTCGGGGAGTGGTCGAGTTCCTTGAGTTCGAGCGGCGTGAACTTGGCCTGCGCCGGGCCGCGGCGCCCGAAGACGTGCACCTCGACGGCCTTGTTGTTCTTCAGGCCCTGGTAGACGTTGTCGGGGATCTCGGTGGGCAGCAGCTCGTCACCGGTCTTGGCCAGGACGCGGGCGACGTCGAGCGCGACGTTGCCGACACCGATCACGGCGACCTTCTCGGCCTCCAGCGGCCAGGTGCGCGGGAAGTCCGGGTGGCCGTCGTACCAGGCGACGAACTCGGCGGCGCCGTAGCTGCCGTCCAGGTCGACGCCCGGGATCTGCAGGGCGCGGTCGTCGGTGGCGCCGGTGGAGAAGACGACGGCGTCGTAGTGGTTCTTGAGGTCGGCCAGCGTGATGTCGGTGCCGTAGTCGATGTTGCCGAGGAGGCGGACCTGCGGCTTGTCGAGCACCTTGTGCAGGGCGGTGATGATGCCCTTGATCCGCGGATGGTCGGGCGCGACGCCGTATCGGATCAGGCCGAACGGGGCCGGCATGCGCTCGTAGAGGTCGATGCTGACTCCGCGCGCGGCGGCGGTCTCCGACTTCATCAGGGCATCGGCGCAGTAGATCCCGGCGGGACCGGCACCGACGATCGCTACGCGCAGCGGGCGGCTGTTCTCACTCATTTAGGCAGTCGCTTCCTCAGCTGGATGAAACGTGTTGTGCATCCACGGTATGCGCTGGTCGGCGTCGGCCAAAATCTGCGACTGAGGCTCCCCTCACTCCGCGGCATCTGCTCCAAACCCTTGACGGCGCCGCGGGGGCCTGTGTAGGAGCCGTCGCGGGCGCCTGGCGCCGTGGACGCGGTGCACTGATCTCCGGTCCGGTCGATAGAATCGACGATCATGAGCGATCAGACGCCCGGCGGCGCCGACTACCCCGATGACCCGCAGTCTCCCAAGCGGACACCGGACGGCTATCCGGAGAAGTTCGCCGAGGAGTTCGGCGACCCGGACCCCGGTCGCAGCCGCTGGCCGTTCCTGGCGGCCGTCGGAGTGGTGCTGACACTGGTCGCGGTCGTCGTCGTCATCGCGCTGGTGAATCCGCCGGAGGACCGGGTGAACGACTCGACCCGCGTGCAGTACGTCGTCAACGACGCCTATTCGGCCCGCAATTCACTCAACTACGAGCAGTACCGCAATGCGCACTGCGAGCAGGAGGTGCAGTCGGCGGATTTCCCGACCGCCGCACAGTTCGCCGACGAGAATCGTGTCGCCCGGGACGAGAACGGGCTGCTGGTGATCCCGACGATGGACGTCGACGTCGAGGGCGACACCGCGACGGTGACGGTGCACTGGCATCGGGAGGACACTCCGGACGACGAGCAGACGACCACCCTGACCGTGGTGCGGCAGGGCGACGAATGGAAGGTGTGCAACCCGTGAGCTATGCCGGTGACATGACCCCCCAGCAGGCGTGGGCCGCCCTGGAAGAGAACCCGAAGGCCGTCCTGGTCGACTGCCGGACGCAGGCCGAGTGGGCCTTCGTCGGCGTACCCGACGTCTCGTCGCTCGGCAAGAAGGCCGCCCTGGTCGAGTGGATCACCTTCCCGGGCGGAGAGGAGAACACCTCCTTCGTCGATCACCTGCGCCAGGTGGGTGTCGAGGACGATTCTCAGGTGCTCTTCCTGTGCCGGTCCGGGGCCAGGTCGATCGCTGCGGCGGAGGCCGCCACGGCGGCGGGCATTGCGGAGGCGTACAACATTCTTGACGGGTTCGAAGGTGCCCTCGACGCGCAGGGCCATCGAGGAGCTGCGGGTTGGCGCGCCGAAGGCCTGCCGTGGAGGCAACAGTAGAAGGAGTAGTCCCATGAGCCGTGACCTGCCCGAATGGGTATCGCCGGAGACCATCGCGGTCCGCGGCGGCCTGATGCGGTCGGGGTTCTTCGAGACCTCTGAGGCGCTGTACCTCAACAGCGGCTACGTCTACGACACGGCCGAAGCCGCCGAACGCGCCTTCACCGGCGAGGACAAGCGGTTCGTCTACTCTCGCTACGGCAACCCCACCGTCGAGATGTTCACCGAGCGTCTCCGGCAGATCGAGGGCACCGAAGCGGCGTTCGCGACGGCCAGCGGCATGGCCGCGGTCTTCGTCGCACTCGGCGCGCTGCTGAAGCAGGGCGGCCGGCTGGTGGCGGCCCGCAGTCTGTTCGGCTCGTGCTTCGTGATCTGCAACGAGATCCTCCCGGCGTGGGGCGTCGAGACCGTCTTCGTCGACGGCGAGGACCTCGCGCAGTGGGAGGAAGCGCTGTCGGTGCCCACCGACGCCGTCTTCTTCGAGACGCCGTCGAACCCGATGCAGACGCTGGTCGACGTGCGCAAGGTGGCCGAGATGGCGCATGCGGCGGGCGCGCAGGTGGTGCTCGACAACGTCTTCGCCACCCCGCTGCTGCAGCGCGGGCTGGAGATGGGGGCCGACGTGATCGTCTACTCCGGCACCAAGCACATCGACGGCCAGGGCCGGGTGATGGGCGGCGCCGTGATGGGCACCGAGGAGTACATCGAGGGCCCGGTGCGCGAACTGATGCGCCACACCGGTCCGGCCCTCAGCCCGTTCAACGCCTGGGTGATGCTCAAGGGGCTGGAGACGATGAAGCTGCGCGTGGACGCCTCGGTCGCCAGTGCGCTCACGATCGCCGAGTTCCTCGACGCGGACCCGCGCGTGGCGACGGCGATCTACCCGTTCCTGCCCTCGCACCCGCAGTACGAGCTGGCGCGCGAGCAGATGTCCGGGGGCGGCACCGTCATCACCGTCGAGCTGGCCGACTTGCCCGGCAGCGCGGGGACCTCGACAGGGAAAGAGCGGGCGTTCGCCATGCTCAACAAGCTGCAGGTGGTCGACATCTCGAACAATCTCGGCGACGCCAAGAGCCTGATCACCCACCCGGCCACCACCACCCACCGCGCGATGGGGCCGGAGGGCCGCGCCGCGATCGGCCTCACCGACTCGATGGTGCGCCTGTCGGTGGGCCTGGAGAACGTCGACGACCTCATCCGGGACCTGGACCAGGCCCTGGGCTGACCGACCCGCCCCTGCGACACGCGTGGCGCTCAGGTGGGGGTCAGGCGGGGGCGTCCAGGCCCAGCGCGCGCCGCACGGTGCGGAACTTGGCGGCCGTCTCGGCCACCTCGGCATCCGGATCGGAACCGGCGACGATGCCGCCCCCGGCCCAGGCCCGCACGTCGCGGTGATCGGCCGCCAGCTCCAGGCAGCGGATGGACACCAGCCATTCGCCGTCGCCGCGCGCATCGCACCAGCCGACGGTGCCGGCGTAGAAGTCGCGTGGCTCCTCCAGATCGGCGATCAGCCGGGCCGCCGTCGGCCGCGGCGTCCCGCACACGGCCGGGGTGGGGGACAGCAGTGCGGCCAGGTCGAGGGCGGTCACCGTGTCGTCGGCCAACACGCCGCGAATGGGGGTGGCCAGATGCCAGAGCTCGCCGGTCGACATCAGCGCGGGTTCACCGGGCACCGACAGCTCGGTGCACAGCGGGGCCAGCCGTGTCCGCAGGTCGTCGACGACGAAGGCGTGCTCGGCGCGGTCCTTGGCCGAGGCGAGCAGTCCCCGGGCGGCCGCGGTGTCGGCGGCGCCGTCGCGGGAGCGGGCGGCCGATCCGGCATACGGGTGGCAGGTGACCACCCGGCCCGCGCGCCGCACCAGCAGTTCCGGGCTCGCCCCGATCAGCCAGTGCCCGGCCCGGCCGGGTGCGGGATCGAGGGCGGCGGCGAAGACCGCGGCACCCGGGCCGACGTGCGCGAACGCCGAGAGCAGGTCGGCGGGGTCGGCGGGCCGATCCAGCCGCCACTGCGCGTGCCGTGCCAGCACCACCTTCTCCACGGTGCCCGCCGCGATCGCGTCGAGGGCCGCGCACACCCGGGTGCGGTGCTCGCCGGCCCCGGTGAGGGATTCGGCGACGGCCCGCCGCCGTTCGGGTACCTGCGACGTCACCGCACTGCCTGAAGACCACCGGTGCGGTGCGGTGAGCGCGGCCGGGCCGGCGGGGTCGAAGCCTAGGGCGCCGGTCACCACGTCGACGGTGCCGGCGGCCAGGGCCGCGCGCGCCGCGGCCACCGTGTCGAAGCCCGCCGCGCGTCCGTCGCCGCGGTAGCCGGAGCCGTTGCGGGCGAGGACGAAAGTGGTGGTCGGCACGCACTCACGCTACAAGCCCCTTCGACTGCGCTCAGGACAAGCCCTTCGGCTGCGCTCAGGACAAGCCCGCGACTCCGCGACCGGTGGTAAAACCCGCGCTGCGCCTAATTCTCGCTTCCGCGCCCCGCGCCCGGCAGAGTGATCGGCGGGTCACGAGTACCAGCGACAAGCCCCGGCTCGCTGGTCGGCAACCCTCCGCCGCGGTGGGGTGCTCCGGGTGACGACCCGGCCGCCGGCCGACCGGCCGCGGCAAGCGCGGATTCACCGAGGAGCTCTAGCCATGACCGCTGTCCTGGACCACCCCGTCCACCACGCCACCTTCTCCGCCCTGGCGCCCGTCGTCGGTGCCGAGCAGACGGTGCCCACCGCGGCCGGCGAGGTCCGGTACGCCAACTTCGACTACGCGGCCAGCGCCCCGGCGCTGACCGAGGTGGCCTCGGTCTTCACCGAGGCGCTGTCGCAGTACGCCAGCGTGCACCGGGGCGCCGGCCACCTGTCGCAGGTGACCACCGCCCGCTACGAGCAGGCCCGCGAGACGGTGCGCCGCTTCGTCGGCGGCCGCGCCGACGACACCGTGGTCTTCACCCGCAACACCACCGACGCGATCAACCTGGCCGCCCACGCGGTACCCGGGGACGTGGTGGTCCTCGACATCGAGCACCACGCCAACCTGCTGCCCTGGCAGCGCACCGGACGTGCCCGGGTGGTCGCGGTGCAGCCCACGTTCGCCGCGACGCTGGACGCACTGGAGGCCGAACTCGCACGCAAGCCCGCGGCGCTGCTGGCGATCACCGCCGCCTCCAATGTCACCGGGGAGGTGCTGCCGATCCGCGCCCTCGCCGCGGCCGCGCACCGGCACGGTGCCCGGATCCTGGTGGACGGGGCCCAGCTGGTGGCGCACCGTCCGGTCTCGCTCGCCGGGTACGGCGTCGACTACCTGGTGTTCTCCGGCCACAAGATCTACGCCCCGTTCGGTGCCGGAGTGCTGATCGGCCGGCCGGACTGGCTCGACGCCGCCGAGCCGTACCTCGCCGGCGGCGGCGCCTCCGCGCAGGTGGACCTGTCCGGCGGCACGTCCTGGCACGCGGGTCCGGCCCGGCACGAGGCCGGCAGCCCGAACGTCCTCGGGGCCGTCGCCGTGGCTGCGGCCACCGACGCCATCCGGGGGGTCGGCTTCGAGCTGATCGGCTACCACGAGCGGGACCTGCTGGCCCGGCTGGACGAGGGGCTCGCCCGCCTCGACCACGTCACCGCTCTCCGGATCTTCGACGCACCGGCCGAAGAAGGCCGGCCCGCGGTGACCGACCGCGTCGGCATCGCGGCGTTCACCGTCGCCGGTCACACCGCGCGCGAGGTGGCCGAATACCTGAGCGACCGGCACGGCATCGGCGTCCGCGACGGCAAGTTCTGCGCGCATCCGCTGTTGCGCCACCTCGGGCACCCGGACGGGGCCGTCCGGGCCAGCTTCGGGCTGGGCACCAGCTCCGACGACGTCGACCGGCTTCTCGCCGCGCTGGCGGAGCTGGGCACCGACTGATCCCCGCACAGACCGACGCGCTGCACCGGCGAGCCCGCGATGCGCGGCGCCCCGCTCCCTCCAGGGGGAGCGGGGCGCACCGGCTGTTCCGTCGATCAGGCCTTGTAGCGGTCCACCGCGGCCTCGGCGACCTTGATGGCCTCGGCCTTGCCGACCCATCCGCCGGGCGTGACCTCCTTGCCCGGCTCGAGGTCCTTGTAGTGCTCGAAGAAGTGCGAGATGGCCTTGAGCTCGTAGTCCGCGACGTCCCCGATGTCCTGGACGTGATCCCAGCGGGGATCACCGGCCGGCACGGCGAGGAGCTTGTCGTCGCCGCCGGCCTCGTCGGTCATGGTGTACATGCCGATCACCCGGGATTTGACGATGACGCCCGGGAAGACGGACTCGGTCAGCAGCACCATCGCGTCCAGCGGGTCGCCGTCCTCGCCGAGGGTGTGATCGATGTAGCCGTAGTCGGCGGGGTAGCCCATCGACGTGTAGAGGTAGCGATCCAGGTAGACCTTGCCGGTCTCGTGGTCGACCTCGTATTTGTTGCGGCCGCCCTTGGGGATCTCGACGGTGACCTCGAACTCCATGCGTTCGTCTCCTGTGTCTTCGGGGGTGTCTCGGGGGTCAACGATACTGTGGGGGGAGTCAGGACAGCGCGGGCAGCCCGAACTCATGGTGCGTGCCGGTGCGAGAGTCCGCACAGGCGGCGAATCCGAAGGGAACCAGGTGGCGACGACGAGGCCCGGCCGGCGCCGGTGGCGTGCTGTGCTCATCACCGTGCTGAGCCTGTTGCTGGTGGCAGCCCTGGCCCTCGGCGGGGTCCTCGGCTACGACTGGTACGTCAATCGTCCGGAGCCGATTCCTGCCGGCACGCCGGCTCAGCCGGCTGCGGCCACCGTGGACCCCAGCATCGTGCCGGTGGCCGGCACCGCCCCCGAGCCCACCCGGCGCGGAGTGACCGCCCAGTTGCGCGCCGGACTGCGGGACCCGGCACTGGGCAAGTTGACCGGCATGATCTCCGATCCGCTGACCGGCGAGACCCTCTGGACGCAGAATCCGGACGACCCGCGCACCCCGGCGTCGAACGCCAAGATCCTCACCGCGGCGGCCGTGCTGGAGCAGCTCGATCACGACGACCGCCTCACCACCGAGGTGGTGATGGGCGCCGACGGCCAGGTGATCCTGGTCGGTGCCGGGGATCCGACGCTCACCGTGCAGGCGGCCGACGACGACACCTTCTACACCGACGCCCCGCGGATCATCGATCTGGCCGACCAGATCAAGCGCAGCGGGGTGCCGGTCACCTCGGTGGCGGTGGCGCCCAGCTCGATCGACGGCCCGGACATGGAGCGGACCTGGGACACCGACGACATCGAGGGCGGCGACATCGCGCCGATCACCTCGCTGATGGTCGACGGCGCCCGCACCGACCCGCTCGACGAGTACTCCCCGCGGTCCGACAGTTCGCCGGAGGATGCCGGCCGCGCCCTCGCCTCGGCGCTCGGTCTGAACGGCCCGGTGACCGAGGCCGCGCCCGCGTCCGGCGCCCGCGTGTTGGCATCGGTGGAGTCGGCCCCGCTGAGCACCCGGGTCGGCGACATGATGCGGCTGAGCGACAACATCCTGGCCGAGACCCTGGCCATCGAGCTGTCGGTGGCGATCGGCGGTCCCGCCACCATCAACGGCGGCGCAGAAGCGGTGGTGAAGGTGTTGCGGGAGAAGGGATTCAACGTCAGCGGCGTGGTCCTGCGGGATTCCTCGGGACTCTCCGGTGCCGATCGCGTGCCCGCCCGGCTGCTGGACCAGCTGGTGTCGGCCGCTGCCGGCGACAGCCGTCCGCAGCTGCGCCCGATGCTCGACACCTTCCCCGTCGCCGGCGGCACGGGCACCCTGGCCGAGCGCTTCCCGCCGGGGAAGAACCCCGGCGCCGGATGGGTGCGCGCCAAGACCGGCACGCTGACCGGTGTCAGCTCGCTGACCGGCATCGTGCAGACCGTCGAGGGTCGCGTCCTGACCTTCGCCTTCATGTCGGGCGGTACCTCGCCGGCCGATGCGCGCCCGGCCCTCGACGAGCTGGCCGGGGCGCTGCGGGAATGCGGCTGCCGTGGATGACGCTGCCGTGGAGGACACCGACGACGCCACTTCAGGAGCAGACACCGTGACCACTGCCGACCACACCTCAGCCGACCAGACAGCCGGCGGCCACCCAGCCCCCGATCAGGCCGCCGAGACGGCGGACCACGACAGCGGGCCGGCCACCAACATCGACTGGGGACTGGCCGCCTCGCTCGGCCGGAAGATCGCCCGGCCCGGCCCCCGCGTCACGCGGTACACGATGGCGCAGGCCCGCGCCGAACTCGCCGACGCCGCGGTGCGCGCCGAAGCGCCGGTCCGGGAGGTGACCGGGCTGGCCGACGGGCTGCCGGTGCCGACCGCGCGGATCCTGGACCGGTCCGGGTGGATCGATGCCGCGGCCACCTCGATGCCCGCGATGCTCGGCGAGAACGCCGCAAGCAGCGGCGGCGGTGTGGTCGGAAAGGTCGCCGGGGCGCAGGCCGCCGGTCTGCTGGCCTTCCTGTCCAGCGCGATACTCGGCCAGTACGACCCGTTCTCGCCGGACCCGGAGACCGGTGAGCCCGGCGTCCTGATGCTGGTGGCGCCCAACATCATCGCCGTCGAACGGCAGCTTCGCGCCGTGCCCGCGGACTTCCGCCTGTGGGTATGCCTCCACGAGGTGACGCACCGGGTGCAGTTCTCGGCCAACCCGTGGCTGGCCGGGTACATGCAGTCCAATGTGGGGGTGCTCTCCGGCGACGCCGGTGAATCGATGAACGACCTGGTGAGCCGGCTGACCGAATCGCTGCGCAGCGGACGGCCGCGGGAGAAGGGCATGCTCGGCGTGATGCAGCTGCTGCAGACCCCCGAGCAGTACGACGCCTTCGAGCGCGTCATGGTGCTTGGCACTCTTCTGGAGGGCCACGCCGATCACGTGATGGATGCGGTCGGACCGGCGCAGGTACCGACCGTCGCCGCGATCCGCCAAGCCTTCGACGCCCGCCGCCAGCGCCCGCAGAACCCGATCCAGCGGCTGATCCGGGCGCTCATCGGGATGGACGCCAAGTTGGCGCAGTACGTGCGGGGCAAGGCCTTCGTCGACGCCGTGGTCGGGCAGGTGGGGATGGCCGCTTTCAACACCGTGTGGACCTCGCCGGAGACGATGCCGACGATGGCCGAGATCGGCGAACCGGACCAGTGGATCGCCCGGGTGCTCTGAGCGGACGATCCCGCGCCCAGCAGGAACTGATCGGCGCGGTGCGCGGATTCGCGAGCACCCGGCTGTCCGGTCCGGCGGTGTGCGTTGGCCTGTCCGGCGGCGCGGACTCGCTGGCCCTGACCGCGGCCGCGGTGCGCGCCGGACTGCAGGTGACCGCGCTGGTGGTCGACCACCGCCTGCAGGCCGGGTCCGCCGACGTGGCCGAGCGCGCCGCGGCCACCGCGCGCGAACTCGGCGCGCAGGCGCAGCTCCTCCCGGTCGACGTCACCGGCGGCGGCGGTCCGGAAGCCGCCGCCCGCACCGCCCGCCGGGCGGCGCTGCGCGCGGCGGCGGGAAACCGGCCGGTGCTGCTCGGCCACACGCTCGACGACCAGGCCGAGACGGTGCTGCTCGGTCTGGGCCGCGGCTCCGGTGCGCGCTCACTGGCCGCGATGGCGGCCTGGACGCCGCCGTGGGGGCGCCCGCTTCTGCGGGTGCGCCGCGCACAGACCCGTCAGGCCTGCATCGATTGGGGGCTGACCTGGTGGGATGACCCGCACAACGACGACCCCCGCTTCACTCGGGTCCGGCTGCGGCACGAGGCGCTGCCCCTGCTCGACGACATCCTCGGCGGCGCCGCCGAGGCCCTCGCCCGGACCGCGGACCAGATCCGGGCCGACGCCGACGCGCTGGACGCGATGTCCGCCGAACTGGCGGAGACCGCGACCGTGCCCGACGGGCTGGCCGTGGTACCGCTGGCCGCGGCCCCCGCCGCGCTGCGCACCCGGGTCCTGCGCCGCTGGCTCGTCGCCGCGGGGGCGCCGGCGCCTGCCTCCCGGGTGATCGGCGCCGTCGACGCCCTGGTCACCGACTGGCGGGGGCAGGGGCCGGTCGCCGTCGGCGGCGACACCGACGACCGGCTGGCCGTGGTGCGCGAGGCGGCCGGGATCCTCGTCCTGCGGCGACTGGCCCGGTAACCCGGGGCCCATCGCGCAGGCACCGGCGCTTGTGCGATGCTGGAAGACGTGGCGCACGGTTACGCGGAAGACGACATCGAAACGATTCTGATCACCGAAGATCAGATCGCCGAACGCACGGCCGAGATGGCGCAGGCGATCGCCGAGCGTTACCGGGATGCGCCGGACGACCTGCTGCTGGTGGGGGTGCTCAAAGGTGCGGTCATGTTCATGACCGACCTGGCGCGCGCCCTGCCGGTCCCCAATCAGATGGAGTTCATGGCGGTCAGCAGCTACGGCTCGTCGACGTCGTCGTCGGGTGTGGTGCGGATCCTCAAAGACCTCGATCGCGACATCGCCGGCCGGGACGTGCTGATCGTCGAGGACATCATCGACTCCGGCCTCACCCTGTCGTGGTTGATGAAGAACCTGGCCACACGCTCGCCGCGGTCGCTTGAGGTGGTGACCCTGCTGCGCAAGCCGAAGGCGGTGAAGCTGCCGGTGAAGGTCTACGACGTGGGCTTCGACATCGAGAACGAGTTCGTGGTGGGTTACGGCCTGGACTGCAACGAGCGCTACCGGGATCTGCCGTTCATCGGCCGCCTGGACCCGTCCGTCTACTCCGACTGAACCGTCGGCGCGGGCGCGGCGTTACGCCCTGCGGGAACAAAGTCAAGGTCCCGGGGCGTTGAAAGGTAGCCTCGTATAGCGAGTAAGACGGGAAGGACAAGGGTCCGCGCACGCCCCGCCCGGGTGCGGGGCGCGCAGACCCACGCGTACCAGTATGGACCGAAAGAAGCTCTACCGGAATCTGGCCATCGTGGCCGTGATCATCTTCGCCCTGTGGGGCTTTTCAGCGCTGCGCTCCGACGACAGCGAGTACACCGGCGTCGACACCTCGGTCGCGATGACTCAGCTGAACATCAAGAACACCGAGTCGATCCAGATCGACGACAAAGAGCAGCGCCTGCGGATCACGCTGAAGGATCCGATTCCGGTCGACGGCGAGGACGTCACCAAGATCGAGTCGCAGTACCCGTCCGGGGTGTCCGCGCGCGTCTTCCAGGCCGCCACCACCACCGGTGCGCCGTACCAGACCAACATCACCAAGGACTCGGGGATCTGGCAGTCGCTGCTGATCTTCGTGCTGCCGATGGTGATCCTGTTCGGTCTGTTCTTCTTCGTCATGAGCCGCATGCAGGGCGGCGGCCGCGGCGGTGTCATGGGCTTCGGCAAGTCGAAGGCCAAGCAGCTCACCAAGGACATGCCCAAGACCACGTTCGCCGATGTGGCCGGTGCGGACGAGGCCGTCGAGGAACTCGACGAGATCCGCGACTTCCTGCAGAACCCGGCCCGCTACCAAGCACTGGGCGCCAAGATCCCCAAGGGTGTGCTGCTGTACGGCCCGCCCGGCACCGGTAAGACGCTGCTGGCGCGGGCGGTGGCCGGTGAGGCCGGCGTGCCGTTCTACACCATCTCCGGGTCGGACTTCGTCGAGATGTTCGTCGGCGTCGGCGCCTCCCGGGTGCGCGATCTGTTCGAGCAGGCCAAAGAGAACAGCCCCTGCATCATCTTCGTCGACGAGATCGACGCGGTCGGCCGCCAGCGCGGCGCCGGCATGGGCGGCGGTCACGACGAGCGCGAGCAGACGCTGAACCAGCTGCTGGTGGAGATGGACGGCTTCGGCGAGCGCTCCGGCGTGATCGTGATGGCGGCGACCAACCGCCCCGACATCCTGGACCCGGCACTGCTGCGCCCGGGCCGTTTCGACCGGCAGATCCCGGTCGGCAACCCCGACATCGCCGGCCGGCGCGCCATTCTGGCCGTCCACGCCAAGGGCAAGCCGATCGCCGACGGCGCCGACCTGGACGGTCTTGCCAAGCGCACCCCCGGCATGTCCGGCGCCGACCTGGCCAACGTCATCAACGAGGCGGCGCTGCTCACCGCGCGCGAGAACAAGCACGTCATCACCGACGAGACCCTCGAAGAGGCGGTCGACCGCGTCGTGGGCGGCCCGCGCCGCAAGAGCCGCGTGATCAGCGAGCACGAGAAGAAGGTCGTGGCCTATCACGAGGCCGGTCACACGCTGGCCGCGTGGGCGATGCCCGACCTGGATCCGATCTACAAGGTCACCATCCTGGCGCGCGGCCGCACCGGCGGTCATGCGCTGGCGGTCCCCGAGCAGGACAAGGACCTGATGACCCGGTCGGAGATGGTCGCGCGCCTGGTGATGGCGATGGGGGGCCGGGCGGCCGAGGAACTGGTCTTCCATGAGCCCACCACCGGTGCCAGCTCCGACATCGACCAGGCCACCAAGATCGCGCGCGCCATGGTCACCGAATACGGCATGAGCGGCCGCCTGGGAGCGGTCCGCTACGGCCACGAGCAGGGCGACCCCTTCATGGGACGCGGCATGGGCGGCGGCACCCCCGAATACTCGGCGGGCGTCGCGGCCGAGATCGACGAGGAGGTCCGCCGCCTGATCGAGGTCTCGCACACCGAGGCCTGGGCGATCCTGGACCACTACCGCGACAAGCTCGACGATCTGGCCGGTGCGCTGCTGGAGAAGGAGACGCTGGTCCGCAAGGACCTGGAGCAGATCCTGGACGGCGTGCAGAAGCGGTCGCGGATGACCGAGTTCAGCGAATTCGGCCAGCGGACCCCCAGCACCAAGCCGCCGATCAAGACACCGGCCGAGCTCGCCGCCGAGCGCGGCGAGCCGTGGCCCCCGGAGCCGCAGCCGGAGCCGGTCACCGTGCCGCCGCAGCAGCCTCCGTTCCCGTCGCAGTACGGCCAGCCGGCCCCGGCGCCGGGCCCGACCACCGGGCACCGGCCGGCGCAGCAGTACCCGGACCTGAGCGGCCGGGCACCGGGACAGCCGGCCCCGTACCCGGGGACCAACGGTCAGCCGCAACCGGACCGGCCGTACGGCGCCCAGCCGAACGGGCACCCCGGACAGTCGTATCCCGGACAGCCCCAGCCCGGACAGGCCCAGCCGGGTCAGCCCCAGCCCGGACAGCATCCCGGGGGCACGTGGCCGGACTACGGTGCCCCGCGCGACTGGCAGGCCCCGGGCTGGCCGCCGGCCGACGATCCCCGCAACAACTGACGTTCGCTGCATCTGCTGCACCCCGGGAAGGAAACGCATCACCATGAGCGACGACGAGCCGCTGGTCACCGCGGACGGCCGGAAGTTCGACCAAACGCGCGCCGAAGCCGCCGTACGTGAACTGCTCCTCGCCGTCGGCGAGGATCCCGACCGGGAGGGGCTGCGCCGCACCCCCGAACGCGTCGCCCGGGCCTACCGGGAGATGTTCGGCGGTCTGTACACCGACCCCAGTGACGTCCTGGCGACCGTCTTCGACGAAGACCACGGCGAGCTGGTCCTGGTCAAGGACATCCCGCTGTACTCCACGTGCGAGCACCACCTGGTCTCGTTCCACGGCGTCGCGCACGTGGGCTACATCCCCGGCGACAGCGGCCAGGTCACCGGCCTGAGCAAGCTGGCGCGACTGGTGGACTTGTACGCCCGCCGCCCGCAGGTGCAGGAACGTCTCACCACCCAGATCGCGGACGCCCTGATGCGGCGCCTGCAACCGCGCGGCGTGATCGTGGTGATCGAGGCCGAGCACCTGTGCATGGCCATGCGGGGGATCCGGAAGCCGGGTGCCAGCACCACCACGTCGGCGGTGCGGGGAATCTTCCAGACCAGTGCGGTCTCGCGCGGTGAAGCTCTCGACCTGATCACCCGCTGATGACCGACCGCCCGGACCCCGGCTCGGCCACCCGGGTCATGGGAGTCCTCAACGTCACCGCGGACTCCTTCTCCGACGGCGGCCGCTACCTCGATCCCAGCGCGGCGATCGCGCACGGCCGTCTGCTCGCCGAGCAGGGAGCCGACATCGTCGACGTCGGCGGTGAATCCACCCGGCCGGGCGCCGATCGCGTCGACCCGGAGGTCGAAGCCGCTCGCGTGGTGCCGGTGGTGCAGGCGCTGACCGCCGACGGGGTGGTGGTGTCGGTGGACACCATGCGCGCCGCGGTCGCCGCCGCGGCCATCGAGGCCGGCGCCTCCTACGTCAACGACGTCTCCGGCGGCCGCGCCGACCCCGACATGGGCCGGGTGGTGGCCGAGGCGAGCCTGCCGTGGATCCTCATGCATTGGCGGCCGTCGAACGGTGCGGCCGAGGGCGACCGCCACTTCACCCACCGGCGGGAGGAGGCCGGCGGCTACCGCGATGTGGTGGCCGAGGTCTCCGGCGAGTTGCTGGGCCAGGTGGACGCGGCGGTGGCCGCCGGAGTGGATCCGGACCGGATCATCCTGGATCCGGGCCTGGGGTTCGCCAAGACCGCCGGCCACAACTGGACTCTGCTGCACGCGTTGCCGACGCTGGTCGGACTGGGATTCCCGGTGCTGATCGGGGCCTCCCGCAAACGGTTCCTGGGTGCACTGCTGGCCCGGGACGGCGCCGACCGGTCGCCGGCGGGCCGCGACGTCGCGACCTCCGCCATCTCGGCGCTGGCCGCGGCGGGCGGGGCGTGGGGTGTGCGGGTGCACGACGTCGCCGCGAACCGCGACGCCGTGGCCGTGGCCGCGGCCTGGCGCGCGGGCGGACCGAGAGGGGCACGACATGGCTGACCGGATCGAACTGCGCGGCCTGCGGGTGCGGGGCCGGCACGGCGTCTTCGATCACGAGCGCCGCGACGGTCAGGACTTCCTGATCGACGTCACTCTCTGGCTGGATCTGCGGCCGGCGGCGGTCAGCGACGAACTGACCGACACCGTCGACTACGGCGCTCTCGCGCAGCTGGCGCACGACATCGTCGCCGGCGAGCCGCGGAACCTGATCGAGACGGTGGGGGCGCAGATCGCCGACGAGATCATGGCCGACGAGCGCATCGCCGCCTGCGAGGTGACCGTGCACAAGCCGTCGGCACCGATCCCGCTGGCCTTCGACGACGTCGCCGTCGTCACCCGGCGGTCGGCGACGACCATGCCCGGCAGGCCGGGACGATGACCAGCCGCGCCGTCCTGTCCGCCGGCTCCAATCTGGGCGACAGCCGGGCCCGACTGGCCGAGGTGGTCGAGGCCCTGGGCGACCGCGTGGTCGCCGTCTCCGGCGTGTACGTGACCGCCCCCTGGGGCGGAGTGGAGCAGGACGACTTCGTCAACCGGACGATCATCGCCGACAGCGAGTGGTCGCCCCGCGAGTGGCTGGCGTTCTGCCGGGAGTGCGAGCGTGCCGCCGACCGGGTGCGCCAGGTGCGCTGGGGGCCGCGGACGCTGGACGTCGACGTGATCTCGGTCGAGGTCGACGGCGCCGCGGTGCGTTCGGACGACCCCGAGTTGACGTTGCCCCATCCCCGGGCCGCCGAGCGGGCGTTCGTGCTGGCGCCGTGGCTGGAAGCCGATCCGGACGCCCGCCTGTGGACGCCGGGTGGTGAGCGGCCCGTCGCCGAGCTGCTCGAGGCGCTGCCCGCCACCGAACGCGCCGGGGTGCGGCGTGACGCGGAGCAGACCCGATGACCGCCGAGCCGCGCGGGGAGCGCCCACCGAGTCCGTCCGGCGACGACGACCACAAGCTCGGTCCCACCCGGGTCCGGGACATGGCGGCGGTCGCCCTGGTCGCGGGGGTGCTGCTGTGGGTGCTGGCACGCTACTACTACGGGATGTTCCCCTCTCTGCCGTGGCCGGCGAGCTTGACGCTGTACCTGCTGGCCGCGCTCGAGGTGCTGATCGGCTTCCTGGTGCGCGCCCGGGTGACCGGCGGCCACGTGGGACCGGCGCACGGGCAGCTGCATCCGATCAACGTCGCCCGATCGCTGGCCCTGGCCAAGGCCTCGGCCATTCTGGGGGCGATCGCCTTCGGCGGGTGGATCGGGCTGCTGATCTTCCTGGTCAGCCGCCGGCACGTGGACGTGGCGGCGGCAGACATGCCGGCCGCGGTGGTCGGGGTGATCGGCGGGCTGCTGCTGGTCGCCGCCGCACTGTGGCTGGAGTACTGCTGCCGTGCCCCCGACGACCCCACGGGGGACTCCCCGGACACCACTCCGCACCCCGTCTGAGGCGACTCTCCGCAGCCGCTGCCCGGTGCGGGACACCCCGGCAGGTAAGTTGGCCGATATGGCCAGCACAGACAGCGCACCCCGGGCCGCCCGTCGACCTCCGCGACGCGGCGCCACCCAGCCGGCCGCAACGCCGGGCGGCGACGCCGCGCAGGCGGCACAGCCGGATTCCGCCGCCAAGGCCGCCGCCGGCACCCCGGGCGGGGTCGCGCAATGGCTGCTCGGCCTGTTCATCGTGCTCGCGCTGATCGCGAGCCTGCTGATGGTGTTCGGCAACGACATCTCGATCACCGCCTCCCTCGCGGTGATCGCGGCACTGTGGGCCGCGGTGATCGGGGCGGTGCTGGTGACCAAGTACCGGCGCCAGGCCGATGTGGCCGAGAACCGCAGCCGTGACCTGCGCCTGGTGTACGAGCTGCAGTTGGAGCGGGAGATCGCCGCCCGGCGCCAGTACGAGTCGGACGTGGAGACCGCGATCCGGCACGAACTGGCCGAAGAGACCAACGAAGAGTTCGAAGAACTCAAAGCACAGGTGCTCGCCCTGCGGGCCAGCCTGGAGCAGGTGCTCGGCAATCCGCTGCCCGAGGTGCCGCTGGCGCTGCGTCCGGAACGCCGCCGCGAGCTCGGTTCGGGGCTGACCGGCCGCAGTTTCGCCGACGCGACCGACGATCGCGTCGCCGCCAACCTGGACTTCGCTTCCACGGCACCGCCCGCCGACCCGGGTCGGCACGCCCCCGATCCCGTCGACTCCGTTCCCGTCGAGTCGGCTCCGTACGAGTCGGCCGCCTACGAGTCTGCTGCCGCCGCACCGTCCGACGTGGAGATGACCGAGATCATTCCGGTGGTCACCGACGAGGAGACGGTCGACTACGACGACGCCGAGCCGGCGGACAGCGGCGACCAGTACGAGTACGCCCAGCACGAGTACGCCCGGCACGAGTACGCCCGGCAGGATTACGCCCAGCCCCAGTACCAGCAGGCCGACTACCAGCAGGCCGACTACCAGCAGGCCGAGTACACCAGCGTCATTCCCGCGCAGCCGCACGCCGACTACACCGCCTCGCGGTACGAATACACCTCGACCGAGTACACCGCGGTCGAGTACGCCGAGGAGGTCCCGCCCCAGCAGGCGTACGACGCGGCCGCCTATCAGCCGCCCGTGCCCCCGGTGCCCGAGGTGCCGGCGATGCCGCAGCGGGGCCGCCGTGCCGCGGCCAACGACGAGCCCGGTGCCCACACTGCCGGCCAGCCGGCCTCGGAGCTGCTGGACCGGCTGCGGCAGAGCCGCGGCGAAGACACCGGCGGTCGCCGGCGCCGCGACTGACCGGTCGCGACTGACCGGCCTCATCGGGGAGTTCACCCGGTGTCCATTCCGGACCGGAATATCCGGAACAGATCGTGATCTCGACAGTCGCCGATGCTCTGCGGCGGCGGTCTGCCGATCCCGCGCAGCGCGCGCAGCGTGCAGAGTCGTCGTGCCCGGAGCAGGTGGCGCGGGCCACCGCCGTGCCTCTGCCGCCGCCAGGGCCGCCAGAGCCGTCAGAGGCGTCCTGTGGAGGGCGCGACGGCCCTGTCTCGAGGGCCGAGGCCGGATGGACCGGTCCGAAAATTCCGGACCGGAATTCTCCTTCATCGCTCTGACCTGCGTATTCATCGCGGGAAGGCATTTGGGCAGGCGCGCTTGTCCATAGCGTGATCGACGGGCACAACAATCCCGGGCACAGCGAGGTGCCGCACATACTGCACGTATCACCGACTTCCAGGAGCTCATCGTGAAGCACCGTCTCACCGTTCTGGCCGCCGTCCTCGGCGTGCTGTCCCTGTCCGGCCTCTTCGCCGGCACCGCCGCGGCGGCCACCCACCAGACCCGCGAAGGTCTGGCGATCGAACTGTCGGCGGCGCAGCAGTCGGTCCGCAAGATCGCACCGCTGGACTCATCGCTCACCTCGGGTGAGGCCCTGTTGTCGTCCAACGTGCGCGCCGCCATCACCGGAATCGGCGACAAGAAGGTGAAGGCCACCCTGGAGCTGGGCTACCAAATCGGCTACCCCGTGTCGGTGGCGCCGGGCGGGGTCAAAGTGACCGCCCACACCCCGGACCTGAAGCTGTCGAGCGGCCTGAACGCCAAGTTCGCGCCGGATGCGAGCATCTCCGGCACCGGCGGTGGACTGTCCCTGGGGGAGGTCGGCGCCGACGTGGGCGCCGCGGCCACCGTCATTCCGGCCGCGGACCTGGAGTTCGAGGTCGGCGCGGGCAAGATCACCACGGTGGAGCTGGCCGAGATCGCGCTGACCAAGCCGGTCGCCGACATCGTGCTGTCGGGCGTCAACCTGCACGTGACGAATGCGGTGGGCCCGATCTCGGTGCGCCCCTTCGCGAAGATCTCCGTGCGCACCGACACCGGTGTGTACGTGTACTACGCCTACGGCAAGACCACCAAGATCTGACGCTTCGGCGTCACCGGTCCTCTCCGGCGATGGGCGCCCCGCGGTCGGGGCGGGGCACCCGTCGCCGGGAGGTTCACCCCCGGCAGCGCCGTGGGTGAGTCGACGTGATCTGCGACTCTCCCACGGCCTGAGCCGTAGGCGCGGGCACAGACTGCGCCGTAGGCTGACGCCGTGCGAGCCCGACCGTCGGGGGACGGGCTCTCGGCGCGGCAGGCTAGGCGATGACGTTCTCCACTCAGCTCCGGCGGCTCTGGGCCGCCGCGGGCGATCCGACCCTCAAATCGGTCAGCGAGGCCGTCGCCGCCCGCGGCCGCCCCGCCGGGCTCACCGTCAAACGCAGTCTCGTCGCGCGCCTGAGCGATTGGCGCAACGGCAAACACCTGCCCCGGGAGTTCGAGGGGGTGCTGCTGTTCACCGTCGCCGAACTGCTGGACCGGGCCCGGAGCCGGGACGCCCTCGACGGCATCCCCACCCACTTGGAGCAGTGGGAGGCGCTGTGGCGCCAGGCCCGCCTCGACGAGGCCGCCGGCGACGTGGCCAACCCCTATCCGGGACTCGCCTCGTACGGCCCGGACACTGCCGCCTGCTTCTTCGGCCGAGACGCTGAGATCGCCGCCATCACCGCGATGATCGACGACGCCGTCGCCGCTGGTGGCGGGCTGGTGGCGCTGGTCGGAGTGTCCGGCTCCGGCAAGTCCTCGCTGCTGGCCGCCGGGGTTCGGCCCACGCTGGTCCGCAGCGGCATCGCGGTCGAGTCCATGACGCCGGGACCGGATCCGGAGAACGAACTCGAGCGCGTCCTGGCGCGCACCGCCGACGAGCAGGGTGGGCCGCAGGTGATCATCGTCGACCAGGCCGAGGAACTGTTCACCGTCGCCGAGGACGCGGTGACGGCGGCGTTCCTCGACGCGCTCACTGCGCTGACCACGCAGCGGTCCCGATCGCCGATCGTGATCCTGATGGGGCTGCGCGCGGACTTCATCGGCGAATGGGTCGCCTATCCGCAGCTGCTGGACGCGATGAACGAACGGACCCACCTGCTGGGCCCCATGCGGCGCGCCGCACTGGAGGAGGTCATCACCCGCCCGGCGGCCGCCGTCGGGGTCAAGCTCGACCCCGGTCTCGCCGAGCGGGTGCTCGGCGAATTCTGCGGCCCGCGCATGGAGGACTACGACGCCGGGGCGCTGCCGCTGCTGAACCACTCCCTCGCGACGCTCTGGGGGCATCGCACCGGCAACCGGCTGACGCTGCGCGCCTACACCGAGTCGGGCGGGGTCTTCGGCGGTCTCGGCGACACGGCCGAGCAGATGTGGGCCGGTCTCGCCCCGGACGTGCGGGACGAGACCAAACGCCTGCTGCTGCGCCTGGTCCATCTGGACGACACCGGCCGCGACACCCGCATGGTGCGGTCCCGGGCCGCTCTGCTGGCCGGCGACGCCCGCGGTGCCCGCGCCCGCGGCGCCGCCCTGCAGGCGTTGCTGGGTGCGCGGCTGGTGGTGGTCGACGGCGACGAGCGGGTGTCGTTCACCCACGAGATCGTCATGCGGTCCTGGGGCCGGCTGCGCGGGTGGATCGACGAGAACCGCGGCGACCTGCTGGCCCGGCAGCGTCTGGAGACCTCCGCGGAGGCGTGGTCTCGGTCCGGCCGGGACCGCAGCTTGCTGCTGCGCGGATCGACGCTGGAACGGGCCCGCCACGCCGCACGCACCGGGGAGGTCTCCGCGGATGCGGCCGCGTTCGTGGCCGCCGCCGAGCAGACCGAGCGCCGCGCGAGCCGCCTGCGGCGGGCCTCCGTGCTGGCGCTGGTGCTCACCACCGTCCTCGGGCTGGCCCTTGCGGTGATCGCCTACCAGGCGCGCAGCGAGGCCGTGGGCCAGCGCACGGCCGCCGAGTTGGGTCGCCTCAACGCCGACGCCGATCGGCTGCGGGACTCCGATCCGACCATGTCTGCGCGGCTCACCCAGCTCGCGGAGGAACTCGACCCCTCGGACGTCAACCGGTCGCGGCTGGTGGCGACCGGCAATCTGCCGCTCGCGATTCCGCTCGAGACCGGCACCGGCGCCGTGTACACCGTCGATGTGAGTCCGAACGGGCGGCGGGTGGCCGGGACCGGTTCGGACGGTGCCGCCCGGATCTGGAACATCGACCTGCCCGGCGACGCGCCCGTGGTGCTGCGCGGGCACGACAGCTTCGTCACCGCGGTCGCGTGGTCGCCCGACGGCACCCGGCTGGCCACCACCTCCGACGACGGGACCGCCCGCATCTGGCGAGATCCCGGCGCGGGCGGCGAGCCGGTGGTGCTGCGGGGGCACCGTGGCCGGGTGGTCTACGCGGCCTGGGGGCGCGGCGACCGCGTCGCCACCGCGGGAATGGACGGCACAGTCCGGATCTGGGATGCGGCGAACGGGGTTCAGCTGGCCGAACTGGCCGGCCACACCAAGGATGTGCGGACCGTCGCCTGGAGCCCGGACGGCGCCCTGATCGCCTCCGGCGGCGGCGATCGCGTCACCCGGCTGTGGGACGGAACCACGTACGCCCCGCGCGGGGTGATCACCGGCTACCGCGACACCGTGCACGCCCTCGACTTCCGCGCCGACAGCCGCGTGCTCGCAACCGGCTCCGACGACACCACCGTCGCGCTCTGGGACGTCGGCGATCCGGCCGCTCCGGTGCCGCTCGGCATTCCGATGACCGCCCACACCGCGCCGGTGTGGTCGGTCGGCTTCAGTCCGGACGGGCGCCGGTTGATCTCGGCCTCGCTGGACGGCACCGCGCGCGTGTGGAGCATCGCCCAGCCCGCGGTGCCGGTGCAGCTGGGGCCCACGCTCGACGGCGCGGCCAGTTCCCTCTTCTCGGCCACGTTCACCCCGGACGGGCGCCGGGCGGTCACCTCCGGTGCCGACGGCCGCCTGCGGATCTGGACGCTGCCCGGGACGGTGCTGGCCGGGCACACCGGCCGGGTGATCGCCCCGGCGATCAGCGGGAACCGGATGCTGACCGGTGGTTCCGGCGGAACCCTGATGCTCTGGGATCTGACGCAGCCGGCCGAACCGCGTCTGCTGGCCTCGGCCGGCACCGCCGGCGGCGCCCGCATCGACCAGGTGTCGTTGTCGGGGGACGGGCGCCTCGCCGCGGCGGCGACCGGCGAACGCACGGTCGCGGTCTGGCCGCTGGGGGACGACGGGCGATTCGGTGCGCCGTCCACGCTCGCCGTCGACACTCTCGATCAGCAACGGGCGGTCTTCGCCCCGGCCGGCGACCTGCTGCTGACCGGTGCCCGTGACGACTCCTTCCAGCTGTGGCGGGTGGCGCCGTCGGGGACGGCCACCCGGGTGGGCCCGGAGCTCAAACACGGTGACGCGGGCACCTGGGCCACCTCGGCCGCCTGGAGCCCGGACGGCCGCCGCCTGGTGACCGCGGGCGTCGACGGCGTCCTGAATCTGTGGGACGTCTCGCAGCCGGAGCGGCCGCGCGCGCTCGGCGTCTCGGCGGCGGCGCCCGCCGGCGGGGTGAACGCGGTCGCCTGGGCCGGCGACGTGGTCGCCTCCGGCGGCGACGGCGGCCGGGTGCGGTTGTGGCGTGCGGGGGCCGGCGGGCTGGAACTCCTGGCGGACCGGCAGCAGGACCGCGGCGGTACCGTCCGCACCCTCGACTTCGTCGCCGGCGGGGATCGGCTGATCGCCGCCGGCGACGGCGAGACCCTGGTGGTGTGGGACACGGCCGACCCGGCCGGGGCGAGGCAGTGGGGCAGGCCGATCGGCCCGGCCGGCGCAGGCCGCTGGTACGGCAGCGCCACCGGCGACGGGGCCGCGGTGGTGCTGGGCGGCGACCACGGTTCCCTGACGGCGGTCCTGCTGGATCCGGAGTACGCCGACCGGCGGATCGATGCGGCGACACTCCCGCTCACCGCCGCCGAACGCGCCCGTTTCGGCATCGGGTGAAGCCGCTCACAGTTTTCAGCGATCGGGCGGCGACGCGCCTATCGTGGCGGTGTACGTCTGGTACCCGGCGGAGCCGGGACTGGAACTGCTTTGGAGGACGATGGTGAACGCACCCACCCCCGCCCCGCGCCTGGACGTCGGCATCGTGTCGGCCGGCCGCGTGGGCACCGCGCTCGGCGAGGCTCTCGCCGCCGCAGGTCACCGAGTGGTCGCTGCACACGCCCCGTCCGAAGCCTCCCGCGAGCGCGCCGAGCGCCGCCTTCCTTCCGCCCGTCTGGGCACCGTCGACGACGTGGTCGCCGCGAGCGAATTGATCGTGCTGGCCGTCCCCGACACCGAATTGCCCACCGTGATCGACCGGGTGGCCGCCGCTGGGCGGCCCGGCCAGATCGTGGCGCACACCGCCGGTGCGCACGGCGTCGGCATCCTCGATCCGATCGCCCGGGGCGGCGGGATGGTGCTGGCGGTGCATCCGGCGATGACCTTCGTCGACGGCGACCAGGACGCGGCGCGCCTGGCGTCGTCGTGCTTCGGGATCACCACCGCCGACCCGTTCGGCGACGCGGTCGCCGCCGCCCTGGTCCTGGAGATCGGCGGCACCCCGGTGCGGATCGACGAATCCCAGCGCACCCTGTACCACGCGGCCCTCGCACACGGCGCCAACAATCTGATCGCCCTGATCACCGATGCGGTCAGCGCGCTGACCGCGGCGATCGACGGCCCGCATCACCTCGCCGAACAGGCGACCGTCGACGGGGGAGCGGCCGGTCTGCCCGAGCAGATCCTGGCCCCGCTGGTGCGCGCCTCGCTGGAGAACGTCCTGGCCCTCGGCCCGTCGGCCCTGACCGGCCCGGTGGCCCGCGGCGACCGCGCCACCGTCGAACGCCACCGCCGCGCCCTGGAGACGCTGCCCGATCCCGGCGTGGCCCTGGGCTACCGTGTGCTGTCGGCGCGGGCGGCAGCCGCCGCCGGCGCGCCGGCCGACCTTCTCGACTCGACAGAGGTGCAGCCGTGACCACCATCCTCGACGGCGCGACGACCCCGTACACCCCGGGCGCGCTGACCGTGCATCGCGACCCGGCCGGCCTCCACCGGGTGGCCAAGGCGCTGCGGGCGACCGGCAAACGGGTCGCCCTGGTGCCCACCATGGGGGCGCTGCACGACGGCCACCTGCAACTGGTGCGCAGTGCCAAGGGCCGCGGCGACACCGTCGTCATCGTGTCGATCTTCGTCAACCCGCTGCAGTTCGGCGCCGGCGAAGACCTCGACGCCTACCCGCGCACCTTCGACGAGGACTGCGCCGCGCTGGCCGAGCTCGGAGTGCCGCTGGTCTTCGCGCCGACCGTGTCGGCGATGTACCCGAACGGTCCGCGGACCACCATCCACCCCGGCCCGGCCGGCCGGGACCTGGAGGCGGCGCAGCGACCCACCCACTTCTCGGGCATGCTGACCGTCGTCGCCAAGCTGCTCAACATCGCGGCCCCGAACGCCGCCTACTTCGGCGAGAAGGACTACCAGCAGCTGGTCCTGATCAACCAGATGGTGGCCGACCTGAACATGGACGTCGAGATCATCGGCGTGCCGACGGTACGCGAGGCCGACGGCCTGGCGATGAGCTCGCGCAACCGCTACCTGACCGCCGAGCAGCGGGAACTGGCGACCACCCTGTCGGCGGCGCTGCTAGCCGGCGCGCACGCCGCCGACCGGGGCGCCCAACCCGCGCTCGCCGCCGCGCAGGGCGTGCTGGCGACCGCACCGCAGATCGACGTGGACTATCTGGAGCTGCGCGACCGCCAGCTGGGGCAGGCTCCGGAACAGGGAGACGGGCGGCTGCTGGTGGCCGCCCGGATGGGCGATACGCGCCTGATCGACAACGTCGGCGTCGACATCGGCGGGGTCCGCCGCGCGTTCGACGACGACGTACAAGACGAGTTCTTCGCACAGGGTGCGGCCGAGGGAGAAGAGGGTTAACCAATGTTCCGAACCATGATGACGTCCAAGATCCATCGCGCGACGGTGACGCAGGCCGACCTGCACTACGTCGGCTCGGTCACCATCGACGCCGACCTCCTCGACGCCGCCGGGCTGATCGAAGGTGAACAGGTCGCGATCGTCGACATCGACAACGGCAACCGGCTGGAGACCTACGTGATCGCCGGTGAACGCGGCAGCGGGGTGATCGGCATCAACGGCGCCGCCGCCCATCTGGTGCATCCGGGCGACCTGGTGATCATCATCGCCTACGGCATCCTGAACGAGCAGGAAGTGAACGAGTACGCGCCCAAGGTGGTCTTCGTCGACGAGACCAACCGCCCGGTGACCCTGACCGCCGACCCCGCCGACGTGCCCGTGGGCTCGGGCCTGAAGGATCCGCGGCAGCTGGCCGACTCCGTGCGCTGATGCTGCTCACCGTCGACGTCGGGAACACCAACATCCACCTCGGGGTGTTCGCGGGTTCCGGCGACCACGCGGCGCTGGTGCGCGACTGGCGCATCCACACGCAGCCGCACCTGACCGCCGACGAGTTCGCGCTGACCCTGCGCGGACTGCTCAGCGACGACATCGAGCGGGTGACGGCGGTGGCGGCCCTCTCCACCGTCCCGTCCCTGCTGCGCGAGATGCGCGTGATGGCGCCCCGGTATTTCGGTGCCGGACCGCACGTGCTGCTGGAACCCGGAGTCCGCACCGGCATCCCGCTGCTGGTCGACAACCCGAAAGAGGTCGGCACCGACCGGGTGGCCAACGCTCTGGCCGCGCACGCGATGTTCCCGGACCGGCCCGTGGTCGTCGTCGCCTTCGGCACCGCGACCGTGGTGGATGCCGTCTCCGCCGCCGGCGAGTTCCTGGGCGGCGCCATCGCGCCCGGGGTGAATCTGGCCGTGGAGGCGCTCAGCGACCACACGGTCACCGTGCGGAAGGTGGAACTGGCGCCGCCGCGCAGCGTGATCGGCAAGAACACCGTCGAAGCCCTGCAGTCGGGCATCCTGTTCGGCTTCGCCGGTCAGGTGGACGGTCTGGTGCAACGGATCCGCGACGAGGTACCGGGATTCGACGCACCCGACGTCGCCGTCGTCGCCACCGGGTTCCTGGCTCCGCTGATGTTCGGCGAGTGCGCCACCCTCACCGACCATGCGCCGCACCTGGCGCTCGACGGTCTGCGGCGCGTCTACGAGCGCAGCCGGAAGCCGCGCCGATGACCGGCCGGATCGGCGCGGCCGATCTGCGGGCGGGGACGGTGTACCCGTTCGGCGAGTACCGGCTGACGCTCGAGGAAGTCCTGGACTTCGCCGGCCAGTGGGATCCGCAGGACTTCCACACCGACGTGGCGGCCGCCGACGCCGGCGCCTACGGCGGCATCATCGCCAGCGGTATCCAGACGCTGGCGGTCCTGCAGCGGCTCACCGTGCTCGGCGTGTATCGGGACTGGCAGGTGGTCGCCGGGCGCAGTATGCGCGACGTGCAGTTCCTGCGCCCGGTCCGGCCCGGGGACGTGCTCACCGGCTGGGCCCGGATCGACGACGTGATCGCCGACGACCGCGGTCGTGCGGACGTCGTCGTAAGTACCGAACTGACCGTCGGCGACCGCCCGGTACTGCGAGCGGTCACCGACGTGGTTGTCCGCTACTGAGCGGCACCCCGCGTGCCGCTCAGCGCAGCGGATGGGTCAGCAGCAGCTCGCAGTTGCGATCCGTCGCCTTGCCGAGCAGTTCGGCGTCGTAGTGCAGGTCGTTGTACGACAGTTCGCGGTACAGGCTGGCCAGACCGGCGGCCGACAGGTCGTCCTCGTCGGCGGTGTAGGCGCTGTCGGCTTCGATCAGCGGGGTGAAGATGCTCAGCGTGCCGTCGCCGTTATCGGTGATCTCCAGGATGCGGGCCAGCTGCGGAAAGTCGATGTGGCTGGCCGTGTTGATCTCCCAGAAGCTGTGCTTGGGGTCGGCGCCGCGGTGGGCGATCATCTGGTTCTTGTGAGTGTGCCCGTTGACCCAGGCGATCAGGTTCGGGTGCCGCTTGAGGGCGGCGACCAGATCGTCGCCCAGATACTGGCGTTCGCCCGGGGTCTCCGGATTGGGCAACGCGGCAGTCATGGTCCCGGAGGTGTGGTGACTGAACACCAGCACCAACTCGTCGCGGTAGCGGACCAGCTGGCGCTCGATCCACCGCAGCTGCTTCTCACCCATCGAGCCGTCGGCGATGCCGAGGCTGTTGCAGGTGTTCATCGCGATCCCGCGCACTCCGGGGGCGATGGTGAAGGTGTACCAGGTGGGGCCGTTCGGGTCGGAGAAGCCGTGGCCGACCGGACCGGGCCCGGTGATCGCCGGGTCGAAGTGGCGCCGCACGAACTCTTGCGGCGAGAACGGGCGGCGCCGCGCATCGGGGGTCACCGGAAACGACGGGCCGGTGACGCGTAACTGCCCGAGCAGCGGTCCCAGCGCGGACGGATTCGAGGCCATGGCGCCGGCGATCTGGGAGATCGCCGGATCGGTGCCGGGCAGATCGAACTTGACCCCCGACAGGTACATCCAGTCCAGGACGCCGTTGGGAACGGTGCCGAGGAACTGGTCGTCGTGGTTGCCGAAGACGGCGTACCAGGGCGTGTTCAGTCCGGGGCTGCGATGGGTGCGCATGGCCGCGCGCAGATAACCGGGGATCTGCACGAAGCCGCGGTCCTTGTAGATGTCCCGCGACGCAAGTTCGGGCCGCCAGTACAGGTCCGAGCCCTGCGCCTGCACACCCTCGAAACGGTCGCGCGCACCGGTGTTCGGGGTGATCTCGCCGCCGGACAGCAGGCGCTGAAACCAGGTGAGCTCGATGAGCTCGTGATTGTCGGTGTTGTCGCCGGTGCTGACCACGCAGTCGAAGCGGCGGCCGGTGAACGGGCCGACGGCCAGCGCGTTGATCCGCTTGACCAGGGCGACGGCGCCCTGCGTGCCCAGCGCCTCCTGCGGGCGGTAGGCAGGTCCCTGGATCGGGTGCACGTACTCGAAGCGTGCCGGGCTCTGCACATCGGTGACGTGGATGTCGGTCAGCTGTACGAACGACGCCAGCGCGGTGCGTTTGGCGTCCCGGCCGGAATGGGCGGGCGCCAGTTCCTGCCGTACGTAGAGTGGCCAACCGCGGCCCTGCGTCAGCTTGCGGTAGCCGCCCTTGCGTGCCCGCCCCGGTACCGCGACCTGCGCCAGGGTGGTACCCGCCGCGTTCGCGCTCTGCAGGGCGCCCGGCTCGGCGCGCACCAGGCCGCTCGCCGAGGCGCCGGCGGCCATCGCCCCGGCGGCGGCGCCGGCGGCGAGGAAGGTGCGGCGGGAGAATCCGGCGCGCGAACGATGATCATGAGGTGAACCCGACATGACGGTCACTGTAACTGGTGTCACATGGAACATGGATTAAACCCGGCGCTGCGCAAAAGGCCTGGGACCTGCGCGGGGTCTGTGGCACAATCGACGACGTGATCAAGAGCTGTCAGGAGTGTTGTCAGAGCTGAACCGCTGTCGCGGTCGGCTCCCTCACCCAACCCTCCCGCTCTTTCACCACCCGAGGACTCTTTTCCGATGACACTCGCCATCGACGTTCCCGTCACCACCACCTCCGCCACGACCTCCGCTGCCGTCGTGACCACCGTCGTTTCCGACCGTCCGGCTCCGCTGTCGGTGCAGCCCACCGAGTACCGCGCGGCGCAGGCCGCCGGCGTCCGGGTGGTCGACCTGCGCGGCGACGCCGGCCGCCGCGAGCACGGCGCCCTGCTCGGCGCGCTCGCGCTCGACCTCGACGAGGCCCTCGAGGCACTCACCCCGCACGCGCCGGGCGCGCTGCGTGCGGCCGCCCACGACGCCCGGTGGCTGTTGGTCACCGAGGACGGCTACGACGCCGAATGGCTGGCGTGGCATCTGCAGGCCCGCGGCGTCGCCGGCACCAGGTTCCTGGTCGGCGGCCACCGCGCACTGCGGTCGGCCGGCATCGGCACCGCCGACACCTCCGACGCGCACCGCTACTTCGCCTGAGCCCGCACCCGGGGGCCTGTCCCGGGCGCGGCGGGATTGGCGGGAGTACCGGCGACGCGCCTAACCTGATACCTCGTGAGTGATCAGGCGCCTGAAATCGACGACCAGACCCCCGAGCAGCTGCGTATCCGCCGCGAGAAGCGCGACCGCATCCTGGATGCGGGACGCGAGGCCTACCCGGTCGGCGTCGCTCGCACGCACACCCTCGCCGAGCTCCGAGCGCAGTTCCCCGACCTGGAGGCCGGCACCGAGACCGGTGTGCAGGCCGGCGTCGCCGGACGCGTCATCTTTCTGCGCAACAAGGGCAAACTGTGCTTCGCCACCCTGCAGGAGGGCGACGGCACCCAGCTGCAGGCCATGATCAGTTTCAACGGTGTCGGCGAAGAGTCGCTGGCGCTGTGGAAGTCCGACGTCGACCTGGGCGACATCGTCTTCGTCCACGGCGAGGTGATCAGCTCGCGCACCGGGGAACTGTCGGTGATGGCGGACGCGTGGGAGATGGCCGCCAAGGCGCTGCGCCCGCTGCCCGTCGCCCACAAGGAGATGAACGAGGAGTCGCGGGTCCGGCAGCGCTACGTCGACCTGATCGTGCGCCCGGAGGCCCGGGAGACGGCCCGTCTGCGCGTGCAGGTGATGGCCGAGCTGCGCCGCTTCATGACCGAGCGCGGCTTCCTCGAAGTGGAGACGCCGATGCTGCAGACCCTGCACGGCGGGGCGGCGGCCAGGCCGTTCGTCACCCACTCCAACGCCTTCGACCTGGACTTGTATCTGCGTATCGCGCCGGAGCTGTTCCTCAAGCGCTGCGTGGTCGGCGGCATCGACCGGGTCTTCGAGGTGAACCGCAACTTCCGTAACGAGGGCGCCGACTCCACCCATTCGCCCGAGTTCGCGATGATGGAGACCTACCAGGCCTACGGCGACTACAACGACTCCGCGACGATGACCCGGGAGCTGGTCCAGTCGGTGGCGATGGGCGCGCTTGGCACGCTCACCCCGACCATGCCCGACGGCAGCACCTACGACCTGTCCGGCGAGTGGATGAGCGTCGAGATGTACCCGTCGCTGTCGGAGGCGCTGGGGCGCGAGATCGTGCCGGCCCAGACCACCGTCGACGAGTTGCTGGCCATCGCCGACGAGGTGGGCCTGTCGGTCCCCGAGGACAAGGGCTACGGCCACGGCAAGCTGGTCGAGGAACTGTGGGAGCACCTGGTGGGGGAGAAGCTGACCCAGCCGGTGTTCGTGCGCGACTTCCCGGTGGAGACCTCGCCGCTGGTGCGCGCGCACCGCAGCGTGCCCGGGGTGGTGGAGAAGTGGGACCTGTACGTCCGCGGCTTCGAACTGGCCACCGGCTACTCCGAACTGGTGGACCCGATCATCCAGCGCGAGCGGTTCGTCGACCAGGCCCGCCTGGCCGCCGCCGGCGACGACGAGGCCATGGTGCTCGACGAGGACTTCCTCACCGCCATGGAGTACGCGATGCCGCCGACCACCGGCACCGGCATGGGCATCGACCGACTGCTGATGGCGCTGACCGGCCTGGGCATCCGCGAGACGGTGCTCTTCCCGCTGGTCAAGCCCCGCGTCGACTAGGACTGCTCCGCCGGGCCGCAGCGCTCGCGCAGACGCTCCCGGATCTCCGCGAGGGGATCGCCGGCGGCGTCGACGGCGATCCAGTCCTCGCCCGGATCGTCCAGGGCACGGGTCTGCGCCCGCGCGACACGGGCGTCGGCGTCGGACGCATCCGGCCCGCGGCCGGCGATGCGGGCGATCCGCTCCTCCTGCGAAAGGTGGAGCCAGAACCCGGTGAACGTGGCGTTCGCGGCGTCGGCGACGCGGCGCAGTCCGGCGCGTTCGGCGGCCCGCCCGTAGACGGCGTCGCCGATCACGCTCATCCCGCCGGCCAGATTCTGTGCGGCCAGGCGCTCGAGTTCGGCGTACACCCGTGCGCTCGCCGCCCGGGTGTAGCCCGCAGCGGGCAGTGACTGCAGGACGGGCACCCCGGCCAGGCGTTTGCGGAGCACATCCGAGCGCAGCACCCGGGCGCCCGGGGCGGCGCCGACCCGGTCGGCCACCGCCCGCGCGACGGTCGACTTGCCGGTCCCCGAGGCCCCGCCGATCGCGACGGTGTGCGGGCCGGCCGGATCGATCACCGCCAGCGCCAGGTCCAGGTGTCCGCGAGCCCGATCCACCTGCCCGGCCGCGGCGGACACGTGGGCCCGGACGGTCGCCCGGACGCTGAGCATGAGGGGCAGCAGCGGGTAGCCGTCCTCGTCGTCCGGCGAGGCATCGAGGTAGGCGTTCACGATCTGGTTCGCCTCGCAGGTGCGCCCCCGCTGCCACAGATCCATCACCAGGAAGGCGAGGTCGTAGAGGACGTCGGTGGTGGCCAGCTCGGGATCGAACTCCAGGCAGTCGAACGGGACCGGGACGTCGTCCAGCACCACGATGTTCTGCAGGTGCAGATCGCCGTGCCCGCGGCGGACGCGGCCGGCGCGGGCCCGGGCGTCCAGCCGGTCGGCGTGCCGGGCGATCAGCGCCCGAAGACGTTCGGTGAGATCGGCGGCCCGGACAGGATCCAGGATCTTCGGGTAGCGCGACATGCTGCCCAGATTGCCGTCGATCACGTCGAGGAGCCGCGCCGCGCCGGCGGTGTCGGCGCTGACCTCGGCCTGCGCGTGCAACTGCACCACCTGATCGGCGAGGGCGGACAGCAGTGCGTCGTCGAGCAGGCCGTCGTCGGCGTAGCGGGCGCAGAGGGCGTCCGCCGGGAACCGGGCCATCTCCAGCACGTAGTCGACCGTTTCGCCGGGGCCGTCGAGTTCCACCCCGTCCGCGGTCCGGGTGATCGCGTGCACTCCGCGATACAGGTCCGGTGCGGTGCGGCGGTTCAGCCGGTACTCGGCGGTGAGCGCGTTGCGGCGCTGATCGACGCCGGCGAAGTCGAGATAGCGGTAGGTGACCGGACGCTTCATCTTCCACGCGCGGTCACCGCTCAGGACGATCACCGCCGCGTGCGTGACGATGTGCTCGGAGGGTGCGGCCGACTCGAGGGCGCCGGCGCGGGCGAGTAGTTCGACGAGGGGCGTGCCGGGATCGCCGCTCGGGGCTTCGTCCGTCATCGCGTCAGCCTATCGGCCGGCCGGGCAGCAGTTCCCCGGCGCGGGCGCTCACCTCGGCCCGCACCGCGGCCCGGATCGCCTGGACGGCGGGGCTGGTGAGGCGCGCGCGGCGCGCGGCGAGCGCGAAGCCCAGCCGCACGTCTACGGCGCCGGGCAGAAGCCTGCGCAGTTCCCGGTGGCGGTCGGCGACGAAGGCGGGCAGCAGCCCGATCCCGCCGCCGCTGCGGGTGGCTTCGAGCTGAGCGAAGACGTTGGTGGACATCAGCCGGGGGACGGCGCCGGGCAGGTGCTTGTCCAGGTCGAGGTCGCCCACCTGCAGCAGCGAGTCGACATACCAGATCAGCGGGTGGGCGGAGACGTCGTCGACGGTGGCCGGTTCGCCGTGGGCCGCCAGGTACTCCTCGGTGGCGTACAGCCCCAGGGTGTACTCGCTGATCGGTTCGGAGACCAGACGGCCACCGGCCGGGGCGCCCACCGTGACGGCGACGTCGAAGCCCGACTGATGCAGGTTCGGCTCGCGGGTCGCGGTGAGCAGTTCGACGGTCAGGTCCGGGTGCCGATCGCGCAAGCGCACCAGGGCCGGGGCGACGAAGTAGGCGCCGAAGGCATCGGGGGCGGTGACGCGGACGTTGCCGCGCAACGTGCGTCCGGTGTCTCCGGCGACGGCGCCGATCGCCCGGGAGACGGCGGCGTCGATCGGTCCGGCGGTCTCGGCCACCGCCCGGCCGGCTTCGGTCAGCTCCCAGCCGGCGGTGCCGGTGCGCACCAGCGCGGTGCCCAGCGCGTGTTCCAGGGCCCGGATGCGGCGGGTCACGGTGCTCGAGTCCACGCCGAGCTCGGCGGCCGCGGAACTGCGGTTGCGGGTCCGGGCCACGGCCAGCAGGTATCGCAGGTCGTCGGCGCGGACGTCGCGCGGATCGACCGACGGTGCGGGGCGGTTGGACACGATAGTTGATTGTAGGCAGCTTCGCCTCCGCTGCGGGGGCATCGGGGTGCAGAACTGCACGGGCCGGGGTGCGGCATTGCCCGTTGACCGGGCGCATCCGGCGCGGCGACGATGGGCAGCAGACCCGGCCCGAACGACCGGACCCCCGAGCAAGGAGCGCCTCGCATGTCACGACCGAACGAGGTGGAGCCACCGGTGCTCGCCGCAGTCCGCGGCGGTCTCGGCACGCTCACGCTGAATCGGCCCGCGTCGATCAACGCGCTCGACCACGAGATGGTCGCCCTGATGACCGCGGCCCTGCACGAATGGGCCGTCGACCCCGGCGTGCGCGCCGTGGTGGTCGACGGTGCGGGCGACCGCGGTCTGTGCGCCGGCGGGGACATCGTCGCCATCCACCGGGATGCGGCGGCGCTGCAGGGCGCCGACGACGAGGCGGTGACCGACAGTGCGTCGGCGGCCTTCTGGCGCGACGAGTACCGGATGAACGCGGACATCGCCGAGTACCCCAAGCCCTACGTGGCGATCATGGACGGCATCGTGATGGGCGGCGGAGTGGGCATCTCCGGGCACGCGAACACCCGGATCGTCACCGACCGCACCCGCCTGGCGATGCCCGAAGTGGGCATCGGGCTGGTGCCCGACGTCGGCGGCACCCGACTGCTGTCGCAGGTCCCCGACCAGCTCGGCACCTATGCGGCGCTCACCTCGGTACACCTGCGCGGTGCCGACGCCATGGCGCTGGGGCTGGCCGACCATTACGTGCCCGCCGACCGGCTCGACGAGTTCCGGGCCGCCCTCGCCGAACGCCCGGTCGACGAGGCACTCGCCGAGCACGCGGTGACCCCGCCGCCGTCGGCCCTTGCGGCACAACGGGACTGGATCGCCGAGGTGTTCGCCGCCGACACGGTGGCCGAGATCGTCGAGAACTGCCGCGCGACGGGCCGGCCGGAGGCCGTGAAGGCCGCCGAGACCATCGCCGGCAAATCCCCGACGGCCCTCACGGTGACGCTGGCCGCGCTGCGCGCGGCCGCGACCGAGCGGTCGCTGCGCGAGGCGCTGCGCCGCGAGTACCGCACGTCGATCCGCTGCGTGGCGCACCCCGACCTGGCCGAAGGGATCCGCGCCCAGGTGATCGACAAGGACCGCAACCCGGCCTGGCAGCCGGGCCGGCTCGACCAGCTGACCGGCGACGAGGCGGCCGCCTTCCTGGCGCCGCTGCCCGCCGGCCTGGAATTGACCTACCCCCAGCGCTGACCTACCCCCAGCACTGACCTACCCGAAACAGATCTGCCCAGTGAGGAGACCACCGGTGTCTGAGAACGAGTACTCGACCATCGCTGTCGACCGGCGCGACCGGGTCGGCGTGATCACCCTGAACCGCCCGGAGGCGCTGAACGCGCTGAACACCGAGCTGATGGGTGAGGTGGTCGCCGCCGCACAGGCCTTCGACGCCGACCCGGGGATCGGCGCGATCGTGCTGACCGGGTCCGACCGCGCCTTCGCGGCGGGCGCCGACATCAAGGAGATGGCGGACAAGACCTTCAGCGACGTGGTGGCCGAACAGTTCTTCGGCGCCTGGGACGCGCTCGCCGGTCTGCGCACTCCGACCGTCGCCGCGGTCAACGGCTACGCTCTCGGTGGCGGCTGCGAGCTGGCCATGCTGTGCGACCTGATCATCGCCGGCGACACCGCCGTCTTCGGCCAGCCGGAGATCAACCTCGGGGTGATCCCCGGTATCGGCGGCTCGCAGCGGCTGACCCGGGCGGTCGGCAAGGCCAAGGCCATGGACCTGATCCTCACCGGGCGGCAGATGAAGTCCGACGAGGCCGACCGGCTCGGTCTGGTCTCCCGCGTGGTCCCCGCCGAGAACACCGTGCAGACCGCGCTCGAGATCGCCGCCGACATCGCCGGCAAGTCCCTGATCGCCGCCGGGCTGGCCAAGGAGGCGGTCAACCGGGCTTTCGAATCCGGTCTCACCGAGGGGGTTCGCGTCGAACGCAATCTCTTCTACTCCACCTTCGCCACCGACGACCAGACCGAGGGCATGGCCGCCTTCGTCGCCAAGCGCCGCCCCGACTTCCAGCACCGCTGATCCGGCCCTGCTGAACCATCACGATCGAGAGATGAACCCATGACCACCCTCAGCTCCCCAGCGGTCACGCAGATCCCGCACCACATCGCCGGACGCCGCGCCGAACTCATCGGCGACGTGCTGCCGTCCGGGCGCACCGCCGACGTCTACGACCCGAGCACCGGCAGAGTCCAGGCGCAGGTCCCGCTGGCGACCGCCGCCGAGGTCGACGCCGCCGTCGAGATCGCGTCGGCGGCCCAGAAGGAGTGGGCGGCATGGAATCCGCAGCGCCGCGCCCGCGTCCTGATGCGTTTCGTGGAGCTGGTGAACCAGAACATGGACGCCCTCGCGACCCGGCTGTCCCTGGAACACGGCAAGACCTTCCCGGATGCGAAGGGCGACATCGCGCGCGGCCTGGACGTCATCGAGTTCTCGATCGGCATCCCGCACCTGGGCAAGGGTGAGTTCACCGAGGGCGCCGGCACCGGCATCGACGTCCATTCGATGCGCCAGCCGCTGGGGGTGGTCGCCGGGATCACGCCGTTCAACTTCCCGGCGATGATTCCGCTGTGGAAGATCGGGCCGGCGCTGGCCTGCGGTAACGCCTTCATCCTGAAGCCCTCCGAGCGGGACCCGTCGGTGCCGCTGATGCTGGCCGAGCTGTTCACCGAGGCGGGCCTGCCCGACGGCGTGCTGCAGGTGCTGCACGGCGACAAGGAGTCGGTGGATGCACTGCTCGCCCACCCGGACGTGAAAGCACTCGGCTTCGTCGGGAGCTCCGACATCGCCCAGTACATCTACGCCACCGCCGCGGCGAACGGAAAGCGTTCCCAGTGCTTCGGCGGCGCCAAGAACCACATGATCATCCTTCCCGACGCCGACATGGACCTGGTGGTCGACGCGTTGATCGGCGCCGGCTACGGCAGCGCCGGCGAGCGTTGCATGGCCATCAGCGTGGCGGTGCCGGTCGGTGAGGAGACCGCGAACGCCTTGCGCGAGAAGCTGACCGAGCGGGTCCGTGCCCTGCGTGTGGGCCACTCGCTCGATCCGCAGTCCGACTACGGCCCCTTGGTCAGCGCCGCCGCCCGCGATCGGGTGATCGACTACATCGACCAGGGCGTGCAGCAGGGCGCCGAGCTGGTGATCGACGGCCGCGACCGCGGCAGCGACGACGCCTCCTTCGACGGGGAAGACCTCGCCGGCGGCTTCTACCTGGGACCGACCCTGTTCGACCACGTCGGCACCGACATGTCGATCTACACCGACGAGATCTTCGGCCCGGTGGTGTGCATCGTGCGGGCGAAGGACTACGAGGAGGCCCTCGCGCTGCCGTCGGAGCACGAGTACGGCAACGGCGTCGCGATCTTCACCCGCGACGGTGACGCCGCCCGCGACTTCACCGCGCGCGTGGACGTGGGCATGGTGGGCGTCAACGTGCCGATCCCGGTGCCGGTGGCCTATCACACCTTCGGCGGCTGGAAGCGGTCCGGATTCGGCGACCTCAACCAGCACGGCCCGGCGGCGATCGCGTTCTACACCAAGACCAAGACGGTCACCACGCGCTGGCCCTCCGGGGTGCGCGCGGGCGCCGACTTCGCGATGCCCACGATGCAGTGACCTTCGTGGGGGACTGACTGTGCGAGGGCCGGGCGGCGGTGCATGATTGACACGTCTCCGCCGGAACGCCCGGACGGGCGTAGCGAGTAGGGACATCACGTGTGGGGTGCATTGGGCGATACGTTCGCCGTCGCAATGGCTTTGGCCCTGAGTCCGATCGCGCTGACCACGGCGCTGGTACTGCTGCTCGGTGAACGCGGTCGGCGGCGGGCGCTGCTGTTCGCCGGCGGCTGGTACCTCTGCGTCTTCGTGGTCACCGCCGTGGCGATGTGGGTCACCGACACCGCCGACGAGGAGGACCCGGCCGCGACCGCGGACGGGATCGACATCCTGCACCTGGTGTTCGCGGTGGTCTTCTTCGTGCTGGCCCTGGTGACGTGGATCAAGCGTCCCTCAGCGCGCGCCTCTGCGAAGGGCGCCGACGGTCTGCCGCCGGGCACACAACTCCTCGAAACCGAGGTGCTCGGGGAGGACGAGCCCGGCAAACCCGGTCTGTTCGAACGCGTCGACCATCTGGGGTCGGCCGCCTGCTTCGCCCTGGGGTTCGCCCAGGGGATCCTCATCATCAAGAACATCCCGCTGGCCATCAGTGCCGGCATGCGGTTCGGCGCCGCGGAGCTTCCGCAGGCCGAGGCGCTGGTCCTGGTGGCGATCTTCGCGGGTCTGGCCAGCCTGGGGACACTGATCCCGCTCGTGGCCTACGTGGTCGGCGGTGAGCGCGTGGACCACTCTCTGCGCGACGCGCGCCGGTGGATCGAGGCCCACATGACGGCGATCACCCTGGTGATCCTGGTGGTGGTCGGTGGAGTCTTCCTCGGCGAGGGCCTCGGGCTCGCCGACTGACCCTCCCGGCCCTCGCCGGTCAGGCGTTGACGGACTCGCGTTCGGCACCCGGTTCGGCGGCGGTGCGTTCGGCGGCGGTCACCGATGCCAGGGCCAGCCGGCCCGGTCCGAGGAAGACCAGCAGCAGCAGCGACCAGCAGAGCAGGACCACGGTGTCCCCGTCGTTCTGGATGGGCAGCAGTCCGTCGCCCTGGTGCTTCCAGAAGTACGCCACGGCCATGGTGCCGGCGCCCAGGAAGGCGGCGAACCGGGTGCCGAAACCGATCATGATCGCCAGGCCGGCGACGAACTCGATGATCCCGGCCCACCAGGACGGCCACGCGCCGATCTCGGCGGTCTGCCCGCCGTACGGGGCGATGAACCAGCCGAAGAGCGTGGACGCCCCGTGACTGAAGAACAGGAAGCCGACGACGATCCGGAAGGCCGCGATCATCCACGGCTGCGCACGCTGAAGGTTGGTTAGCATTACCTAATAGTTGCGTTCGCAAGGCCGGGCTGGCGAGGCTTTGTGACCGGCCTCACGCAATTTCGTGTCAGCGCAGTTCGCGCTTGAGGATCTTTCCGGAGGGGTTCCGCGGGAAGGTGTCGACGAACTCGACGGCGCGCGGGACCTTGAAGTTCGCGAGGTGGGCCTTCGCGTACTCGAGGACCTGCTCCTCGGTGACGGCGACGCCGTCCCGCCTGGTCAGATAGGCCTTGCCGACTTCCCCGAGGCGCTCGTCGGCGACACCGATCACCGCGGCCTCGGTGATCCCGGGGACGCGGGTGAGCACCTGCTCCACCTCGGCGGGATAGACATTGAAGCCGCCGCAGATGTACATGTCCTTGAGGCGGTCGGTGATCGTCAGGTTGCCGTCGCCGTCGAGACTTCCCACGTCGCCGGTGTGCAGCCAGCCGTCCTCGTCGATGGTGGCCGCGGTCGCCTCGGGATCGTCGAGGTAGCCGCGCATCACCATCGCCCCGCGGGTCAGGACTTCGTCGTTGTCGCCGAGGCGGACCTCCATGCCCTCGTAGGCGCGCCCGCACGTGGTGGCGACGGTCAGGGCGTCGTCGTCGGGGCGGCAGGTGGTGATGAAACCGCTGGTCTCGGTCTGGCCGTAGGCGGTGATCACCGTTTCGACGCCCAGCTCGGACTGCAGCCGCTCGATCAGCACGACGGGAACGATGGTCGCACCGGTGACGATCAGCCGCAGGCTGGACAGGTCGTATCCGGTGCGTTCGGGATCGTCCAGGATGGTCTGGAAGATGGTCGGCGCTCCCGGGAAGACCGTGATCGCTTCGGCCGCCACGGCTTTCATCGCCTCAGTCGGGGAGTAGACGGCGAGCGGCAGCATCGTGGCGCCGAACAGCAGGCTCGGCAGGATCCCGGCCTTGTAGCCGAAAGTGTGGAAGAACGGGTTCACCATCAGGTAGCGATCGCCGAGTCCGAGCCCGCCGTTGGCGCCCCAGCCGTGCGCACCGGCGACGGTGTGCCGGTGCTCGGCGAGGACCCCTTTCGGGGCGCCGGTGGTGCCGGAGGTGAACAGGATGTCGCTCAGGTCGTCGGGGCGCACTGCTTGCGCGCGCCGGTGGGCGGCGGCGATCCCGGCGTCGGTCGCGCCGCCGACGAAGTCGTCCCAGGCGATGACGTGGTGATCTCGACTGCGCTCGATCGGCGACGGGGCGTCGGGCTCGATCGGCGACGGGGTGTCGCGCTCGATCGACGACGGGGCGTCGCGCTCGATCGGCGCGGAGGCGAGGGGGATGCCGATCACCGTGCGGTTCTCGGCGATCGGGGAGGCGAGGACCTCCGAGAGCCGGTCGACCCCGGCGAACTCGCCGGCCGCGACCACCACCAGCGCGCCGGAGCGGTCGATGATGTCCTGCGCTTCGCTCACCGTGTACCGGGTGTTCAGCGGCACCAGGATCGCGCCGGCGCAGTGCGTGCCCAAAGCGGCGATCGGCCAGTGGTAGCTGTTGGGCGCCCACACGGCGACCCGGTCGCCGGGCTCCACCCCGAGGTCGACCAGTGCGCCGGCGAAGGTCGCGACCTCGTCGGCGAGCTCACTCCAGGTGAGGTCGACGGCGTCGCCCCACTGGTGGTCGCGCACCGCGGGGCGGTCCGGCCACTGCGTGCGGGCGCGCTCCAGGGCGGCGGGCGTGGTCTGTGGGGTCGGCGACATGGTCAAAACCTAGCAAATGCTTGGTAGGTTAAGCTAGCGGTCATGACCCAGCGAACGCACTCGCCCGCCCCGGCGATCGACCTCGCCGATCGCAGCGTCGACCTCGGCGAATGGGCCGCCGCCACGCCGGACGCCGCCGCCGTGTTCACCGCGGCCGTCCGCGACTGGCTGGCGGAGAATCTGACCGGGGACTTCGCCGACCTGCGCGGCCGCGGCGGACCGGGCAGCGAACACGAGTTCTTCGCCGAGCGGCTGGAGTGGGATCGCCATCTCGCGGCCGCCGGCTGGACGTGTCTGGGCTGGCCGGTCGCCCACGGCGGGCGGGGCGCCACTCTCGAGCAGCGGATCATCTTCCATCAGGAGTATGCGCGGGCCGACGCCCCCGCGCGGGTGAATCACCTCGGTGAGGAACTTCTCGGGCCGACCCTGATCGAGTACGGCACCCCCGAGCAGCAGGAGCGGTTCCTGCCCGGCATCGTGAGCGTCACCGAACTCTGGGCGCAGGGGTACTCCGAACCGGGGGCGGGCAGCGACCTGGCGGGGGTGAGCACCTCGGCCGTGCTCGACGGCGACCACTGGGTGATCAACGGCCAGAAGATCTGGACGTCGCTGGCGCACCTGTCGCAGTGGGTCTTCGTGATCGCCCGGACCGAGAAGGGGTCGTCCCGCCATCACGGGCTCAGCTTCCTGCTGGTCCCGCTCGACCAGCCCGGCGTCACCATCCGGCCGATCCAGCAGATCACCGGCACCAGCGAGTTCAACGAGGTCTTCTTCGACGACGCCGTGACCGACGCCGGCCTGATCGTCGGCGCTCCCGGTGACGGCTGGAAGGTCGCGATGGGCCTCCTGCAGTTCGAGCGCGGGGTCTCCACACTCGGCCAGCAGGTCGGTTTCGCCCGCGAACTCGACGACCTGGTGGCCCTGGCGAAAAGTACTGGCGCGGTGGAGGACCCGGAGATCGCGAGCAGACTCCGCCGGGCTCGGATCGGGCTGATGGTGATGGAGGCCAATGCCCGGCGCACCCTGGCCGGCGACATCGTCTCGGCGAGCGGCGCGGCCTCGGTGGCCAAGCTGCTGTGGGCCAACTGGCATCGGGACCTCGGCCAGCTGGCCGCAGACGTCCTGGGCGCCCCGGTGCTGCTGGGGCCCGACCAGACCTCCGAGGGCCGCGCCAACGACATCTACGACCCCGAGCACGTGGAACTGGACGACTGGCAGCGCCTGCTGCTGTTCACCCGCGCCGACACCATCTACGGCGGTTCCAACGAAGTGCAGCGCAACATCATCGCCGAGCGCGTGCTCGGCCTTCCCCGAGAGGCTCGTGCATGAGTTCCGACCGTCCCGTTTCGCCGCTCGCCGCCGTCCCCGAGGAGATCGGCGGCCACGACCTGCTCGCCGGACGGAAGGCCGTCGTCACCGCGGCCGCCGGCACCGGCATCGGTTTCGCGACCGCGCGCCGTCTGCTGCTCGAAGGCGCCGACGTGCTGATCTCGGACTTCCACGAGCGGCGCCTGGGCGAGACCGCCGCGGCGCTGGCCGAGGAGTTCCCCGAGCGGCAGGTGGAGTCCTTCGTCTGCGACGTCTCCGACACCGAGCAGGTGAACGCGCTGATCGAGGCCGGGGCTGCGCGGCTGGGCCGGATCGACCTGCTGGTCAACAACGCCGGACTGGGCGGGGAGACGCCCGTCGCCGATATGACCGACGAGCAGTGGGACCGCGTCCTCGACATCACGCTCAACAGCACCTTCCGCGCCACCCGCGCCGCGCTGCGGTACTTCCGCGATGCCCCGCACGGTGGAGTGATCGTCAACAACGCCTCGGTCCTGGGCTGGCGCGCTCAGCGCGGCCAGGCCCACTACGCCGCCGCGAAGGCCGGGGTGATGGCGCTGACCCGCTGTTCGGCGGTGGAGGCCGCCGACTACGGCGTGCGCATCAACGCCGTCTCCCCGTCGATCGCCCGCCACCCGTTCCTGGCGAAGGTCACCAGCGACGAGCTGCTCGACGAGCTGGCCTCCCGCGAGGCCTACGGCCGCGCCGCCGAGGTGTGGGAGATCGCCGCCACCATCGCCATGCTCGCCTCGGACTACACCACGTACCTGACCGGCGAAGTGGTCTCCGTCTCCAGCCAGCGCGCCTGACTCGCGCCCGATTCCTCACCTCCCCGAAGGAGCTCTTCATGTCCAGTCCGCAGGCCTACATCGTCGACGCGATCCGCACCCCGGTCGGTAAGCGCGGCGGTTCGCTGTCCACGGTGCACCCGGCCGACCTGGGGGCGCACGTCATCTCCGCGATCGTCGAGCGCACCGGAATCGACCCCGAGGTGGTCGACGACGTGGTCTTCGGCTGCGTCGACACCATCGGCCCCCAGGCGGGCAACATCGCCCGCACCGCGTGGCTGGCCGCCGGCATGCCGATGGGCGTTCCGGGCACCACCGTCGACCGCCAGTGCGGGTCCAGCCAGCAGGCCATCCACTTCGCGGCGCAGGGCGTGATGAGCGGCACCCAGGACGTGGTGCTCGCCGGTGGCGTGCAGAACATGAGCGCGATCCCGATCAGCCAGGCCATGATCGCCGGCCGGGAGTTCGGATTCACCACGCCCACCGCCGAGTCGAAGGGCTGGACACAGCGTTTCGGCGACGCCGAGATCAGCCAGTTCGTCGGCGCCGACATGATGGCCAAGCGCTGGGGCATCGGCCGAGCCGAGATGGAGCAGTGGGCGCTGGGCAGCCACGAGCGCGCCCGTGCCGCGATCGCCGCCGGGCGGTTCGACGCCGAGACGGTGCCGCTGGGGGAGGCCGTGGTGGACGAATGCCCGCGGGAGACGAGCCTGGAGAAGATGGCCTCCCTCGACGTGCTGCTGGAAGGGTCGGAACTGACCGCGGCGATGGCCTCGCAGATCTGCGACGGCGCCTCGGCGACCCTGGTGGTCTCCGAGCGGGCGCTCGCCGAGTACGGACTGACGCCGCGCGCGCGGATCCACCACATGACCGTCCGCGGCGACGACCCGGTGATGATGCTGTCGGCCCCGATTCCGGCCACCAAGCACGCACTGGCCAAGACCGGCATGGCCATCGACGACATCGACGTGATCGAGATCAACGAGGCCTTCGCGCCGGTGGTGCTGGCCTGGCTCAAGGAGACCGGCGCCGACCCGGCGCGGGTGAATCCGAACGGCGGCGGCATCGCCCTCGGCCATCCGCTCGGCGCGACCGGCGCCAAACTCTTCGCCACGCTGCTGAACGAGCTCGAGCGCACCGGAGGCCGCTACGGTCTGCAGACCATGTGCGAGGGCGGCGGCACCGCGAACGTCACCATCATCGAGCGCCTGGGCTGAAAAGGTGCGCACCGGGGCCCTGAACCCCGAGTTGCGGCGCGCGTACCGGTTCATGCCGGCTCCGCCGATCGCCCGCCGATGGCAGCGTGGGCTGCTGCGGCGGGCCACCGGCCTGCTGCCCGGTCCCCGCACTCCCGCGGCGATGACCTATCGGCGGGTGGACCTGCGCCCCGGAGTCGCCGCGCACGTGTACGCGCCGGCCGGCGCGGAGGCGAAACGCGGTGCCCTGCTGTGGATCCACGGCGGCGGCATGGTGATCGGCACTGCCGCCCAGGACCACCGGCGCTGTTTCGGTGTGGCCCGGGCGCTGGGCATCGTCGTGGTCTCCGCCGACTACCGGCTGGCCCCCGAGCACCCCTATCCGGCGCCGCTGGACGACTGCCACGCGGTGTGGTCGTGGATGCTGGCGGCGGCCGACGAGTGCGGCATCGACCCGGCGCGGACGGCCGTCGGCGGGCAGAGCGCCGGCGGCGGCCTGGCCGCCGGGCTGGTGCAGCGGCTGCACGACGAGGGCGGGCTCCAGCCGGTGGCGCAGTGGCTGTTCTGCCCGATGCTCGACGACCGCACCGCTGCCGACCGGACGCTGGACCGGGCCCGGCACGCGGTGTGGAACAACCGTGCCAACCGGGTGGGATGGACCGGATACCTCGGTGCCGAGCCCGGCGGCGAGGCGCCCGAGTATGCCGCACCGGCCCGGCGCACCGACCTCGCCGGGCTGCCGCCCGCCTGGATCGGCGCCGGGGACGCCGAACTGTTCTTCGACGAGGATCGCCGTTACGCGCGGGCGCTGGCGGCGGCCGGCGTGCCCACCGAGTTCGACGTGGTGCCGGGCGGCCCGCACGCCTTCGAATCGTTCGCCGCCGGTGCCCCGGTGAGTCGCGAGTACCGCGCCCGCGCGCAGCGGTGGCTGGGCGACCGGCTCACCGCAGCGGGTCCGGACGCGTCCCCGCGCTGACCGTCAGCGCGGCCACCACGATGCCCACCACCACCCCGATCAGGGTGTCGACGACCCGGTCGACGGCCGCTGCGGGACCCAGACCGGCGCCGAGTGCGGTCAGCAGCAGCGCCATCGGGGTGACGGCGGTGGAGCAGATCGCGTAGTTGATCGGCGCGGTGATCTCGGCGGCGACTTGGAAGACGATGATCGCCGCCACGGCGCCCCAGTAGCCCAGCGGCACCGCCAGCAGGGCCGCGGCGATCGCCGCCCCGGTGATGTTCCCGAGCAGCCGGGCGATGCCGCGCGAGACGGTGAGGTGGAAGTCGACGCCCTGCAGGGCGGCGACCGCGCCCATCGCCGCCCACATCGGGTGGCTGAAGCCGGCGGCCGCGGCGATCACGGCGCTGACGGCGGCGGCGATCATCGTCCGTCCGGCGGTGGCCAGCAGATGGCGCTGCATGGCACCGGCGAGCAGCTGCCGCACGGGTGCGTGCGCCACCGGGGCCGCGTCGTCGAGAGCCGGCCCGCCGGTCAGCCGCCGCCGTACGTGCGCGAGGAGCCACGGGGCGAGGGAGGCTGCCATGCCCAGGGCCGCGCCGACCGCGGCTGCGGCCACCGAGCGCCAGAGGTCGGTCAGGTCGTGGACGAAGCCGGCGGCCGCGGTGGCGGCGAAGACGAAGACCACCGCGCCCGGACCCGCGGCACGTAGCGCGCCGATGAAGACGGCGGCCGCGCCGGAGAGCAGGGAGATCGCCACGATCTCCGTGGTCAGGGCGCCGCCGGACAATCCCACCAGACCGCCGACGCCGATGGAGACCACCACTGCCGTCCCCAGTGCCGCCAGCCGGCTCACCCGGACCGGATACGGCTCTGCCCGGCAGAACGCCGAGATCAGCGTGCCCAGCGCCGCGAAGCCGGCGATGTCGTGCAGGCCGGTGAGGCCGCCGCAGATCAGGACCAGCCCCACCGCCATGCCGACGCGCAGCGGCACGGCATAGGAGGCCTTGCTCAGGTCCACCGCCAGCGCGCTGCGCCAGGTGTGCGCCCGCAGCGGATGAGCGAGCGCCGCGCCGCGTGTGAGCGGTGCGGGCCCGGCGGGCTCGACGGTGGTGGAGGCCATGCAAACAACTTTACATCTATTTTACTAGTAAAGTAAATATGCCAAGACGGTGCCGGGGACCGCCCGACTAGGCTCGGCGTCGTGTCCACCGAAGCCGCGTCACCGGGCGAGCGTCCCGACGTCGTCGACCGCATCCAGGCCGAATGGGCGCAGGCCTATCCCGAGCTGGATGTGGCGCCCATCGGCGTGATCGGCCGGATCCAGCACGTCGCCGCGGTCGCCGGACAGCGGCTGGAGCGCAACCTGGAGCGGCACGACGTCAGCCGCTCGGAGTTCGACGTGCTCGGCGCCCTGGCCCGAGCCGGGCACCCCCTGCGCGCCAGCGAAGTGGTGTCGACCACCATGCTCAGCGGCGCATCGATCACCAAGTTGTCCGACAGTCTGGTGCGCCGGGGTCTGGTGCGTCGCGGCAAGTCGCCGCGGGATGGGCGGGTGGTACTGCTCGAGCTGACCGCGGCCGGCCGGGGCGTCGTCGACGCCGAACTGCCGCAGCGGCTGGCCGACGACGAGAGCTCGCTGGCCGGGCTCTCGCCGGGCGAGCGGGAACAGCTGGTCGTCCTGCTGCGCAAGGTCGCCCGCGCATTGGGTGACTAGGGGTGTGACATGCGGCACTGACCTGCGTAGGATTGGGACACTCCCGAGGTTTTGTCTCTCGGGTGAATGATGCGAGGAAGCGGAGAATTGGCATGACCAAGCCGGCAGATGTGACCGTGCGCGCGGGGGACAAGGTCTCCTCCGAAGCGCACACCATGAGCGAACTACTCGAGATCCAGAAGGCGGCGTTCCTGCGCGACGGCATCCCCGATGCGCGCACCCGAATCGACCGCATCAACCGCCTCGGCCAGCTCCTGCTGGACAACGAAGTGGCCATCACCGACGCGCTCAACGAGGACTTCGGCACCCGCCCGCGCGAACTGTCGGTCGCGACCGACGTCGCCGGCTGCATGATCGACCTGACCCATCAGCGCCGGCACGCCGCCAAGTGGATGGCCGAGACCAACGTCTCCAAGGTGCAGGGCATGCTCGGCTTCAAGCAGCGCCTGCGGCACGATCCGCTGGGTGTCGTGGGCATCATGGGGCCGTGGAACTTCCCACTCCAGCTCACCTTCGTCCCCGCCGGCTCGGCCTTCGCCGCCGGTAACCGGGTCCTGATGCGCCCGTCTTCGGTCACCGCGAACACCACCGACGTGATCGCCCGGGTGGCCCCCGACTACTTCTCCATCGACGAGCTCGCGGTGATCACCAGCAAGCACGGCGGCGGCGCGGACTTCGCCAAGCTGCCGGTGGATCACATGTTCTTCACCGGCTCGCCCGAGGTCGGCGCCTCGGTGGCGCAGGAGGCCGCCAAGAACCTGGTGCCGGTCACCCTGGAACTGGGCGGCAAGAATCCGGCCGTCGTCGACGTCGACACCGACATCACCGACGCCGCGAACTTCCTCGCCGATGCCCGCATGATCAACGGCGGACAGGTCTGCCTGTGCCCCGACTACGTCTTCGTTCCCGAGGCCAAGGTCGGCGAGTTCACCGAGAAGGTGATCGCGCGGTGGACCGAGAACTACCCGACCATCGTCGGCAATCCGCAGTACACCTCGACGATCAACGAGAAGAACTACAACCGCATCGTCGGCCTGATCGACGACGCCGTGGAACTCGGCGCCACCAAGAACCAGGTGGTTCCGATCGGCGAGACGCTGCCCGATCCGGCGGCGCGCAAGATCGCCCCCACGGTGCTCACCGGGGTCAAAGCCGGTATGAAGATCGAAGAGGACGAGGTCTTCGGTCCGGTGCTGACCGTCTACCCGTACCGTGAGCTCTCCGAGGCCGTCGACAAGATCAACTCGGCCGGCCACCCGCTGACCCTGTACTGGGTCGGTGACGACAACGAGCGCCTGCAGGACGTCGCCGACCACACCCGCAGCGGGTCGATCAGCGGCAACGACTTCGCGCTGCACCTGCTGTCCGGGGGGCTTCCCTTCGGCGGTATCGGCCGCTCGGGCATGGGCAACTACCACGGGCGCTTCGGCTTCGAGACCTTCAGCCACGCCCGTGCGGTGACCATCTCGACCCTGCCGGTCAGTTTCGCCGAGATCGTGACCGCACCGTTCACCAAGAGCGATACCCGGCTGACCAATATGCAGATGAAGATGTGGAAGTTCCTCAACGGGCGCGCGTCGCGGAAGTCCGCGCGCGGCTGACGCCCTCCCGGTTGCACAGGTGCCCCGGCGGTGAGTCCGCCGGGGCACCTGCGTGTCCGGGTGAACCTCACCGAACCAAGCAGTTGCTAGGGTGAATGACGCAGGAACGAGGAGGCACGGTGGCAGCGAAGACGACGACCCCCGCCCGGCGGGGCGCACGCCGGTCCGGGGTGTCCCGGCGCGACGAACTGCTCGGCATCGCCGGTGAACTGTTCGCCGAGCGCGGGCTGCGCGCCACCACGGTCCGCGACATCGCCGACACGGCCGGCATCCTCTCCGGCAGTCTGTATCACCACTTCGACTCCAAGGAGTCGATGGTCGACGAGCTGCTGCGCGGGTTCCTGGACGAGCTCTTCGCGCGCTACCGCGAGATCGCCGCGTCCGGGCTGAGTGCGGCCCAGACGCTGCGCCAGTTCGTGATCGCCTCCTTCGAGTCGATCGATGCCCGGCACACCGCGGTCGCCATCTATCAGAACGAAGCCCGGCAGCTGGCCGGGCAGGAGCGATTCGCCTACATCGACGACCGGAACCTCGAGTTCCGCCGGCTGTGGGAGTCGGTCCTGCGTCGCGGCGTCGACGACGGCGAGTTCCGGGCCGATCTGGACGTCGATCTGGTCTACCGCTTCCTCCGCGACACCGTCTGGGTGGCCGTCCGCTGGTACCGGCCCGGGGGTTCCAAATCGGTGGAGGAGATCGCCGATCAGTACCTGTCGGTGGTGCTGGACGGGATCCTCCCGCGCTGACTCGCCGGACGCGGCTCGCGCGGTATTGAGTTAATCACTATTCACTGAGTTCTGGCCGAACCGAGTTCGTCGTGGCCGGGTCCGGCGCATACTGGCGGCATGAGCGAACTCTCCGACGACATCACCACCCAGGTCGACGAATGGCTCGAACTCTACGGAGCCCCCGATGCCAGCGCGGCCCACCTGCTGGTCGACCGGCACGATCCGTCCCAGGTGGCCTTCACCCAGATCGACGTCGACCCGCAGGGGACGTTGCATACCGAGAACCTGACCTACGGTCAGCTCGCCGAACAATCCCGCTGCCTGGCGACCGCGCTCGCCGCGCGTGGCGTCACCCGCGGTGACGCCGTCGGCGTGCTGATGGGCAAGCGCGCCGAACTGGTGGTCTCGCTGCTGGCTCTGGCCCGGCTCGGCGCCGTCTACATCCCGCTGTTCACCGCCTTCGCCACCCCGGCCATCGAACTGCGGCTGCGCGGGGGTGACGCCACGCTGGTCATCACCGAACCCGGACAGCTGGACAAGGTCGCCGGTATCGACGGCGTCGCGACGATCGTCGCGGGACCGGAGTTCGACGACCTCATCGCCGGCAGCGAGCCGCTGCAGGAGTCGGTGGCCGTCGGCGGCGACGGGCCCCTGGTCCTGCTGTTCACCAGCGGCACCACCGGCAATCCGAAGGGGGTGCCGGTACCGGTGCGCGCCCTGGCGTCCTTCCACGCCTACCTGCACTACGGGCTCGACGTGGCCGCCGACGACGTCTTCTGGAACGCGGCGGATCCGGGCTGGGCCTACGGGCTGTACTACGGCGTCCTGGGACCGCTGGCGGCCGGGCGCCGCAACCTCCTGCTGCACGCCGGCTTCTCGCCGGAGACCACCATCGAGGTGCTGAACCGGTTGGGGGTCAACAACTTCGCCGCCGCCCCGACCGTCTACCGGAGCCTGTCCAACGATCCGCGCGTCACCGGCTTCGCGCTGCGCCGGGCCTCCTCGGCAGGGGAACCGCTCACCCCGGACGTGGTCGAGTGGGCCCTCGGCGCGCTCGGCTGCGAGGTGCGCGATCACTACGGCCAGACCGAGCACGGCATGTTCATCAACAACCACTGGAACGAGGCGCTGCGCGAGCCGGTGGTGCCCGGCTCGATGGGGTTCGCCATGCCCGGCTTCGCGTGCGGCATCGAGAACGGCGAGATCGCCATCGACACCGCGCACAGCCCACTGATGTGGTTCACCGGCTACCTCGACGCCCCGGACAAGACCGCCGCACGTTTCACCGGACCGGACCGGACCGGCTGGTACCTGACCGCCGACGCCGGCCGGATGGAGGACGACGGTCGCTTCTTCTTCACCGCCCGCGACGACGACGTGATCATCATGGCCGGCTACCGGATCGGCCCGTTCGACGTCGAATCGGTCCTGATCACCCACCCGTCGGTGATCGACGTCGCCGTTGTCGGCCGCCCCGACCGGTTGCGCGGGGAGGTGCTCGAGGCGTTCTGCGTCCTGGCCGACGGGGTCGTGGGCACCGACGAGCTGGAAGCCGAACTGCAGCAGCTGGTGAAGGAGGGCTTCGCCGCCCACGCTTACCCGCGCACGGTGCACTTCGTCGACGAACTGCCCAAGACCCCGAGCGGCAAGATCCAGCGCTTCAAGCTTCGCCAGAGCTGACCCCGCCCCTCCTCCGGCTCCCGCCCGCCTGCTGAGCCGGGTCTCGTGCCCGCCCGCTGAGTTGGCTCTTCTGTTCGCCCGCCGAGTTGGCTCTTCTGTTCGCTGGCTGAGCCGGGGCGACGAAGGAGCCCCGTGTCGAAGCCAGAGGCGGGATCAGCGCCGCCGCGAGGCGGTGACGGTGAACTTCGGGTTCCGGGCGATCTGCCGGGTCGGCCCCACCAGCCGCTCCAGCACCGGCCGGTAGCGCAGGTGCGAGTTCCACACGCACCACAGCTCTCCGCCGGGGGCCAGCGCGCGCGCCGCCTCGGCGAACAGGTGCTCGGCGATCCCGGTCGAGACAGCGGTGTCGCTGTGGAACGGCGGATTGAGCAACACCAGTTCCTGGGAGGCATCGGGCAGCGTCCCGGCGCCGTCGGCCCGGACGACGGTCACCCGGTCGGCGACGCCGTTCGCGGCGGCCGTCTGGCGGGCCGAGGCCACGGCGGCGGCCGAGCGGTCGGTGGCGACCACCTGGACACCGGGGCGACGGCGGGCCAGGGCGGCGGCGACGACACCCGAGCCGCACGCCAGATCCACCGCCGTCGCCGTCTCGCCGGTCGCGTCCAGGTGCTCCAGCAGCAGACGCGTGCCGAGGTCGATCCGGGTGCCGGCGAAGACGCCGCCGTGCGCGGCCACCTCGAGCGCGAGGTCGGCGTGCTGCTCGCGCCGCGGCCACCGGCCGATCGCCTCCCGGGCCTGGTCGCGGCGGGGCCCGCTCGCGGTCAGCACCCGGGACTTCTGGCGGGCATGACTCACGTCCACGCGGTCGAAGGCGGCTCCCAGGACGTCGTTCATCGACAGCGACATGTGCTTGATGCGGCCGCCGGCGAAGACGCGCACGTCCGCATCGGCGTACGCGGCGATCAGCTCGGCCATCTCGGCGAGCCGATCCAGACCGCGGGGGAGACGCAGCAGCACCGTGGCGGCACCGGCGAACAGTTCGCCGTCCAGCGGAAGGGAGGTGAAGGTCGCGGGATCACCGAGCCGGGCGGCATTGGCGGCCAGGGCCCGCTCGCCGGTCAGCAGATCCTGGTGGACGCGGATCTCGCGGGCACCGGCCGCCGCCGCCCCCAGGGTCAGCGCCCCGTAGGCGTCGTCGACCACCACCAGCTTCCCGGGCGGGGTGTGCGAGAGGGCGTCAGCCGCCACGTCGAGCAGGAGGCGGTCGGCGGCATCTGCGGCGGCCAGGCCGGGGCCGTCGATGTCGGGGAAGCGCTCCAGCGCGGTGAGGTCCACAAGCGCGAAGCCTACCGACCCGCGCACCGGACGGTCGTCCGGCGGCGAACCCAGCGCCCGGCGACGAACCCAGCGCTCGCCAGTGCTGGGTTTGCGGCCCACCGCTGGGTTCGTGTCCGGCTGAGGCTGGACCGATCAGTTTCGCCGCCGCCGCCGGTCTACCTTTGTGACGGCTTCTCACGGGAGGGGCCGCAGACTGAAGGAGAACGTCATGCACGACATGATCTTCGTGAACCTGCCCGTCACCGATCTGGACCGCTCGCGCGCCTTCTTCGAGGGCCTCGGCTACCGGTTCGACGACCGTTTCTGCGACGGCAACGCGCTGGCCTTGGTGCTCGGCGATGCGATCGTCGCCATGTTGCTCAAGCGCGACTTCTACGCCACGTTCACCGACAAGAAGGTGGTCGATGCGACCGCCGAGAGCGGGTGCCTGCTGGCGCTCAGCGCACGCAGCCGCGAGGAGGTGGACTCTCTGGTGGACCGGGCCGTCGCATCCGGTGCGAGCGCGGGCCGGACCGAGGATCATGGGTTCATGTACGGGCGCACCTACGACGACCTCGACGGCCACACCTGGGAGATCATGTGGATGGAGCAGGCCGCAGTCGACATGGGCCCGATGGAGTACGCCAAACAACAGGGAGTCTGACGCGGTGACCGGCGAGACGGCCTTCGGAGACACGGCCTTTGCGGAACTGACCGCGGGCATGCGGGCCGAGCTGCTGGCCCACTGCTATCGCATGCTCGGCTCGGCGCCCGACGCCGAGGACGCACTGCAGGAGGTGTACCTGCGTGCGTGGCGCGCGTTCCACCGCTTCGAAGGCCGCTCGTCGGCGCGCACCTGGATGTACAAGATCGCCACCAACACGTGCCTGAGCGCGTTGGAGAGTCGTTCGCGGCGGCCGCTGCCGACGGGCCTGGGCACCGATGCGGCCGACCCGGCGCTGCCGGTGGTGGCCGACGAACAGACGCCCTGGCTGGGGCCGCTGCCGGATGCGGCGCTCGGCGACCCGGCCGACGCGGCCACCCGGCGCGAGAGCGTGGGGCTGGCAATGGCGGCGGCGCTGCAGCACCTGCCGCCCCGGCAGCGCGCGGTCCTGATCCTGCGTGACGTCCTGGTGTTCTCCGCCGCGGAGACCGCCGGACTGCTGGACATGACCGTCGCCTCGGTGAACAGTGCGCTGGCCCGCGCCCGCAAGACCGTCGCCGCCGTGCAGGCCCGCCCGGGGATCGGGGAGGGGCGGCGGGTGGACGAGCTGGACGCCCACGAACAGCAGGTCTGGGACGAGTTCTGCGCGGCCTTTGAGCGGTACGACGTCGACGGCGTGGTGCGGGTGCTCGCCGCGGACGCGATCTGGGAGATGCCGCCGTTCCCGGGCTGGTACGCCGGAGCCGGGCAGATCGGGCTGCTCACCCGGACCCAGTGCCCGGCGCAGCGGGCCGGGGACCTGCGCATGGTCCCCACCTCGTGCAACGGGCTGCCCGCGGCGGGCATGTACCTGCGCGAACCGGCGTCCGGCGGCGATCGGTGGCTGCCGTTCCAGCTGGACGTGCTCACGATCCGCGACGGCGCCATCGCGCACGTCGGTGCCTTCTTCTCCGCGGAGGCCTTTCGCCTGGCGGGGCTCCCGGCCGAACTGCATTGACCCGCGCCGCCGCCGGGTCCGGCCGCCGGCGGCGGTAATGTGCGGACCGTGTGCTCGAGTGTGCGGGCACCGGTGTGTTCGGGCGAGGCGTGTGGGAGTGGCGGATGCGGGAGACGACGAGGCGGCGCCGGGGCGCCGTGGCGGCCGCGGGACTGTGCGTGATGGTGCTGGCCGGCTGTTCGGTGGACGGGGCGGCGGTCAAATCCGACGATGCAGCGGCCACCCCGCCGATCTCGTCGGACGCCCCCGCGTCCTCCGCCGCGCAGTCGCCGTCGGAGGAGTCCGCGCAGGCCTCCGCCGGGCAGAAGTCTGCGGGGGAATCCACCTCGAGCGCGGCGCCGAGCAAGGAGAGCGGCGACGGTGCCACGGCGCCGAGCGGTGACGGGGCACTGGCGGGGGAGGCCATGTCGATGACCTGCGACCGCTACAAGCGCCTCACGCCGGACGAGCAGAAGGAAGTCACCGCCGCGCTCGGCAAGCGCCTGAACAAGAAGCAGCTGGTCGACAACCCGCGGTCGTGGGCGATCGTGGGCGGCTTCTGCGCGCGCGGCCTGGTCCGCAACAGCCCCGGTGTCAAAGACTCCGAATGACGGTTGCGGACCGGCGCGTCAGGTGAGCCGGGACAGCACGCCCAGTCGCTGGTGCGCCTGCGTCATCACCGACTGGATCAGCTCGTCGCAGCTCGGCAGATCGTCGATCATGCCGACCACCTGACCCGAGGCCAGCACACCGGCCTCGGTGTTGCCGTCCACCAGCCCGGCCTTGAGCAGCATCGGGGTGTTGCCTGCCATGATGATCTGCTGCCAGGTGCGGTCGCCCGAGCGGCGCATGGACCGGCCGTCGCGCAGCATGGCCGTCCAGCGCATGCCGGTCAGCTGCTTGAACTCGTTGGCGTTGCGGGCCGCGGCCACCAGCGCCTTCGCGCGGGAGCCGCTTTCGAGCGCCTGCACCAGTTCGGTGCGCAGCACGCGATGCGGCATGCCGTCGACCTTGACCGAGACCACGGTGTCCTGCAGGCCGCGCTGCAGGTACTCCTGCTTGACGCTGTCGGGCACGGCGGAGTCGGAGGTCAGCAGGAAGCGGGTGCCCATCGCGATGCCCTCGGCGCCGTAGGCCAGTGCGGCCACCAGGCCCCGGCCGTCGAAGAAGCCGCCGGCAGCGATCACCGGGATCGAGGTGGGCCCGTCCTGGCCGCCGGGGGTGGTTCCTGAGCTCTGTCGAAGGGCGTCGATCACCGACGGCAACAGCAGCGACGTGGCCACCGGGCCGGTGTGTCCACCGCCCTCACCGCCCTGCACGATCACCGCGTCGGCACCCCACGACGCCACCTTCACCGCGTGCTTGGCCGCGCCGATCGACGGAACCACCACGGCGCCGTTGTCTTTCAGCTTCGCGATGAGTTCCGGCTTCGGTGCGAGCGCGAACGAGGCCACTTTGACGCCCTCGCGGATCATCAGGTCGACCCGTTCGGGCGCGTCGGTGGCATCGGCGCGCAGATTCACGCCGAAGGGCTTGTCGGTGAGCGACTTGGTCTTGAGAATCGCCGCTTCCAGTTCGTCGTAGGTCATCGTCGCCGAAGCGAGAATGCCCAGACCGCCCGCGTTGGCGGTGGCAGCGGTGAGCGCCGGACCGGAGACCCAGCCCATCCCCGTTTGGACGATCGGATATTCGATCCCGACCATCTCGGTGAAGCGGGTGCTCAGCGGTGCCGATCTCACGAGCGGACCTCGCGGTCGCGCACGCCCTTGGGGTCGAGCACCTCGCGGATCAGGCGCAGTTGCTCCTCGGTGGGGGCCGCGGTCACCGGGGCTCCGTCCAGATCGACCACCTCGAATCCGGTGTTCTCGGCGACCTGGCCGGCGGTCACACCGGGATGCAGGGACAGCGCCCGCATGGTGTGGCCGGGCCCGCCGAAGTCGAAGACGCCCAGTTCGGAGACGACTCGGTGGATGTTCAGGTGGTCGTAGGCGGGGTTGTCCGGATCGACCTTGTCGAAGCCGACGCCGGAGACGATGTCGACGGTCTCGCCGAACACGCGGTTGCTGTGCCGCGGCACCCAGTAGCTGGTGGCGTGGTTGATGGTGTTGCCCGGTGCCCCGCGCACACCGAACATCTGGCGCGTCGGATGCTGCAGCGGGCCGAACGCCGACAGGTTCTGGTTGCCGTGCCGGTCGATCTGATTGGCACCCATCACCACGTGCCGGCGCCCGGAGGCCACCACGTCGAAGACCTTCCGGAACGGCAGCCAGCCCTCGATGGGGCCGACCTTGCCGATGGGCGGGGTGTCGGCCAGGATCTGGCACTCGCCGTCGGTGATCAGCAGGTCCGGCTCGATGGTCAGGCGGGCCAGCCGCGCGCCGAGCAGCGGGACCGGTGCCATCGGTGAGGCCATGATCTCGCCGGCACCGGCGAAGATCTCGGCGCACGCCAGGACGCAGTATTCGGCCCTGGTCACGTCGGTGTCGATACTCGCGCTCATCGGGCGTCCTCCTGCTCGGTGCGCCATGCGGCCACTTCGTTCTGATAGGTCTGCTCGTCGACGTCGAGGAAGCGCGTCTTGAACGCCGCCCACGACTCCTCGTCGCCGGCGGAGGTGACGTAGAAGCGCTGGAAGGCTTCGTCGCGGCCGTAGCCGCCGGCGAAGGTGAAGTGCGCGCCGTTGGGGGCGTGCACCACGCGGTCGACGTTCATCCGGCTGATCAGCAGCCGCTCGCGCGGGACCGCCGCGACCAGCTCCTCGGTGCTCACCACCTCATCGGCCTCCAGATAGCGGCGCTCGGCGGCGGCCAGGTACAGGTCGTCGAAGTACGGGTCGACGCCGGTGTAGGCGGCGTTGCCGTGCCGGTCGGCGATGTCCAGGTGCACGAAGGCGGCGTCCAGCTTGAGCGCGGGCATCGCGATCAGCGTCTGGGTGCGGCCGTCGGCGTCCGGGTAGGGCGACTCGACGGTCTTGAGTTCGCCCTCCCAGAAGTCCGGCACGGCCGAGCCCAGGCCTGCGCGGATGGGCAAGAACGGCAGCCGGGCGGCTGCGGCCTCCAGGCCGCACTTGACCATGCCCTCGTCCATCTCACGTGATTCGAGTTGCCCGGACGTCCGCGCCTTGGCGAACCACGGATCGTAGAACGGCGCCGAGTCGAGAGAGACGAAGCCGTAGTAGGCGCGCTTTACTTTGCCTGCCGCACACAGCAATCCGATGTCGGCGCCGCCGTAGGCGACCACGGTCAGATCCTTGACGTCCGAGCGGGCGAGGGCGCGCACCAGGGCCATCGGCTTGCGCCGGCCGCCCCAGCCGCCCAGGCCGATCGTCATCCCGTCTTCCAGCTCGCCGATCACATCGTCGAGCGAACTCGTCTTGTCGCGCGCCATGTCAGCGCTCTCCCTTCGGCTTGCCGGTCTCCACGTAGGCGTCCCGGTGCTCGTCGGCCACGCCGGCGAGGTTCAGTTCGTAGGTGTACCGCTGCTCCAGCAGGTAGCTCTTCTTCACGTCCACCGGGTCGATGTTGTTGATCGCCGACTTGGCGGCGCGGATCACCCGGGTGTCCTTAGTGGCGATCTTGCGGGCGACGTCCATCGCGGCCTCGATGAGCTCGTCGGCGGGCACCACGCGGTACACCGAGCCGAAGTGCTCGAGCTGCTCGGCGGTGATGTTCTGCGCCGTGTAGTACAGCGTCCGCATCAGGTGCGGCGGCACCAGGCGGGCCAGATGGGTGGCGGCGCCGAGCGCCCCGCGATCGACCTCGGGCAGGCCGAAGACGGCGCCCTCGGAGGCGACGATCACGTCGGCGTTGCCGACCAGGCCGACGCCGCCGCCGACGCAGAAGCCGTGCACGGCGGCGATCACCGGGACGGCGCAGTCGTAGACGGCGGAGAAGGCCGCGGCGCAGCCGAGATTAGCGGCGACCAGGGCGTCGTAGCCCTCGGTGGCCTGCATCTCCTTGATGTCCACGCCGGCGTTGAAGCCGCGGCCCTGCGCGGTGAGGATCACCACGCGGGTCTCGGGGTCCGCGCCGGCGGCGAGGACGATGTCCGCCAACTCGAACCAGGCGGCACTGGGCAATGCGTTGACCGGGGGGTAGTCGACCGTGACGACGACGATGCCGTCCTCCGGGCGTGCGGTGCTGATCGGCACTCGTGGGCTCCTTCCGGGGCGCCGGGTGAGTACCAAGCAAATGCTTGGTTGTTTGGTAGGGTAGCACCATGAGTGAAGCGGTGCACCAGGCGGCGACGGCGGAGTCCAGGGGCGAGGCGATCGGCGGTGGACTCGGCCTCGCCGGGAAGATCGTCCTGGTCACAGGTGGTGTTCGCGGGGTCGGCGCGGGAATCGCGCAGGTGCTCGCCGATCTGGGCGCGCACCCGGTGGCCTGCGCCCGCCGGCCCGCGGACTCCGGCGGTCCGGACGTGGAGTTCCACGCCTGCGATGTGCGCGACCCGGATGCGGTCGCGGGAATGATCGAGCAGATCGTCGCCCGCCACGGACGCCTGGACGGCGTGGTCAACAACGCGGGCGGCTCGCCCTTCGCGCTCGCCGCCGACGCCTCGGACAACTACACCGCCAAGATCGTGGCGCTGAACCTGCTGGCTCCGATGACGGTGGCGCGGGCCGCGCACGCGGTGATGGCGAACCAGCCGGACGGCGGCGCGATCGTCAACGTCTCCAGTGTCAGCGGACATCGGCCGTCGCCGGGCACCGCCGCCTACGGTGCCGCCAAGGCCGGTCTGGACAATCTGACCACCTCGCTCGCCGTCGAGTGGGCGCCGCGGGTGCGCATCAACTCCGTGGTGGCCGGTCCGGTGCAGACCGAGGCCTCGCAGCTGCACTACGGCGACGACGAAGGCATCGCCGCCGTCGGCCGCACCATTCCGATGGGGCGGATGGCGCAGCCGGCCGACATCGGCAACGCGGTGGCCTTCCTGCTGTCCCCGATGTCGGAGTACATCACCGGCTCCACCCTCACGGTGCACGGCGGCGGCGAGAAACCGGCCTTCCTGGATGCCGCGAACGCCGGCAACGACGTCTGACATTCCACCAAGAGAAAGTGAAAAGCTTTGACTAACAAGGGAAATGACGGCCGAGTCGTCATCATCACCGGCGCGGGTGCCGGGATCGGACGGGAACACGCTCTGGCCTTCGCCGCCGACGGTGCGCACGTGGTGGTCAACGACTACGACGCCTCCGCCGCCGAAGCGGTGGCCGTCGAGATCCGGGAAGGCGGCGGGACAGCCGTCGCGGCCCCCGGGGACGTCGCCGATTGGGAGGCCGGGGCGAAGATCGTCGCGACCGCGATCGACGAGTTCGGCGGCCTGGACGTACTCGTCAACAACGCCGGCTTCGTGCGCGACCGGATGCTGATCTCGCTGTCGGAGGACGAGTGGGACTCGGTGGTGCGTGTGCATCTGAAGGGCCATTTCGTGCTGCTGCGTCACGCCGGCGCCTACTGGCGCGAGCGCGCCAAGGCCGGTGAACCCCGGCAGGCGCGAATCATCAACACCTCCTCGGGTGCGGGGATCTTCGGTTCGGTGGGCCAGGGCAACTACGCCGCGGCCAAGGCGGCGATCGCCGAGCTCACCCTGCAGGCGGCCGCCGAACTCGGCGGCTACGGCGTCACGGTGAACGCGATCGCCCCGGCGGCGCGCACCCAGATGACGATGGGCGCCGGTGAGGCGATGGCGGCTCAGATGGCCGCCCCGGACGATGGCTCCTTCGACGCCATGGATCCGGCCAACATCTCCCCGCTCGTGGTGTGGCTGGGGTCGCCGGACTCGGCGGGCGTGACCGGCCGTCTCTTCGAGGTGGAAGGCGGCACGATCACCGTGCTCGACGGCTGGCAGCGCGCCGCGTCGACCGACAAGGGCGCACGCTGGGAGCCGGCCGAACTGGGCCCGGTCGTCGCCGATCTGATCGCACGGTCGCCGGAACAGGTGAAGCCCTATGGCGCTCGATGACGCGCAGAAGATCGCCGCGGCCAAGGCCTACGTCGATGCGCTGGTCAGCCACAACACCGGCGAGGTGCGTCTGCACCCGGACTGCACCCGCCACGAGATGGGCGTCAAGACCGGCCGCAACGGCGGGCACATCGCCCGCAGCCTGACCTTCGGTCCGCAATTCAAGCTGATCCACACCGTCAGCGACTTCACCGCCACGGTCGACGGCGACCACGTCGAGACCAGCTATCTGGTGCACGTGCGGCCCAAGGCCCTCGGCCTGTCCTCGCGGGTCACCGAGAGCTTCGAGATCGACGAGGTCGGCCGGATCCGGCGGATCGTCGCGAGTTTCTCCCGGCCGATGCGCGGCTGAGGCCCGCACTCGGAGGCTCAGCGACTCCCGACGCGACGCGGCCTGGCATCGTCAGACGATGCCGGGCCGCGTCGCGTTGCGACGTTCAGGCGCTCGGGGCCCGCACCACCATGGGCACACCCGGGAAGTGGATCGCCATCTCCGAGCGGGACTTGCGCAGGGCGGCGGTGCCGTAGCCGTGCTTGCGGGCGCTCGGGCGGATCCAGATGCGGACATCGACTTCGCCGTCGGACAGTTCGCCGAAGACCAGGCCGATCTTGTTGTCGCCCTCGACGGCGACCAGCCAGACGGCGTCCTCTTCGTCGACGCGCTTGACGCCCTTGGCGATCTCCTCGGACAGTTCGCCGGCCGGTGCACCGGAGCCGTCGGCGGCGACGTGCAGTTCCTCGGTGCGCTCGGACAGGATGTCGGAGTCGCGTTCGGCGGCGAAGGGGCGAAGTCCCAAGCTGTCGCCGGCCGCGGCCGGGCGGTCGGCGGCGGTGAAGGTGATGGCGCTGTTCAGGTCGTCGAGTTCGGCCTGGTTCTTGCGACGGGTGTCCTTGGTGAGTTGATGGAAGGACATGTTCAGCACGGCCTCCACGCCGACCGGCGAGGCGCCGAGCAGCTCGGAGACGGCCGACACCGCGGCCGCACGGTCTTCGGCCTCGACGATCGCGTCGAGTACTTCGTGGCGGCGCTCCAGTGCGGTGAGCAGTGCTTCGGTTATCTCGCGACGGGCAGTCGCCTTGTCCACATCAGTCATGCCTCGATGGTAGGCCGGAAATCGCTGCTGCGGTGGATCTGTGGCGAGATGTTTACCCGCGGCACTATCGCAGAACTGAAACACGTTCTAGTGTGGTGGCATGGTGGAGAATGTGACTGACGAGTATCTGCGAACGGGTGTGCACCTCGGCGATCTGATGGTGTCCGCGCTGCGGCGGCACGCCGCCGAGCCGGTGCTGCAGATCGGCGGCACCGAGCTCACCGGCCGCCAGATGGCCGACGAGATCAGCCGGTACGTGCAGGCCTTCGAGGCCGTCGGCGCCGGCACCGGGACGGCGGTGGGACTGCTCGCGCTGAACCGGCCGGAGGTGCTGCTGGTGATCGGCGCGGGACAGACACAGGGGTGGCGGCGCACCGCGCTGCATCCGCTCGGATCCCTCGACGACCACGCCTACGTCCTCAACGACGCCGGGGTGGCGACGCTGGTGATCGACCCGGTCCCGATGTTCGTCGAACGGGCCGTCGGGTTGCTGGAGAAGGTGCCGGGACTCAAGCAGATCCTCACCCTGGGGCCGGTGCCCGAGGCGCTCGCCGGGGTCGGCACCGACATCGTCGCCGAAGCCGCCCGGTTTCCCGCGAACGAGCTCACCGCGAAGATCCTGGACCCCGATCACGTCGTCTCGATCACCTACACCGGCGGCACCACCGGCAAACCGAAGGGCGTCATCGGCACCGCGCAGGCGATGGCCACCATGACCTCCATCCAGCTCGCCGAATGGGAGTGGCCCGACCGCCCCCGGTTCCTGATGTGCACCCCGCTGTCGCACGCGGGCGCCGCTTTCTTCGTGCCGACCCTGATGAAGGGCGGCGCCATGGTGGTGCTCGGCAAGTTCGATCCCGCCGAAGTGCTCGAGACCATCGAACGGGAAGCGATCACCGCCACCATGCTGGTCCCGTCGATGCTGTACGCGCTGATGGACCACCCCGACTCGCACACCCGCGACTTGAGTTCGCTGCAGACGGTCTACTACGGGGCTTCGGCCATCAACCCGGTGCGGCTGGCCGAAGCGATCGAGAGGTTCGGGCCGATCTTCGCCCAGTACTACGGGCAGTCCGAGGCGCCCATGGTGATCAGCTATCTGCGCAAGGACGAGCACACCCCCGAGCGGCTGGGCAGCTGCGGGCGGCCGTCGGCGTTCGTGCGCACCGCCCTGCTCGACGGCGACGGCGCGCCCGTCGCCCCCGGCGAGCCCGGCGAGATCTGCGTGTCCGGTCCGTTGCTGGCGGGCGGCTACCTGGGGCTGCCCGAGCAGACCGCCGAGGCGTTCTCCGGCGGCTGGTTGCACACCGGCGACGTCGCCCGCGAGGACGAGGACGGCTTCTGGTTCATCGTCGACCGCACCAAGGACATGATCGTCACCGGCGGCTTCAACGTGTTCCCGCGCGAAGTGGAGGACGTGGTGGCCGGACACCCGTCGGTGGCGCAGGTCGGCGTGATCGGCGTGCCCGACGACAAGTGGGGCGAGGCGGTGACCGCCGTGGTGGTCCTCCGGCCCGACGCCGATGACTCCGACGAGGGGAAGGCTGCGGTCACCGCGGAGGTCCAGGCCGCCGTGAAGGAACGCAAGGGAGCGGTGCAGTCGCCGAAGACCGTGGTCTTCGCCGAGTCGCTGCCGCTCACCGCCCTGGGCAAGCCGGACAAGAAGGCGTTGCGCGCCCAGTTCGCGTGAGGCTCCCGGCGGCGCGGGCATCATGGCGGTATGTCACTGACCGAGCTGCCCACTGAACTGATCGACGGACTCGGTGTGCGGTCGGCGTCGCCGGTCTCCGGGGGCGACATCGCCCGCGCCTACCGGCTGGAGACCGGCGACGGCCCGCTGTTCCTCAAATGGCGGCCCCGCGCGACGCCGGACCTGTTCGAGCGCGAAGCCGCCGGTCTGCGCGCAATGCGGGCTCGTTCCGGCGGACTCGGGGTCCCGGAGATCATTCGCGAGAGCCCGTCCGGACTGGTCCTGGAGTGGATCGAGGGCGGGCGGGCGTCGGCGAGCACCGAAACCGATCTGGGTCGCGGTCTGGCGCACCTGCATCGCACCGGCCACGATCTGTTCGGAGGGCTCGACGGGGCTCCGGCCGGCTACCTCGGGTCCGCGCAGGTGGACCTGACGCCCACGGCGGACTGGCCCGAGTTCTTCGTCCACCGGCGGGTGATCCCGCTGATCGACCGAGGGATCGCGCAGGGAGTGGTGGCCCCCGAAGCTCGCGTGCTGATCGACCGGCTGGCCCCGCGCGCTGCGGAACTCTGCGGGCCACCGGAGCCGCCGGCGCTGGTCCACGGCGACCTCTGGGCGGGCAACCGGATGATCGGGGCGGGTGGACGCAACTGGCTCATCGATCCGGCAGCCCACTGGGCCCACCGGGAGATCGACCTGGCGATGATGACGCTGTTCGGCGGTTTCGGGGCCGACTGCTTCGCCGCCTACGAGGAAGTCTTCGCGCCGGCCGCGGGCTGGCGGTCCCGCCTGCGCTGGTATCAGCTGCCGCCGCTGCTGGTGCACGCCGTCCTGTTCGGCGGCGGCTACGGCGCGGCCGCACTCGAGGTGCTCAGGGACTATGCGCGTTGACGGACCGGGCGCGTCGAGGATTCAGGCGCGCCGGCGGCGCCGGGGCCGTGCGCACCCAGCTGATGGCCGGTGGTCTCGAGCCATTCGGCGATGGCGTCCGCCGATTCGCCGGTGAGCATCCGGCACATCGAATAGGCGATGCGTGCGCCCTGCAGCTTCGCGATGTCGGCATTGCGGCCGGCGTGACGGCTGTCGATGGTGCTGTGCCACAACAGGAGCCAGCGCTCGAAATGCCGCGGCTCCAAATGGGCGATCTGGTGGAGCTCGCGGTGCGGGGCCGAGACGTTGCGCCGGTACTCACCCTGCTTCAGGACGGCCTTGCACCAGAAGTCGGTGATGGCCGGAAGGTGCGTGGACAGGTCCATCCGGGCGACGTCGACGAAGACCGGCCGCAGCAGTTCGTCCGCGAACGCCCGATGGTAGAAGTCACCCAGGAGCTCGACGACATCGTCTCGGTCGGCGAGGTCCCGGAGTCTGGACCCGCTCATGCCGCCGACCCTACCCGCGGCGGGGCCGGCAGTGCTGCGGCCTTAAGTCCTGGGTTCGCAGATCACCACCGGGATCTCGCGGTCGGTCCAGGCGGCGTAGGTGTCGTAGTCGGCGTAGAGGTCCACCAGCGCGGGCCACAGGGCGGCGCGCTCGTCGGGATCGGCGGTGCGGGCCCGCAGCGAGTGCGTGCGACCGCCGATCTGAAACTCCACGTCCGGCTCGGCGACCAGGTTGAGATACCACGCGGGGTTGCGCGGCAGGCCGCCCTGAGAGGCGACCACCACGAAACGCTCGGTGCCGGTGGAGTCGTCGCGCAGGTAGATCAGCGGCGCGGTCCGCCGCTGTCCCGACTTGCGGCCGACAGTGGTCAGCAGCCCCACCGGCGCCGGTTTGGTGAAGGCCGCGCCGACCCGCCACCGATTGCCGAGCCGTCCGCCGGTCACCTTGTACAGGCGCGTGTTGAGACGCGAACCGACCTTGATGAGGGCAGCGACGATCGGCGAATCGAGTTGAGCGGGACGGCGGCTGGGATCCACGGCGTCAGATCCGCTCCAGGATGGTCGCGGTGGCCAGAGCGCCGCCGGCGCACATGGTGACCAACGCGGTCTGCGCGTCGGAGCGCTCGAGCTCGTGCAGGGCCGTCGTGATCAGTCGCGAGCCGGTGCTGCCGACCGGATGCCCCAGAGCGATCGCGCCGCCGTTGACGTTCACCTTGTCCATGTCCGGGTTGTGCACGCGCGCCCAGCTGAGCACCACCGAAGCGAAGGCCTCGTTGATCTCCACGACGTCGATGTCGCTCATCGACATGCCCGAGCGCTCCAGCACCCGTTCGGTGGCCTGCACGGGGCCGTCCAGGTGGTAGTACGGCTCGGCGCCGACCAGTGCCTGGGCCTTGATGCGAGCGCGCGGACGCAGCCCCAGCGCCTTGGCCTTGTCCTCGTCCATCAGCATCACCGCGGCCGCGCCGTCGGAGATCTGGGAGGAGTTGCCGGCGGTGTGAATGCCGCCCTCGATCACCGGCTTGAGGCCGGTCAGCGAGTCGATGGTGGTCTCGCGCAGTCCCTGATCACGGCTCACGTCCAGGATCTGTCCGGTCAGCTCGCCCTCGCGGGTGCGTTCGGGGGCCTTCATCGACAGGACCTCGCGGTCGAAGCGGCCCTCCGCCCAGGCGCGCTGCGCGTTCTGCTGGCTGCGCAGACCGAGTTCGTCGACCTCCTGGCGGGTGATCCCGCGCCGCTGGGCGATCCGCTCGGCGGCGTCGAACTGGTTGGGCATATCGATGTCCCACGAGTCGGGGCGGCGCGGGCCGGCGTCGGTGCCCACGTTGGCGCCGAGCGGCACGTGCGACATGCACTCCACACCGCAGGCGACGCCCACGTCGATCGCGCCGGTGGCGATCAGTCCGGCGATCAGGTGGTTGGCCTGCTGCGCCGAACCGCACTGGCAGTCGACGGTGGTGGCGCCGGTCTGCCACGGAAGTCCGGCGTGCAGCCAGGCGGTGCGGGTCACGTTGTTGCCCTGTTCACCGACCTGCATCACGCAGCCACCGATAACCTGTTCTACCTCGCTCGCCGGGATGCCGGCCGCGGAGATCACCCCCGCCTGTGCGGCACCCAGGATCTCGCTTGCGTGCAACCCCGACAACCAGCCGTTTCGCTTGCCGATGGGGGTTCGGACAGCCGATACGATCACCGGTGCGCCCATGCGTCCACCTCTCTCGATTCGGGGCCGTCCGGCGACGGCCCATGAGTTAAAACTAGAACACGTTCTTGTCTACGTCTAACCGTTGTGGCACAGTGATGGATGACACATACTGAAACAGGTTCTCGTTCTGGCGCCTATCGCCGTGAACGTGCCCGAGCAAAGGTGGAGGCGTTGACTCAGATGACGCAGAGCGTTCCGGCGGCCGAGTCGGCCGGCCGGTGTCCGTTCCTGGACCAGGAAGGCTGGGACTTCACGGACCCGGACCTGCTGGAACAGGGGATCCCGGTCAAGGAGTTCGCCGAACTCCGGAAAACCGCACCCGTCTGGTGGAACCCGCAACTGCCCGGCAAGGGTGGCGGCTTCAGCGACGGCGGCTACTGGGTGATCTCCAAGCACCAGGACATCCGTGACATCTCGAAGAACGCCGACGACTGGTCGGCGAACGAGAACGGCGTGATCATGCGTTTCGACGACGACATGGGCGCCGACGAGATCGAGATCACCAAGGCTCTGCTGATCAACCACGATCCGCCCGAGCACACCCGCATGCGCAAGATCGTCTCGCGTCTGTTCACCCCGAAGGCGGTCCACGCCCTCGAGGAGACGCTCGACGAGGCCGCACGCCGCATCGTGACCGAGGCCGCCGAGTCCGGCTCCGGCGACTTCGTGCACCAGGTCGCGGTGGATCTGCCCCTGATGGCGATCGCCGACCTGCTGGGCGTCCCCCAGGAAGACCGGATGAAGATCTTCGAGTGGTCCAACTCGATGATGAACGCCGACGACCCGGACTACCCGATGGATCCCAAGGAGGCCAACGCCCAGATCCTCGGCTACGGCTACACCATGGCCGAAGAGCGCCGGAAGTGCCCGGCCGACGACATCGTCACCAAGCTGGTGAACGCCGACATCGACGGTCACTCGCTGGACGAGACCGAGTTCGGGTTCTTCTTCATCCTGCTGGCGGTGGCCGGCAACGAGACCACCCGCAACGCCATCAGCCACGGCATGAACGCCTTTTTGGACAACCCGGATCAGTGGGAGCTGTTCAAGAAGGAGCGCCCGGCCACCGCGGTCGACGAGATCGTCCGCTGGGCCACCCCGGTCAACACCTTCCAGCGCACCGCGCTGCGGGACCTGGAGATCGGCGGCCAGCAGATCAAGAAGGGCGACCGGGTGGGGCTGTTCTACGGCTCGGCCAACTACGACGAGGACGTCTTCGACGACCCGTTCACCTTCAACATCCTGCGCGACCCGAACCCGCACGTCGGCTTCGGCGGCAACGGCACGCACTTCTGCATCGGCGCCAACCTGGCCCGCATGGAGATCAACCTGATGTTCAACGCCCTGGCCGACCTGGTGCCCGACATCACCAAGCTGGAGCAGCCGCGTCGTCTGCGTCACGGATGGATCAACGGCATCAAGGAGCTTCAGGTCGACTATGGCGCCAAGTGACGGTGAGCTGCCTCCCTACCTGAACATCGACCGGGAGAACCACGCGGCGGTGCTCGCCGGGCGGCGGTCCCGGGAGGCCGTCGAAGCGCGGGACAAGGACGCGTGGCTGGCGAACTTCGCGGCCGGCGGGACCGTCGAGGATCCCGTCGGACCGTCGATGTTCGACGAGGAGGGTGTGGGGCATCGCGGCCCCGAGCAACTCGCGGCGTTCTGGGACAAGACCATCGGCACCACCGAGAAGATCGACTTCGTCTTCGACAAGGAGATCATCTGCGGGGACGAGGTCGCCTACATCGGCAAGATCGTCACCCACATCGGCGGCCACATCACCGAGGCCGACGGGGTGTTCACCTACAAGGCGGACGCCAACGGCGATCTGCTGGCTCTCCGTGCCTTCTGGGAAGTGGAGAAGACCATGCAATCGCTCCGGCCCGCCTGACGGGAAAGCGAAACACAAGCGGTGGGCCACCGGGGATTCCCCGGTGGCCCACCGCTTTTCGCTGTTGCCCGCGGGGGCGGCTACTGCTTCTGGCGCGAGGCCACGACGTTGCCGTCGACCGACAGGCGGCCCTGGGAGGCGAAGCCCACGGCGATCAGGCCGGCGATGAGTGCCAAGTTGAACTCGTAGCCGCCGTCGCCGTTCCAGAAGCCCTGGTCGATGTGCGTGGTGAAGATGGCGCCGATCATGTCGATGATGAGCAGGATCGCGAACACCGGCACGGCCAGACCGAGGATCAGGGCGGCACCGCCCACCAGTTCGACGATCCCGGCGAACCAGGCCGAGAAGGTCGGGGCGGGCACACCCATGGCCTCGAAGCCGGCGGCGACGTCGCTGATGCCGGTCTGGAAGAACTTCTGCCAGCCGTGGACGAAGAAGATGATGCCCAGAATGATCCGGGCGACGGTGGTGGCGAGGGACTGTCCGGTCTGGACGGGGGTCATGAGCGGCTCCTTGAAAGTGGTACGGGAGCCCCAGTGTAAACCGGACCTGAGTCCGGATGAAGGTCGGTGCCGGAATAGATGCAGCGCCGTTACGGCTTGTCCGCCCCCACCAGCCACATGGAGAAGTACTGCGAGCCGCCGCCGTAGGCGTGACCGAGCGCCTTGCGGGCGCCGGGAACCTGGTGGTCGCCGGCCTTGCCCATCACCTGGATCGCCGCCTCTGCGCAGCGGATCATGCCGGACGCGCCGATCGGGTTGGAGGACAGCACACCGCCGGACGCGTTGACCGGCAGCGTGCCGCCGATCTCGGTCTCGCCGGCCTCGGTGAGCTTCCACCCTTCGTTCTCGGGGACGAACCCGAGGTTCTCCAGCCACATCGGCTCGAACCACGAGAAGGGTACGTAGATCTCGGCGGCGTCCACTTCGGTGAGTGGATCGGTGATCCCGGCGTCGCGCCACAGGGCCGCAGCGGCATCCCGGCCGGCTTGCGGGCTGACGACGTTCCGGTGGCTGTAGGCCAGCGGCTCGGTCCGCATCGCGGTGGCGTGCACCCAGGCGACCGGGCGGCCGTCGGCGACGGCGGCATCCGCGGCGGCCTCGTCGCCGATCACCACCGCGCAGGCCCCGTCCGACGACGGGCAGGTCTCGTCGTAGCGGATCGGATCCCACAGCATCTGTGAGCTCATCACCTTCTCGACGGTGATGTCGGGCTGGTGAAGATGGGCCAGGGGGTTCTTGGCGCCGTTGCGGCGGTCCTTGGTGGCGACCATCGCCCCGATGTGCTGCGGTGCGCCGGACTGGTTGATGTACGAGCGCACGTGCGGGGCGAAGAACCCGCCCGCGCCTGCGCCGACCGGCATGGTGAACGGCACCGGAATCGACAGCGCCCACATGGCGTTCGACTCGGACTGCTTCTCCCAGGCGACCGCCAGGACGCGGCGGTGCACACCGGAGGAGACCAGCGACGACCCGACGACGGCGGTGGAGCCGCCGACCGAGCCCGCGGTGTGGACGCGGATCAACCGCTTGCCCACCGCACCGATGGCCTCGGCCATCGCCAGTTCGGGCATCATCGTGCCCTCGAACAGGTCGGGGGCCTTACCGATCACGATCGCGTCGATCTCGTCCATCGACACCTGGGCGTCGGCCAGGGCGCGGTCGATGGCCTCGCGGACCATGCCGGCCATGGTGACGTCGGTACGCTTGGCGACATACTTGGTCTGTCCGGTGCCCAGCACCGCAGAACGGTAGCGTCCCATCAGTTCTCGCCTCCTGCGAGTGTCACGACCATGTTCTGCTGCAGCAGCGGCCCGCTGGTCGCGTGAGCCAGTGCAGTCTGGGCCTGTCCGGAAAGGATGGCGTGGGCGGCGTAGCCGATGCGCTGAAGGCCGCCGGAGAAGAGTGCGTTGCCGGCGAGCGCGCCGCCGGACGGATTGATCCGCACCGAGTCGGGGAGGCCGAGCGCTCTCCGGAGGATGATCTCCTGGTGCGTGTACGGCGCCTGGAGTTCGGCGACGTCCACGGCGCGGCTGCGATCACCGAAGGCGGTGTCGCCGGCCAGCGCGGTCGACGGTGAGACGGTGAGGTCCCGGGCGCCGAAGTTCGGGGTGTCGATCCGGTGATCCCAGCCGGTGATGAAGGCGGGGTTGTCGGTCAGCTCCCGGGCGCGCTCCTCGGTGGCGAGGACCACCGCGGCGGCCGCGTCGGCGTAGGGCGCGATGTCGTGCGCGCGGAGCGGGTCGGACACGTAGTCGGTGGCCAGGAGCTCGTCGACGTCGGCGCCGCTGCCGCGGGCGGCCACCTCGGCCATCTCCCGTTCGGTCCAGGCGCCCGAGTCCAGCCCGGTGCGGGCCTGCAGGCCCGCCAGTGAGCGCGCCTCGGGCAGCAGCGGTGCGACGGTGTACGGGTCGGTCTGCAGCGCCAGGGTCTTGTCGGCGTCGCCGGCCGAGGACTTGCCGAAGCCGTAGGCCAGGGCCACGTCCACCTCGCCGGTCAGGATCTTGACCCAGGCCTCGTACAGGGCCCAGGCGCCGTCCATCTCGACGTGCGATTCGTTGATCGGCGGTACCGCACCGATGGCGTCGATGGCGGAGATGAACGAGAACGCGCGCCCGGCAAGGTAATCCGATGATCCACTGCACCAGAATCCGATGTCGGAGCGGCTGATCTGCAGCTGCGAGTACAAGCGGTTGAAGCAGGGGATCAGCATCTCCACGCCGTTGGTGGTGCCGGTGCTGGCCGGGACGTTGCGGCTGTGGGCGAAGCCCACCACCGCGATCCGCGGCAGTTCGGGATGACTCATGGCTGTGTGCGGCTCCCTCTACAGGTGGTTCCGGTAAGACTCGAACGGCGCGTCGGGTTCACCGGTCGGAGCGAAATGGCTGATGTTGCGGAGGGTGTGATCCCACTCCTCCTCGGGGCGCCAGACGGCCTTGACCCGCATGCCCATCCGGACGTCCTCGGCGGGGCAGTCCAGGATCAGGTGCAGGAAGGGGATGTCGGCGCCGTCGAGCAGGACGTAGGCCGCGACGTACGGCGGCTTGATCTGCTGACCCAGGAACGGAACGTTCACGATGCAGAAGGTGGTGACGGTGCCCGAGTCCGAGACCTCCACTTGGCCAACGGTTCTCGATCCGTCCGCCGGGCTCGCCTGGCGCGGCGGGAAGTACACCTCGCCGGTGGCCACGCGGCCGCCGAGCAGCTTTCCGGTGCGCAGGCCCTCCAAGTACCAGGACTCCTCTTCGGTGGCCGCATGGCGGACCGTGAGGGAGATCGGCGTCGTGATGGTCACGTTGCCGGCGTCGTCGGTGATGGGCGGGGCGCCGTCGTTCGGCGGGGCGGCCGCCGGCATGTCGCCGGGGACGAAGCAGGCGATGTCGTCGATGCGTCCGGTGCGCACCGGACGCCACGTCGCGTGCACGCGCATGCCGGTCGACATCAGGTCGGGACCGTCGACGTCGACCGCGTGCAGCACGGAGCTGTCGGTGCCGTCGAGCCGGATCAGGGCCCACGCGAACGGCTTCGAAAGGGGTTGTCCGGCAATCGGATCGGGTTGCCACGACCAGCTGGTGACGGTGCCCACCGGAGCGACCTCGACCAACTCGGTGGTCTGCTTTCCGGTGATCGGATCGAACTCGACCGGCGGCACCAGGGTGCGACCGTCGCTGGTGCGCCCGCCGAGGATCTCGCCCTCGCGCAGAGCGAGGGCGAACGGGGACAGCACGGGTCCGAGTGAGCGCGTGTAGTCGAACGAGATGGCGAGGTCGGCCTCGAGGATCTCCGTCTCCGGAACGGGGACCTCGACCTGTGGGCTCGACGGCACGGGGTTGATCGCGGTGCTGGGGGTCACACCGAAAGTAGAACAGGTTCTAGTATCGAGCGCAAGCATTCCGATCGGAGGACATGATGAAACTTGGGCTGCAACTGGGCTATTGGGGCGCCGACCCGCCGGCGTCCGCGCACGAGCTGGTCCGGGCGGCGGAGGATTCCGGCTTCGACTCGGTGTTCACCGCCGAGTCGTGGGGCTCGGACGCCTACACGCCGCTGGCCTGGTGGGGGGCCTCCACCTCGCGGGTGCGCTTGGGCACCGCGGTGGCGCAACTGTCGGCCCGCCCGCCGACCTCGCTGGCGATGGCGGCGCTGACGCTCGATCACCTCTCCGGCGGACGGCACATCATCGGTCTCGGCGTCTCCGGTCCGCAGGTGGTGGAGGGCTGGTACGGCCAGCCGTTCGCCAAACCGTTGGCGCGCACGCGGGAGTACGTGCGGATCGTGCGCGAGGTGCTGGCGCGCGAGAAGGCGGTCACCAGCGACGGGCCGCACTACCGGTTGCCGGTTCCGGCCGGGGAGCCGGGGGTCACCGGCCTGGGCAAACCGCTCAAGCCGATCACCCATCCGCTGCGTGCCGACATCCCGATCTGGCTCGGTGCGGAGGGGCCGCGCAACGTCGCCCAGACCGCGGAGATCGCCGACGGCTGGCTCGCGATCTTCTTCTCACCGCGGATGGCCGGACAGTACAACGAGTGGCTCGACGAGGGCTTCGCGCGGCCCGGAGCGCGCCGCACCCGCGCGGACTTCGAGATCGCCGCCACCGTCCAGTGCGTCATCACCGACGACGTCGCCGTCGCGATCGACCGCTACCGGCCGTCGACTGCGCTGTACGTCGGGGGCATGGGGACGCAGGAGCGCAACTTCCACGCCGACCTCTATCGGCGCATGGGATACGGGGCACAGGTCGACGAGATCGGCCGCCTGTTCCGTGCCGGCCGCAAGACCGATGCCGTCGCTGCGGTCCCGGACGAGATGGTCCGGGAGACCATGCTGTTGGGCACCGTCGACGAGGTCCGCGCACAGATCGGCGACTGGACCGCCGCGGGCGTCACCACCCTGATGGTGACCGCACGCGACGTCCCCACGGTCACCGCCCTGGGGGAGCTGGTGGACGGGGTTTGAGCGGAGTCGAAACCACGCCGCTACTGACCGACCGCCAGGACCCGGTGTGCGGTGGCGGCGGTGAACTCGCGCAGCCACGGGCGGGGCCGCCCGTCGGGCAGGTGCCGGCGGATCGCGGCGTAGGGCAGGTCGGCCAGGGCGTACACGGTGCGGTCCACCGTCTCGGCGGTCACCGAGCCGAACCGCCGCCGGGCCAGGTCGGCGATCGCCTCGCGCAGTCGCCGATTGGCGCCGTGCACTCGCGCGCCGAGCGATTCCGGCCAGTCGGCGACGAGGTCGTGCGCGCTGAACTGCAGCAGCAGACGGGTCTTCTGCGGGTGTGCGGCCGTCCAGTCGAAGGCGTGGGCCAGGCAGGCGTCGATCGCGAGGTCGGTGTCGGCGATCGCCAGCGCGGCGATCATGCCCTGCTGGAACTCCTCGATCGTGCGCAGCCACAGGGTGGCGAGGAGTTCCTCGCGGCCGGCGAAGCGGTGGTAGACGGAGCCGGACGGGGCGCCGGTGCGGCGCGAGATCGCGGCGATGCTGACCGCGGCCGGGCCGCCCTCGACGGCCAGTTCGAGGGCGGCGTCGAGCAACTCGTCGGCGGTGAACCGCGCAGCCCGTGCCACTCAGGCCTCCCGGGCCGTCGACAGCGCCGTGCCCTGTGCGACGGCGCACAGAGTCGCGTTCCCGTCGTCGTCGATGATCTCGATCTCGCACCTGCTGGTGGCCTTGCGCCGTCCGGAGTGCACCAGTCGTGCAGTGGCTCGCAGCGCGGCACCGTCGCGTGCCGCGGAGATGTAGTCGATGGTGAAACCGTTGGTCAGCAGGTCGGCGCCCAGGCCCAGGGCGGCCGCGTAGGTGAGCGAGTTGTCGGCGAGATAGGCGAGCACCCCGCCGTGGATCAGGCCGAACTGCTGACGCAGCCGGTCGTCCACGTCCAGCTCGAGCACCACGTACTCGTCGGTGACGTCGGCGATGCGGGCTCCGAGCAACCGGCTGAAGGGTTGTGCCGCCAGGACTTCTCGTGCCAGTTCGATGTCCACCAATTAGAGAGTTCTCTCTAATTGAGGTGGTGTCAAGGGGGTCTGGCAGATGCGCGAAGGGCGGCGCTCGATGGAGCGCCGCCCTTCCCGTACCAGCGGTGACTAGGCCGACGTCTTGCGTCCTGTCACAGCCTTGACGATCCAGAGCAGGATCACCGATCCCAGGAGGCAGGTGAGGAAGCTGAAGAACCAGCCGCCGGACTCCACGTCGAAGACGAGCCCGAGCACCATGCCACCGATGAGGCCGCCGATGATGCCCACGACGATGTTGAGGAGAATGCCCTGCTGCTTATCGGTCCCCATGATCTTGCTGCCGATCCAGCCGGCGAGACCACCGATGATGATCCATCCGAAGAACCCGAGTGAAAGCATGCGCTACCTCTTCTCTGCGTCTCGGACCGCGGCCCGACGAGGGTGATCCTCGCGCTCTCAGTGCACCACGGTTGGCATGCCGGGCGAAAGGCGCAATCGTCACGCGCCGGTGAAAGCGGGCTTCTCCTTGGAGGCGAAGGCGCGGGGGCCGATCTTGGCGTCGGCGGACTGGAAGACCTGTGCGCCGAGGGCGGCGTCGATCTTGAAGGCCTCCTCCTCGTGCAAGCCCTCGCTGTCGCGGATGGTCTTGAGGATGGCCTGGACGGCGAGCGGGCCGTTCGCGGCGATCTGGTCGGCCAGCTCGAGGGCCTTGTCCAGGGCGGTGCCGTCGGGCACCACGTGGCCGATCAGTCCGTACTCGAGCGCCTCGGCCGCGGAGACGTGCCGGCCGGTCAGGAGGATGTCGCAGGCGACGGTGTACGGGATCTGGCGGACCAGGCGGACGGCGCTGCCGCCGAGCGGGAACAGGCCCCACTTCGCCTCGGACACACCGAACTTCGCACTCTCACCGGCCACCCGGATGTCGGTGCCCTGCAGGATCTCGGTGCCCCCGGCGATGGCCGGGCCCTCGACGGCGGCGATCAGCGGCTTGGTCAGGCGCCGGCCCTTCAGGAGGGCGGGGAGCTTGGTCAGATCCCAGCCGCCCTTGGCGAAGGAGTCGCCCGGAGCGGACTTGTTCATCGCCTTCAGATCGGCGCCCGCGCAGAAGTAGCCGCCGGCGCCGGTGAGGATCGCGACGCGGATGTCGGGGTCGTCGTCGACCTGGTCCCAGGCCTGCTCCATGATCCGCATCATCTCGCCGGACAGCGCGTTTCGCGCCTGCGGACGGTTCATCGTCACGATCAGAACGTGACCGCGCTTCTCGACGAGGCACTCGGGGGCGGTATCGGGCATCGGGTCCTCCTAGCTCAAACACTTGCCGCGAACAGTAACACGTTCTAGTTTTGACCCATGGCTTTCACTATCGCTGACCTTTTCGAGCACGCGGTCGACCTGATGCCCGAGCGCATCGCGCTCGAATCCGGTGACCGCAGCCGGACCTATGCCGAGCTGGAAGAGCGCAGCAACGCCCTCGCCCACACGTTGCGCGAGCTCGGCGTCGAGCCGGGCGATGCGGTCGGGCTGTACAGCCGAAACACCATCGAAGCCGTCGAGGCGATGCTGGCGATCTTCAAGGCGCGGGCGGTGATGGCCAACATCAACTACCGCTACGTGGAGCACGAGCTGGAGCATCTGTTCACCGACTCCGGCATGAAGGTGCTGATCCACGAGGACAGGTACACCGATCGCGTGTGCAACGTGTTATCGGAAACGCCCACCGGCATCACCGCGCGGATCGTCGTCGGTGAGGAGTCGGACGAGGAGTCGGGGCCGTCCGGCGACGGGCGCGGTGGAGCCGCGGCACTCGACTACCACCGGGCCGTCGCGAAGGCCCGCGCCGACCGCGACTTCGAGGACCGCTCCGGCGACGACCTGTACATGCTCTACACCGGTGGCACCACCGGAAAACCCAAGGGTGTCGTCTGGCGGCAGGAGGACGTCTGGCGCGTCCTCGGCGGCGGTATCGACTGGTACACCGGCCGGCCGGTCGAGGACGAGTGGGAGCACGCGCGCACCGGCGCCGAGGCGGGGCAACTGGTCCGCTTCCCGATCCCGCCGTTCATCCACGGCGGCAGCCAGTGGGCGATCTTCCAGTCGCTGTTCGCCGGCGGCAAGGCCGTCGTCTATCCCGAGTTCGACCCGCACGATGTCTGGCGCGCGGTCGGCGACCACGGGGTGAACGTCGTCTTCATCACCGGAGACGCGATGGGGCGCCCGATGATCGATGCGCTGACGGAGGGGGACTACGACACCTCGACGGTGGTCTCGGTGGCCTCGTCGGCGGCGCTGTTCTCCCCGGCGGTCAAGGACCGGTATCTCGAACGCTTCCCGAATGCGGTGATCGTCGACGCCATCGGCTCCTCCGAGACCGGCTTCGGGGGCATGGGTCTGGCCGTCAAGGGCCAGAGCCGCGTCGGGGCCCCGACGGTCAAGGCCGACCCCAATACGCACGTGCTGCGCGAGGACGGCACCGAGGTGACCCCGGGCAGCGGCGAAGTCGGCAGGCTCGCCCGCTCCGGTCACATCCCGCTGCGCTACCACAACGATCCGGCCAAATCGGCGGAGACCTTCGTCGTCTACGACGGCGTGCGCTACTCGCTGCCCGGCGACCACGCGGTGGTGGAGGCCGACGGCACCATCACCATGCTGGGGCGCGGTTCGGTCTCCATCAACACCGGCGGCGAGAAGGTCTTCCCGGAGGAGGTCGAGGCCGCACTGAAGGGGCACCCGGCAGTCCTGGACACCGTCGTCGTCGGTGTTCCCGATGAGCTTTTCGGGCAACGCGTCGCGGCGGTGATCGCCACCCGGGACGGCGCGCGACCGGCCCTCGACGAACTCAACGCCGTCGTGCGGACCGAACTGGCCGGCTACAAATGCCCGCGCAGCGTCTGGTTCGTCGACGCGCTGAAGCGTTCGCCCGCAGGAAAACCCGACTATCGCTGGGCGGCCGAGATCGCCGACTCCCGCGACCCCGACGACCAAGTGGCCGTCGACTCCACCTCAACGAAGGCCTGACATGACCGCATCCAGTATCCGCACCGACCTGACCGAGCGTTTCGGTATCGACTACCCCATCTTCGGGTTCACTCCCAGCCAAGACGTGGCCGCGGCGATCAGCCGGGCCGGCGGCCTGGGCGTCCTCGGCTGCGTCCGCTTCAACGACCCCGGCGAACTCAACGACGTCCTCGAGTGGATGCACGAGAACACCGACGGCAAGCCGTTCGGCGTCGACGTGGTGATGCCGGCCAAGATCCCCACCGAGGGCTCGCGCACCGACCTGGACACCATGATCCCGCCGGAGCACCGGGCCTTCGTCGAGCGCACCCTGGACGACCTGGGGGTGCCGCCGCTGCCCGACGGCGGCGACCGGGTGAACACCGGTGTGCTCGGCTGGCTGCATTCGGTGGCCCGCTCGCACGTCGACGTCGCGATGGAGCACGCCGCCAAGTACGGGCAGATCAAACTGATCGCCAATGCGCTCGGCTCACCGCCGGAAGACGTCATCGACCTCTCGCATCGGCACGGGGTGGCCGTGGCCGCCCTCGCCGGCTCGCGTGAGCATGCGCTCAACCACGTTCAGGCCGGCGTCGACATCGTGATCGCGCAGGGCTACGAGGGCGGCGGACACACCGGTGAGGTCACCTCGATGGTGCTGTGGCCGGAGATCGTGGACGCCGTGGGCGACCTGGCTCCGGTCCTGGCCGCCGGCGGCGTGGGCGACGGGCGGCAGATGGCCGCCGCTCTCGCGCTCGGCACCCAGGGCGTCTGGATGGGCACCGCCTGGTTGACCGCCGCCGAATACCAGCTCGGCGCGACCGGCGACGGCCCGTCGACTGTGCAGCAGGCGCTGCTCAAAGCCACCTCGCGGGACACCGTGCGCCGGCGCATCTATTCGGGCAAGCCGGCCCGGCTGCTCAAGACCAAGTGGACCGATGCGTGGGACGCCGCCGGCGCTCCGGACCCGCTGCCCATGCCGCTGCAGAACCTGCTGGTCGGCGAGGCGCACGCACGGATCTCCCAGTCCGACGATCCGGACGTGGTGGCCATGCCGGCCGGGCAGATCGTCGGCCGCTTCAACGACGTCCTGCCCGTCGCCGACATGATCGCGGCGATGGTCGACGGGTACGGCGACTCGGTGAAGCGGATGAACGGAACGCTCGGCGACTGATCGGCTCTCAGGCCCGGCCGTATTTCCGGTTGAACTTCTCCACGCGTCCCGCGGTGTCCAGCAGGCGCTGGTTGCCGGTCCAGAAGGGGTGCGAGTCGCTGCTCACCTCCACCACGATCAGCGGGTAGACGTTGCCGTCCTCCCACTCGACCGTCGCTTCGGACGTGGCGGTGGAGCGGGTCAGGAACTGCGTGCCGGTGGTCGCGTCACGGAACACGACGGGGCCGTAGTCGGGGTGGATGCCTGGTTTCATCGGGTGGTCTCCTCGTGTGAGATCGAGTCGGACTCCCCGCGCGGGGAGTCTGAGCAGGGGTCGTGATGGACGTCGCCGAACGGCGACGGAAGTGCAGCCAGATAGTCTGCGCCGCACGCGATCTCGGCGTCGGTCAGCAGGGCGCCGGTCAGTGCCTCCTCGATCTCGGCACGGTCGGCGCGGTGCACGACGACGACGATGGACGAGTGCCGGTCGCCGTGCTCGCCGTCCCAGCGCAGCGAGGCCATGGCGCGCACCTCCGGGTCCACGGCGGCCAGTTCCTCTTCGCTGCGCGCGGCGAGCCAGCGGGCCACCTTGCTGATGCCGAGCGCGCCGCCCGCCGACTCCAGCCACAGCACGTGGTCCGGGCTGGAGGTCAGCCACAGCCGTCCGCGGGCGCAGATCACGCCCTCGAGGAGGACGTCGAGCGCGCCGTGCAGACGCTCCGGATGGAAGGCGCGCGGCGCCTCGAAGGTCACCACCTCGATCCCGCAGTCGGCCTCGAGCGGCGGGCAGCCGTCGAGCAGGGGATCGAAGGGTGTGGTCAGGCGTCCGCGCCGCGACTCCGGGCGCACGGTGGCCAGTGAGATCAGCAGTTCGTCCGGTCCGAACGGGTCGTCGGGCCGCACCGGATGCTGGATCGCCGCCGGGTTGATCCGGCGCAGTGCTGCCGACAGCTGCGCGTCCCGGTAGCGGTCGTCCGCCGCCCCGGAGGTCTCGACAACCACCACGTCGGCGAACCGGACCTGGGCGACAGCGGCCTGGGCCAGCGTGCGCTCGTCCTCCACCGCCGACACGCCCGCCTCGGTCAGTGTGCGGTCGCCGGTCGCGTCCTCCAGCCAGGACGCCGCGTCCACCGACGTGAGGGTGGCGCGCACCACCACGTCGTCGCCGGCGGTGCCGGCCGGCAACTCGTCGGTCTCCACCACGGTGCCGACGATCTCGGCGACCACCGGCTCGGGCTCGAAGGCCGGGTCCAGGACCACGACGATCCGCTCGACGCCGGGCGTGCGATGCAGTGTGCGCAGCAGGGGGAGGAGGTCGTGCCGCAGGGTGCAGGTGGCGCAGCCGTGTTCCAGTTTGACGCCCTCGATGGCGAACTGGTCGGCACCACCGAGCACGGTGCGCGTCTGCCGCAGGACGTACCCGAGCGGGAGCGCGCGCAGGTCGTGGGAGATCAACGCGGTGCCGGGGAGGGCGAGGGCGTTGGCGATCCGGGCGGCGGCCTCGCGGTGCAGGCTGCTCACCAGGGTCACCGGAGTGCGGTCGGAAACGGCGGTCATGCAGCTCCCTCCTTATCGATAACAGTTGTCATTAGTCTGGAACATAGGCTAGCGTCCCTGGAGTCTTATTGCCAATCATTCTCATTAGGGAGGACGCATGTCTGCCAGATGCCAGGTGACCGGCAAGGTCCCCGGTTTCGGAAAACAGGTCTCGCACTCGCATCGCCGCACCGCACGCCAGTGGCGGCCGAACATCCAGCGCCGCACGTACTGGGTGCCGAGCGAACGTCGCCGGGTGACCCTGCGCGTGAGTACCGACGGGATCAAGATCATCGATCGCGACGGGATCGACGCGGTGATCGCTCGCCGGCGGGCCGCGGGGGAGAGGTTCTGATGGCCAAGAGCACCGATATGCGACCGGTGGTGAAACTCCGGTCCACGGCCGACACCGGCTACACGTACGTCACCCGCAAGAACCGGCGCAACGATCCGGACCGGCTGACGTTGCGCAAGTACGACCCCATCGTGCGCCGGCACGTCGAGTTCCGCGAAGAGCGCTGAGGAGAAGACCATGGCGAAGAAGTCCAAGATCGTCGCCGAGGCGCGGCGCCGCGAGACCGTCGCGCGCTACGCGGAGCGGCGGCGCGAGCTGAAGCGGATCATCAGGGATCCGGCGAGCACCGTAGCCCAGCGGGACCGGGCGCAGTCCGAACTCGCCCGGCAGCCGCGCGATGCGAGCCCGGTGCGGTTGCGCAACCGCGACGCCGTCGACGGGAGGCCGCGCGGCTATCTGCGCAAAGCAGGACTCTCCCGGATCCGGTTCCGGGAGATGGCACACAAGGGCGAGCTGCCCGGCATCTCGAAGGCGAGCTGGTGATGGCGAAACGACGAAGCCCCGCCGAGCGCAAGCGGCCCCGGAAGAAGGCCGACCCTGCACTCACCTTCGATTACAAGGACACCGCGACCCTGCGCCGGTTCCTGACCGATCGGGGCCGGATCCGGTCGCGGCAGGTCACCGGGCTCTCGCCGCAGCAGCAACGGCAGTTGGCCACGGCGGTTCGCAACGCGCGGGAGATGGCGCTGCTGCCCCTACCCTGACGTATGCCGCAGAGCCGCGCCCATCCAGGGACGCACCCCCGCATACGTCAGGGTAGGGACAAAACAGGGGGCTAGAGTCGCCAGTCGGGTGGGCCGAGCGCGGACACGACGGCGGCACGGGCGGTCTTGTGGGTCGCGGTCTGAGGAAGATCGTCGACCAGCCAGACCAGTGTGGGGTACTGCTTGGGGCCCAGATCGGGCTGGTCGGAGAGGAACGCGGTGAGTTCTGCTCCGGTCAGCCCGGGCGCGATCAGAGCGGCGCCGACGCGGTCCCCGATCTCGGCCGGCACACCGAAGACGACGGCCTCGGTGATCGCCGGATGCCGCAGCAAGACCTGTTCGATCGGGCGGGTGCCGAGGTTCTCGCCGTCCACCCGCAGCCAGTCGCCGAGGCGGCCGGCGAAGTGGATGAATCCGTCCCCGTCGACCCACCCCAGGTCGCCGGTGCGGTACATGCCGCCGCGCAGCCGATGCGCGGTCGCCGCGGGATCGTCGTAGTAGCCGTCGAACACCCCCGGCCCGGAGGTGTTGACGATCTCGCCGATCTCGCCGGTCGGCACGGGCGCCAGCGTGTCCGGGTCGACGACGGCCACCGGCGGGCGCAGCGGGCCCAGGGCGTCGTCGGGCGTCTCGGGGGTGCGGGTGATCGAGACTCCGCCCTCGGTGGAGCCGAAACCGTCGACCACCCGCACGCCGAACCGGCGGGCGAACTCGGCTCGGTCGGCGGCGCTCGCCTCGTTGCCGTACATGATCCGCAGCGAGGTCTGCGCGTCGTCGGGGCGTTCCGGCGTCGCCAGGACGTAGTGCAGCGGCTTGCCGACGTAATTGGCGTACGTGACGCCGAAGCGCCGGACGTCGTCGCCGAAGCCACCCGCCGAGAAGCGCTCTCGCAGAACCAATGACGCGCCGCCGGCGGCCGCGACCGACCATCCGGCGATCAGCGCGTTCGAATGGAACATCGGCATCGCCAGGTAGACGACGTCGTCGGCGCCGATGGCGAAGCGGTCGGCCAGCATGGCGCCGGCCGCGGCGAACTTGCGCTGGCTGCAGCGCACGGCTTTCGGGTCGCCGGTGGTACCGGAGGTGAAGATCAGCATCACCAGATCGTCCGGGTCTGCCTCGGGGACGTGGGCCGCCGCATCGCCGGTGACGGTGGCGGCGGCCTCGGTCAGCAGCGTCCGCCACTGCGGGCCGTCGACATCGAGCACCGGCACGCCGTCGGGCACCAGCGCGAGAGTCGAAGCATCGGCCAGGACCGTCTGGCAGTCGGCGCGCTCGATGTCGGCCGCCAGCGCCGCGCCGCGCCGCGTCGGATTGAGACCGACCAGGACGCAGCCGCCGAGTGCTGCCGCGGTGAACAGGTAGCTGAACTCGGGCACGTTCGGCAGAAGGACCCCGACATGCGGTGGCCGCGCCGGATCGAGGAGCCGTCGCAGCGCGGCGGCGCGGACGGCGCCTGCGGTGAGATGGGCCCTCCAGGAGACGAACTCGTCTCCGGCGTACAGCCCGCGGTCGGTCACGCCCGCGAGCGGCCGCAGCAGTTCGGTGAGCGTGCGCGGATCGGTGACCGCGGGGGCAGTGTCCGCGCTGCGGACGGTCAGGGCAATCCCTCGAGTGTGCCGGAGGCGATCAGGTCGCCGATCTCTTCCAGGGCGACTGGACCGCACCCGTAGGTGAACTCGTTCTGCTTGGCGCGCAAGAAGTACCGGTGTGCCGGGTGTGAGGTGTCCAGGCCGACGCCGCCGTGCACGTGGACGGCGGTGTGCGCCACCCGGTGTCCGGCATCGTCTGCCCAGAACTTCGCCGTGGCCACCGCCGCCGAGATCTCCTCGGCGGTGCAGTCGGCGTTCCCGGACATCAGCCACGCGGCCTGCGCGGTGGTCAGGGCCAGACCCTGCGCGTCGATGTAGCCGTCGGCCAGGCGCTGCGCGACGGCCTGGAACGAGCCGATGGGGCGCCCGAACTGTTCACGCTCGCGGGCGTACTCGGCGGTCGCCTCCACCGCGGCGGTCACCACGCCGGACTGATCGGCGGCGACGGCCAGCGTCAGCAGATCGGCCACGTGCGCGACGGTGACCGCGCCGCCGGACAGCACCTGCTGGTCGGTCACCGCGACACCGTCGAAGGCGACGGCGTACACCGGGACATGTCCGGTGCTCGGCGTCTCGGTGACCGTGACGCCGCCGGCATCGGTGCGCACCACCGCGACCACCGCGCCGTCGGGACCGGTCGCGTTGACCAGCAGGGCGTGCGCGGCCGCGGCGTAGGGCACGTTCACCTTGGAGCCGGTGAGCCGGAGACCCCCGTCGCCGCCGAGCGTCGCGGACGGGGTGAGTGCCGAGGTCCCGAGGTCCTCTTCGAAGGCGGCGCTGACGATCGCCTCGCCCGCGCAGGCCGGGGCGAGCAGTTCGTCGATCACCGCGGCGGAACCGAACTCGCTCAGCGCGGGGACGGCGGCCACCGCGTGCGGGCCGTAGGGGACGCGCGCCAGGTGCCGGCCGAGAGCGGTCGCCACCGCCGTCGTCTCCTCGGTCCCGAACTGCTCCTGGTCCGCCGAATCGTCACCGCCCGGATCCGGGGCGGCGGCGAGTCCGAGCAGGCCGGCGCCGGCGAGCTCGTGCCAGAGCGTGGCATCGATCGGAGCCGCGGCGGCCTCCAGTTCGGCGACGCGCTCGGAGGTGCTGATCGCGGCCGCGATGTCGGCGGCCAGGGCGCCGACCGTGGAGGCGGCTTCGGAAGGGGTGAAGTCCATGATGTCTCTCTTCGCCGGAAGGGGGGTCAGCGCCGGGCCGGGGGCAGTTTCAGGGCGAGCATGCCGATGATGTCGCGCTGGATCTCGTTGGTGCCGCCGCCGAAGGTCAGGATCAGCGAGGTGCGCGCGAACCGTTCCAGCCGGCCGGCCAGGTGGGCGCCGGGACTGTTCGCCCGCAACGTCGCCGCCGGGCCGAGGACCTCCATCAGCAGCCGGTACGCCTCGGTGGCGAACTCGGTGCCGAAGACCTTGGTGGCCGAGGCGTCGGCGGGCGACGGGGAGCCGCCCTGCGCGGCGATCGAGGCGATCTTCCAATTGATCAGCTTGAGGAACTCCACCTTCGCGTGCACCCGCGCCAGGTTGGCGCGCACCCAGGGGGTGTCCATCAGCGGCCGGCCGTCGCCGGTCTTGGCCTCCCGCGCGAAGGCCACCGTCTCGCGCAGGGCGGTCTGGATCGGGGCCGCGCTGCACAGGGCGACGCGTTCGTGGTTGAGCTGGTTGGTCACCAGCGGCCAGCCGCCGCCCTCCTCGCCCACCCGCGCGGTGATCGGCACCCGCACGTCCTGGTAGTAGGTCGCCGAGGTGTCGACGCCGGACATGGTGTGCACGGGGGTGTACGAGAATCCGTCGGCGTCGGTCGGCACGATGAGCATCGAGATGCCCTTGTGCTTGGAGGCCTCCGGGTCGGTGCGGCAGGCCAGCCAGACGTAGTCCGCGTAGGGGATCAGGCTGGTCCACATCTTCTGGCCGTTGATCAGGTACTCGTCTCCGTCGCGCACCGCGGTGGTCCGCAGGGCGGCCAGATCGGTGCCCGCGCCGGGCTCGGAGTAGCCGATCGAGAAGTGCAGATCGCCGGCGGCGATGCGCGGCAGAAGGAACTCCTTCTGCTCGTCGGTTCCGTACGACATGATGGTCGGCGCGACCGAGTTGATGGTCAGGAACGGGACCGGTGCGCCGGCGATCGCGGCCTCGTCGGTGAAGATCAGCTGATCCATCATCGAGCGGTTGGCGCCGCCGTATTCGGTGGGCCAGCCGAGGGCCAGCCAGCCGTCGGTACCCATCTGTTTCACCACGTCACGGTAGGCGTCGCCCTCGCCCATCTCGCCCTCGCCGCCGGACAACGCGGCCCGGCGTTCGGGGGTCATCAGGGCGGAGAAGTAGGCGCGCAATTCGCGACGCAACTCGTCTTGCTCGGGGGTGTAAGCGATGCGCATCTGGCGTCTCCTGCTTGGCTAGTTCTGAAACACGTTCTAACGTGTAATCACAGGGTCCGTCAACCTGGTCGGCGGACGACGAGAGGAAACTGATGCGAGTCAAGTGCGATTTCGACCTCTGCGAGTCCAATGCGGTCTGCGTGGGGATGGCGCCCGATGTCTTCGAGCTCGATGACAACGATTACCTGGTGATTCTGGAGGAGGAGGTGCCCGCCGAACGCGAAGAGGAGATGCGTCAGGTGGTCGCCAGCTGCCCGCGCTCGGCACTGTTCCTGGAGTGACTCCGGGCCGCGGGGATGCCCGAGTCGGCTATGCGATTTCTTCGAATGTGTTAGAACATGTTCTACTTCGCTGTACGCGTTGAGAGGAACTTTCATGACTGAGTCGTTGTCGGGACGCATCGCCGTCGTCACCGGAGCCGGGGCGGGGCTGGGCCGCGCCGAGGCCATCGGGCTGGGCGCCGACGGTGCCACGGTGATCGTCAACGATCTGGCCTCCGCCCTCGACGCCAGCGACGTGGTCGACCAGGTCGCCGCGGCCGGTGGCACCGCGATCCCGGTCGCCGGTGACATCTCGGAGGCGCAGACCGCCGCCGAGATCCTGCGCGTGGCCACCGAGGACCTGGGCGGCCTGCACATCGTCGTCAACAACGCCGGCATCACGCGCGACGCGATGCTGTTCAACATGACCGACGATCAGTGGGACGCGGTGGTCCGCGTGCACCTTCGCGGGCACTTCCTGCTGAACCGCAACGCCGCCGCCTACTGGCGCTCGCTGTCCAAGGAGACCGGGGCGCCGGTGTACGGACGCCTGATCAACACCTCGTCGGAGGCCGGCCTGCTCGGCCCGGCCGGCCAGGCGAACTACGGCGCCGCGAAAGCCGGTATCACCGCGCTGACGCTCACCGCGTCGCGCGCCCTCGAGCGTTTCGGCGTCACCGCCAACGCCATCTGCCCCCGCGCCCGAACCGCGATGACCGCACAGGTCTTCGGCGACGCCCCCGAGGGCGAAGTGGATCCGCTGTCGCCCGACCACGTGGTGACCCTCGTTCGCTACCTCGCCGGCCCCGACGCGGCCGACGTCAGCGGCCAAGTGTTCGTGGTCTACGGCCCCAAGGTGATGTTGATGGCGGCGCCGACCGTGCGCGAGGTCTTCGCCGCGGACGGGGACCAGTGGCAGCCCGCCGCTCTGGGCTCAGAGCTCGGCGCCTTCTTCAAAAGCGCTGACAAAGGGACGTTTTCCGCGCAAGATCTCATGTGACCGGCCATAGCCTTGCAGACAGAAATTGACGTTACCGCGCGTGATAAGTTCCTCTTCACGTGCATCGAGGAGGGGACTTGCTGAACCGGCTCGCCGCCCCGATGGGCGGAGTAGGCGACTTCGTCGCACTTTCCGTCGAATCGGCCCGCGAACTGTTTCGGCGCCCCTTTCAGGCGCGCGAGACCATTGAGCAGTCGTGGGCGATCGCCCGCGTCTCGCTGGTGCCCACCCTGCTGGTGGCGATTCCGTTCACCGTGCTGGTGAGCTTCACCCTGAACATCCTGCTGCGCGAGATCGGTGCGCAGGACCTGTCCGGCGCGGGTGCGGCGCTGGGCACCATCACGCAGATCGGTCCGATCGTGACCGTGCTGATCGTCGCCGGGGCCGGCGCCACCGCCATCTGCGCCGACCTGGGCGCGCGCACCATCCGCGAAGAGATCGACGCCATGCGCGTGCTCGGCATCAATCCGATCCACCGGCTGGTGGTGCCCCGCGTGGTGGCCTCCACCTGTGTGGCGCTGCTGCTGAACGGCCTGGTGTGCACCATCGGCATCGCCGGCGGCTTCGTCTTCTCCGTGTACCTGCAGGACGTCAACCCGGGCGCCTTCATCGCCAACCTCACGCTGCTCACCGGGCTGGGCGAGTTGGTGATCTCGATGGTCAAGGCCGCCCTGTTCGGGCTTTTCGCGGGACTGGTCGCCTGCTACCGCGGGCTGAATGTGAAAGGCGGCGCCAAGGGCGTCGGCGACGCCGTCAACGAGACCGTCGTCTACTCCTTCATGGCGCTGTTCGTGGTGAACGTCGTGGTGACGGCGGTCGGCCTGAAAGCGACGATGGGCTGAATCATGGTATTGCCGGGGACGACGAGACTTCTGACCGCACGCGTCGCGCTCAAGCGCGCCGGTGAGGACTGGAACAAGATCGGTGATCAGGCCCTCTTCTACTGGGACGCGGTCATCTCGATTCCGCGCGCGGTCAAGCAGTACAAGAAGGAGACGCTGCGGCTGATCGCGGAGATCTCCATGGGCACCGGTGCGCTCGCGATGATCGGCGGCACCGTGGTGGTCGTGGGCTTCTTGACGCTGTTCACCGGCGGCACCATCGCCGTGCAGGGCTTCAACTCGCTGGCCGACATCGGCGTCGAGGCCCTGACCGGCTTCTTCTCCGCGTTCATCAACGTCCGCATCGCGGTCCCGGTGATCGCCGGTATCGCGCTGGCCGCCACCATCGGGGCCGGTGCGACGGCACAGCTGGGTGCGATGCGCGTCAGCGAAGAGATCGATGCCCTCGAGGTGATGGCGATCGCGTCGGTCCCGTTCCTGGTGAGCACCCGCATCGTCGCCGGCATGATCGCGATCATCCCGCTGTACGCGCTCGCGGCGCTCGCCTCATTCCTGGCCAGCCGGTTCGCCACGGTGGTGCTCTACGGCCAGTCGCCGGGCGTCTACGACCACTACTTCTCCACCTTCCTGATCCCCTCGGACATCCTGTGGTCGTTCGTGCAGGCGATCTGCATGGCCATCGCCGTCATGCTGATCCACACCTACTACGGCTTCAACGCCTCCGGCGGCCCGGTCGGCGTGGGCGTGGCGGTCGGCAACGCCGTGCGCGCCTCGCTCGTCGTGGTCGTCGTGATCACCCTGCTCACCTCCCTCGCCATCTACGGCGCCGACGGCAACTTCAACTTGGCGGGCTGATCAGATGCACAGTCGTTCCAACGGAGTCCGGAAGATCGCTGCCGCGATCATGGTGTTCCTGCTCATCGGCATCGTCGTCCTGGCCTCGGGGCAGTTCCTCGGATGGTTCGCCAGCACCCAGAAGGTGACGCTGTACGCGCCGCGCGCCGGCCTGGTGATGAGCCCGGACGCCAAGGTGAAGCTGCGCGGCGTGGAGGTCGGCCGGGTCACCAGCGTCAAGAACGCCGGCGACCAGGCGGTCCTGGAAATGGACATGCAGTCCAGCCAGTTGCACTTCGTGCCGGCGAACGTTCGCGCCGACATCAAGTCCAACACCATCTTCGGTGCCAAAGACGTCAACCTGCGGATCCCCGAGGGCGGCGGCGAGGGCCAGCTCAAGGGCGGGTCCACCATCTCCGCCGAGCACGTGGTCGTCGAGCTCAACACCGTGTACCAGCAGCTGGTGAACGTTCTGGCCGAGTTGGAGCCGGAGAAGCTGAACGTGACGATCGGTGCGCTGGCCGGCGCGCTCTCGGACACCGGGGAACGTCTGGGCATCGCGCTGACCGAACTCGACCACCTCCTCGGTGAGACGATCCCGCACCTGCCCGAACTCAACCGGCTGCTCGCTCAGGCCGCAGGGGCCACCAACGTCTACGCCGACGCCATGCCCGACCTGATGCGGATCGTCGACAACTCGACCGTGCTGGGTGAGCTGCTGGTGGAGAACACCGCGAACCTGGATGCGCTGCTGATCAACGTGACCGGCATGGCCAACACGGCCGACGACGTGCTGTCGACGTCGAAGAAAGACCTCATGGCCACGCTGACCGACCTGAACCCGGTCACCCAGCTGCTCGGCCGCCAGGCGCCCGGTCTGCGCTGCTTCATCATCGGCGCCTCCAACGGTGCCGACGTGGCGGTGCCGCTGCTGGGCGGACGCAACGGCATGCTGCTGCTCGACGCCGGTCTGATCCCCGGCCAGGACCCGTACCGCTGGCCCCAAGACCTGCCCGAGGTGCGCGGCGACGGCCCGCCCACCTGTGAGGGCGGCCTGACCGACATCACTTCCAAAGAGAAGATCGACTTCTACGTGATCGACAACGCGCCGCAGCCGTACCAGCCGCGCACCACCGCCAAGGTGCAGCCGTTCAAGCTGTTCAACCTCCTGTTCGGGGGGCCGAGCGTTGGCTGAGGCGAATGTGTCACCGGGCGGCAAGCGCCTGGACAAGCGGGCGCGGGCCTTCCGCGCCACCGTCATCAAGCTGTCCGTCTTCGTGGTCGTGATGGTGCTGGTGATGACCGGGCTCTTCATGGTGTTCAGCCGGTACCAGTCCGGTAGCACCGACAAGTACACCGCGATCTTCACCAGCGCCTCGGCCATGAAATCGGGCAGCGACGTCCAGATCGCCGGCGTCGACGTGGGCGTGGTCGAGAAGATCCACCTGACCCGGGACAACGTCGCCGAGGTGAAGTTCACCGTCAACGACGACTACCGGCTGCCCAAGTCGGTGCAAGCGCTGATCCGGTACGAGAATCTGACCGGCGACCGCTACCTGGAATTGCGGCCGGGCAACGGCGCCCCGGGCGAATACCTGGACGCCGGTGCGCAGATCCCGGTGGACCAGACCGAGCCCGCACTGGATCTGGACAATCTGCTCGGCGGATTCAAGCCGCTGTTCCGCACCATGAGCGGTGAGCAGGTCAACGAGCTGTCCGCGGCGCTGATCGCGGTCTTCCAGGGACAGGGACCGGCCATGCAGCAACTGCTGGCGGCCACCGACTCGTTCACCAACACCCTGGCCGACCGGGACAAGCTCATCGGCTCGGTGATCGACAACCTGAACAAGACGCTGGGCATCCTGCAGTCCGACCACAAGGGCCTCGACGAGAGCGTGGACCGGTTGCAGCAGCTGATCTCCGGGCTCTCCGGGGACCGCGACGTGATCGGCGACTTCATCACCCAGTCCGCCGCGGCCTCCACCGGCATGGCCGACCTGCTGCAGGTCACCCGGCCGGACATCAAGGGGACGCTGGCGTCCCTCGGACAGACCTCCGAGCAGGCACTGGAGGCCGAGCCGTTCATCCGCGAACTGCTGGGCAATCTGCCCGGCGACTTCAAGACCCTGTCGAACCTCGGCAGTTACGGGGCCTGGCTGCAGATCTACTTCTGCCGCATCCGGCTGCTGCTGCCCGGACCGGGGAACTCGCAGTACTTCTTCACCGCCATCGACGCGATGGGTGACAAGACCAAGGCCGGAGGGAGGTGCGCACCATGACCGACGACACCGAGCGCAACGAGCCGACCGAACGCATCGAGCCGATCGAGCAGACCGGGCCCGCCGAGCCGACCGCGAACGACGGAACCGCCGACCTGCCCGAGCCGCTCCAGCCCCGCCCGCCGCGCCGGGGCGCCGGCCGCTCCCGCGTCTCCATGGGCGTCATCGGCGTGGTGCTCACGGCGATGGTCGTGCTCTCTGCGCTCCAGATGGACCGGCTGCCCTTCCTCTCGCAGATCACCACCTACGACGCCTACTTCGAAGACGCCGGGGGACTGACCGCGGGCGACGTGGTCACCGTCGCCGGCGTGCACGTCGGCAACGTCACCGACATCTCGCTGGCGCAGACCGACGACGGCATGCAGGCCAAGGTCGGCTTCCGGCTCAACGACACCGTGGTGCTCGGCGACCGCACCCGCGCCGCCATCAAGACCGAGACCGTGCTGGGCCGGCGCAACCTGACCATCACCCCGCTCGGCGATCAGCGCCTGCGTCCCGGGGAGTCGATCCCGGTGGACCAGACGGTCGCGCCGTACTCGCTGACCGACGCCCTCGAAGACTCGGTGTCGACGCTCACCGAGACCGACACCGACGAACTGAACAAGGCGCTGCGCACCGTCAGCGAGGCCTTCGAGGACACCCCCGGCGACATGCAGGGCGCCGTGGAGGGCGTCGGACGGCTGTCGGCGGCCATCGCCGACCGTGACAACTCCCTCAACGAACTGCTCGACCGCGCCCGCGGCGTCACCGACATCGTCGGCGAGCGCAGCGAACAGCTTCAGCAGATGCTGATCGACGCGAACCTGCTCCTCGGCGAACTGCAGATGCGCCGGGCGGCCATCGGCAAGGTGATCACCGGTACCAAGAACCTGAGCGCCGAGCTCACCGGCTTCGTCAAGGACAACGAAGAGCAGCTGACGCCGGTGCTGAACAAGTTCGGCCGGGTCCTGGACATCCTCAACGACAACTCGGAGAACTTCTCCAAGGCGATCGACAACCTCGGCCCGTACGCCAACATCCTCGGCGAAGCCGTGAGCTCGGGCCCCTACTTCTCGTCGCTGGTCGGCCTGCCGACCTGGGGCGACTACATGGGCACCTTCATGCGCGTGCTGCAGCAGAAGTATCCCGAGGCCGCCGAGTACTTCACCAAGTACTCCGGCTTCCCGCTGGTGCCTGACAACTGGTCGCAGGCACCCGACCGCGGCAGCCCGGACGTGCCCCGCCCGACGCCGTCGAGCAGGGCACCGCAGCCGAGGAACACCGCGGGCTCCACCGCCCCGACGACGACAGGAGGCCGCTGACATGGCGATGTCCGATCGGGTCTCCCGGCTCTCCTTCACCCAGCGCGTCATCGCGGCCATCGCGATCGTCGTGGTGATCGGTCTGGTCGCCATGCTGGTCTGGTTCGGTGTCCAGAAGGCCACCACCCGCACCATCACCGCCTACTTCCCGTCGGTCACCGGCCTGTACGAAGGCGACCCGGTGAAGGTGATCGGCGTCAAGGTCGGCAGCGTCGACACCATCGAGCCGCGCAACCGGGACGTCCGGGTGGTGCTGCGGGTGGACAAGGACGTGCCGATCCCGGCCGATGCCCGCGCCGTCATCGTCGCCCAGTCGCTGGTGTCCGGGCGGTTCGTCCAGCTCACGCCGTCGTACTCGGCCGGTCCGCAGATGACCGCGGCCAACACCGACATTCCGATGGACCGCACCGCGGTGCCGATGGAGTGGGACGACGTGAAGAATCAGCTCAACGAGCTCAGCGACGTGCTCGGCCCGCAGGACGGTTCCGACGGTGCGGTCGAACAGGGCACCGCGGCCGACCTGATCGACGTGGCCGCGGAGAACCTGGACGGTACCGGCGCAGCGATGGCCACCTCGCTCAAGGAGATGTCCACCGTCATGGGCACGATCGCCGAGAACCGCGACGACCTGTTCGCGACGGTCAAGAACCTGCAGGAGCTGACCGGACTGCTCTCGCAGAACCACGAGCAGCTGGTGCAGTTCAACGGCCGGATGGCGTCGGTCAGCGGCATCCTGGCCGAGAGCGATCAAGCCCTCGGGGATGCGATGGAGAACCTGGACGAGGCCCTCGGCGAGCTGAAGGGCTTCCTGGACAGCAACACCGCGGCGGTCTCGTCGAGCATGGAGAAGCTGGTTCCGTTCACCGAGACTCTCAAGGAGAACGACGAGGGACTCCGCGGGCTGCTGCACTCGGCCCCGAACCAGCTGGCCAACTTCTTCAACATCTACAACCCGCTGACCGGCTCGCTCGACGGTGTGTTCGGTCTGGGCATGGGCAACAACCTGATCACCCTGCTGTGCGGGTCGATGGCGTCCACCGAGCGTCCGATGGACTCCGAGGAGGACATCGAGAAGTGCGTGGATCTGCTGGCGCCGATCATCGGCGACCTCGCGGTGAACTTCCCGCCGTTCATGGCCAACCCGCTGATCGGCCGCACCGCCACACCGGACCAGATCACGTACCAGAACCAGAGCGTGAAGCAGCGCGCGCAGGCCGGGGTCGGCGAGCGCGATGCCGCCAGCCAGAAGCCGCCGCCGGCGGATCCGATGCTCAAGCTCCTCCTGCCGTTCGGGGGTAACTGATGCCCAGCGTCCGCATTGTCAGCGCCCGCAGGCTCGTCGCCCTCCTCGCCGTCGTGGCGCTGGCGATCCCGCTGTCCGCGTGCGGCAGCACCGACGTGGTGTCGCGCGCCTCGGCGATCGGCGCCCAGGGCACCGGCGAGGGCGCCTATCAGATCACCGCGCGAATCCCCTCGGCCGCGGGACTGGTTCGCAACGCCCCGGTGATGATGACCGATGCCACCGTCGGCAGTGTCGGCGACATCGAGGTGGACGACTGGCACGCGAAGGTCACCATCCGCCTGAACCGGGACGTGAAGGTGCCCGACGGGTCGCACGCCATGATCGGCATGACCAGCGTCCTGGGGTCGTCGCACCTGGAGCTGGTGGCGCCGGAGAAGACCGACGGCAAGTACGTGCAGCCCGGCGGCAGCCTGCCGCTGGCGAACTGCCCGGAGCCGGGCAACCTTCCCCAGCCGGAAGGCCAGTCGGTGCCGGACGTCACCTCCGCGCAGACGGTGGACCCGTGCCGCTATCCCACCACCGAGCAGGTGCTGAGCTCGCTGTCGGTGGTCCTCAACGGCGGCGGACTCTCCCAGATGGGGGAGATCGTCAGCGAACTGAGCACCGCCTTCGGCGGGCGTGGCGAGGACCTGAAGAGCCTGATCCCGCGGCTGAACACCGTGGTCAAGGATCTGGACAAGCAGACCGGCAACATCATCACCGCCGCCGAAGGCCTGGACAGGCTGAGCGCGCAGATCAACTCCCAGGAGGAGACGGTCAAGCGCGCCCTGGCCTCCGGTCCGCAGATCCTGCAGTTGCTGGTGGACCAGCGGCAGAATCTGGTGACCGCGCTGGGGTCGGTGGGCGACCTGGCGGAGACCGCGAACGAGGTCCTCAAGCGCAACGGCAAGGACATCGAAGTGATCGCGGCGAACATGCGCGAACTGCTCTCGCAGCTCGCCTCGACCGGTCCGGCGCTGACCAACTCGCTGCGCATCCTGCTGACCTTCCCGTTCGTGGAAGACAGCATCGACACCGTCGTCAAGGGCGATTACGTGAACTCGGACCTGGTGCTCGACCTGACCTTCGACCGGCTCAACAAGACCATGCTGACGTCGATCGGGCTCACCGGCCCGGAGGGGCTTCTCGGCGCCAACGCCGGCAATGCGCGCAAGTCGGCCAACCCGCTGACCGCGCCGTTCGGGCAGGAGCCCAACCGGCAGGCCCCGACGTCCACGCCGAAGAGCACCGGTCCGCGCACGCCGTCGTCGTCGACCAAGGCGCCTGCGTCCAGTAAGCGCGGAGGGAACTGATGAAGATCACCAACTTCGTTCGCGGCCAGCTGATCATCTTCTCGCTGGTCACCGTCGTCGCGATCGTCGCGATGGCCGTCTTCTACATCCGCATCCCGCAGATGTTCGGGGTCGGCAGCTACCGGGTGACCCTGGAGATGCCGTCGTCGGGCGGGCTCTACCAGAACGCGAACGTCAGCTACCGCGGCGTCGACGTCGGCAAGGTGACCGGCATGTGGCTCACCCCCGAGGGCGTGGGCGCTGAACTGACCATCAACTCGTCGGCGGACATCCCCTCCGATTCGGAAGCGTCCGTGCGCAGCGTGTCGGCGGTCGGTGAGCAGTTCGTCGACTTCACCCCGCCCGAGAATCCCGACGGGCAGTACCTGCGCAACGGCGCCACGGTGGAGGTCGACGACCTGCCCGTGGAGATCTCGTCCATGCTCGATCAGGCCGACGCCCTGCTCGACGCGGTCGGCGACACCCAGCTCCGGCAGGTGATGGACGAGGCCTTCAAGGCCTTCAACGGCACCGGTCCGGACCTGCAGCGGCTGCTGGACTCGATGATCCTGTTCGTGGGCGCGGCCGACAAGAACGTCGACACCGTCAACGCGCTGATCGACGAGACCGGCCCGATCCTGGCGACGCAGAACCGCACCGCCGATCAGATCCGGAGCTGGACCAACGACCTGACGACGGTCACCGATCAGCTGCGCGCGCACAAGACCAACATCACCGGCATCCTGAACAAGGGGCCGGGGACGGCGGATGCGGCGCAGAAGCTGTTCAGCGACATCAGCGTCTCGTTCCCGGAGGCCATCGCCAACCTCAGCGTGGACGCCCGCACCATGGCCGTGTATCTGCCGAACCTCCAGCAGACCATCGTGCTGTATCCGCGCGTGCTGGCGGCGCTGATCACCGCGATCAACAACGGAACCAGCGCGTACGGCCCCAACGTCAACTTCACCCTGGGCTTCCAGGACCCGCCCACCTGCACCGTCGGCTTCCTGCCGACCTCCGAGTGGCGGTTCCCGAGCGAACAGACGCCGCAGGATCTGCCGCCGGGCATGCTGTGCCGGCTGCCGCAGAATGCGCAGTCGTCGGTGCGCGGTGCGCGCAACTTCCCGTGCGTGGAGTACCCGGGCCGGCGCGCGCCGACTCCCGAGGAGTGCAAGACCGGCTTCCAGGTGTCCCCGCGCGACAACGTCGCCTTCCCCAACGGCCTGCCGTTCACCAACCTGCCGAGGCAACCCGCAGGCCAGGTGGTGCCGGGCAGCCCCACCGCTTACGACCCCGAACCCGCCACCTACGCGACCACGTACGATCCGGAGACGGGGGATTTCATCGGCCCGGACGGCAAGACGTATAACGCGGGGCTGGGCGAACAGGCAGGTACGAAGAAGACCGAATGGTACGAGTTGATCACGAAGACGGTGGAGTCCTGAACCCCGACGACGACAACCCCGGAGACGACAATCCCGGAGACACGCCCGAGGAGACCGCCGGCGAGAACGCCACCGGCACCCCGCAGGAGGCCGGAGGCGACTCCCCGGAGGCCGGGGCGGAAGCAGGGGCAGTCGAGTCCGGAGCCAAGCCCTCGGCGGCGTCGCCGGTGGTGCGCAAGACCAGCCCGCTGGGGCGCAAGCCGAAGAAGCGCAAGCCCGCCGCAGCGTCCGACGTGGCCGGCGCCGACGAGGCTGGAACTGACGAAGCTGGAACGGCGGACGCATCCGCCGACAAGGCTGCGACCGATGCCGCCGCGACTGACAAGGCTGCGACCGACGAGGCGGTGACCGAGGACGCCGCGGCCGACACCGTCTCGTACCGCGACCGGCGGATCGGCGCCCAAAGCCGACGAAGCGCCCGCGAGGCGGCCGCGCAGACCCGCCGCAGCACCGTCGACGCGAGCACAGCACTGCGGGTGACGGCACTGGTGACTGTCGCCCTGGTCCTGGTGGCCGGAGTGGTTCTGTCGATCCTGTTCGCAGTCGGCTATCAGCGCATCGACCACCAGCGGGAGCTGCGCGCCGAGTACGCCGGCTTCGCGCGGCAGGTGGTGGTGCAGATGACCACGCTGGACTCGGAGAACGCCGACGCCATGTACAAGCTGGCGATGGAGAAGACCAGCGGTCGGGCCCAGCAGGTCTTCCGCGACAACATGAAGCAGGTCACCGAGATGATCCGCGAAGGCGACGCCGTCACCAAGACGACGGTGCTCACCGAGGCGGTCAGCGAGGCCACCGATGACGAGGGCACCGTGCTGATGGTGGTCGGCTGGGAGAGCCGCACCAAGGACGGCTCGCAGGAACCGCTGTTCCAGACCTTCCGCTACCAGGTCGGGATGACGCGGATCAACGGTGAACTCAAAGTGACAGATCTGGAGTTCGTCTGGTGAGCGTGCGCAGAATCGGAGCCGGGATCTTCGCGTTCCTGGTGACCGCCGTGCTGGTGGTGACCATCGTGCTGGGCGTGATGTACGCGCGTGCCGACGCGGTGGAGAAGTCTCGGGCCAGTGCGCTCGAAGCGGCCAAGCTGTACTCGCAGAAGATGTACGCGTGGACCCCGGAGAACATCTCCGACAACATCAACTTCATGATGGCCCACCTCACCGGCCCCGCCAAGGAGCAGTACGAGCGGAACATCCTCGGCGAGCGCATCGCCGAGCAGGTCAAGGAGCAGAAGGTGGTCTCGACGATCACCGACCAGGGCGCCGGGGTGGTCGAGAACACCCGGGACACCGCCAAGGTCCTGCTGTTCATCAACCAGTCCGCCTCCCGCGCGGACAGCGAAGACATCCAGGTGACGCCGAGCCGCATCGTCTACACGATGGAGCGGCGCTCGGACACCTGGATCATCAACGACGCCCAGATCATCGACGACGAGACGCTGAAGGATCTGGTCGACGGCGACGGCGACGGCGACCAGCCGCAGGTCTCCATCCCGGCCTCGGTGCCGCCGACCGGGGAACCGGCTCCGACGGAGCCGGCCCCCGAGCCGGTGCCGACGGGCTGACGCCCGCCGAGCGGCCTCAGGAGTCCGAGGAGTAGCCCATCGGCATCAGGATCGACTTGTGCTCGAGGTACGACTCCAGGCCCTCACGGCCGTTCTCCCGGCCGATACCCGAGCCCTTGTAGCCGCCGAACGGCGACGACGGGTCGATCGCGTACCAGTTGATGCCCATGGTGCCGGTGCGCACCTGCTTGGCCAGCTCCACGCCGCGCGGGACGTCGCTGGTCCACACCGAACCGGCCAGTCCGTAGTCGGAGTCGTTGGCGATGGCGACGGCCTCGTCGACGTCGTCGTAGGCGATGACGCTGATGACCGGGCCGAAGATCTCCTCGCGGGCGATCGCCATGTCGTTGGTGACGCCGGTGAAGATGGTCGGTCCCACCCAGTTCTCGGTGCCGATCTCGGGGGCCTGCACCTCCAGGACCGCGGTGGCGCCGTCGGCCTTGCCGCGCTCGATGTAGCCGGTCACCTTCGCGTGCTGCTTGTCGTTGATCAGCGGACCGATCTTGGTCTCCGGATCCGCGGGCATGCCGGGGGTGAACGTGGCGGCCACGTCGACCATCGCCTGCACGATCTCGTCGTGGCGGGAACGGGGAACCAGTACACGTGTCTGCGCGACGCAGGCCTGCCCGGAGTTCAGGATGCCGGAGAACACCAGCATGGGTGCGGCCGCCGCGATGTCGACGTCGTCGAGGACGATGGCCGCCGACTTGCCGCCCAGTTCCAGTGAACAGCGCTTGAGGGTCTCGCCGCAGCGCGCGGCGATGATCCGTCCGGCGGCGGTGGAGCCGGTGAAGGTGATCTTGTCGACCTCGGGGTGTTCCACCAGGGCCTGTCCGGTCTCGACGCCGCCGGGCACCACCGAGATCACGCCTTCGGGCACACCGGCCTCGGTGAACAGCTCGGCGAGCAGGTTCGCGTTGATCGGGGTCTCGGGCGCCGGCTTGAGCACCACCGAGCAGCCCGCCGACAGTGCCGGGCCGAACTTGTTGCACAGCAGGAACAGTGGGACGTTCCACGCGATGATCGCGCCGACCACACCCACCGGTTCGCGGACCACCAGGGTCTCGCCGAACAGGCCGGTGCGCTTCTCCTCCCACGGGTAGGCGTCGGTCGCGTCGGCGTAGGCCGCCAGGCAGCCGGTGCCGGCGAGCTGCTGCAGGGTGGCGACGTCGCCGGGGGTGGCGCCCATCTCGGCCGACACCAGAGCGCAGATCTCGGCGGACCGCTCGTTGATCAGATCGGCGGCGCGGCGGATCACCGCGGCGCGCTCGGTCGGCGGCGTGTTCCGCCAGACACCGGACTCGAATGCGGCCCGCGCTGCGCCGACGGCGGCGTTGACGTCGGTCGCATCGGCAGCCGGCACGCTGCCGACCAGCTCACCGGTGGCGGGGGAGTGAACCTCCAGGCGCTCGGTGGAGTGCGGCTGGACCCAGCGTCCGCCGATGTACAGCTGATCGGTCTCGATGGGCGTGGTGACGGACATGCATGCTCCTGAGATTGGGGATATCACCCCAATTCTAGAACACGTTCTAGTCGGATGGGAGCCCCTTGCGCGCGCCGGTCGGGCGCTTCCGCCGCCGACGCGCATTCACCTCGACCGGCCGCGCACCGACTTCGGATATGCCCACTCGGCCGAGTGCGCGTATCCGAAGTCGGTGTGGAACGACTCCGGCAGAACTCCCGGTCCGGTCAGGACTTGGGTTCCACCTCGATCACGACGTCGAACTCCAGCAGGTCCGCGCCGGTGGCCACGGGCTTGCGGTCGCCCTGATGTGCGGCACGGGCGTCGCCGTTGGCCCAGGCGGCGAAGCTCTCCTCGTCGGCCCACTGGGTGACGACGAAGTAGCGGTCGTCGCCCTTGGTGGGGCGCAGCAGCTGGAAGCCGCGGAAACCCGGCGCCTTCTCGACGACGCCGGCGCGCGCGGCGAAGCGCTTCTCGAGTTCGGGGCCCTGACCTTCGGGAACGTGGATCGCGTTGATCTTCACAATGCTCATGACGCAGAGCTTACGCAGTCCGCGACCGGGCCCGACAGGGCCGAGGGGCCAGGGAAGCCGGGCCCGGTGCGGCCGCGGCGGCTAAGGTCGACTCCCGTGGAAGCGACGGCCGGGCTGCTCGATCACGGCAGCGATCTGGAGGACGCGGACGGACACGGCTGCGGAGCCATCGTGCTGCTGCACGGCCTGATGGGCCGCGGCCGCACTTGGCAGCGACAGGTGCCCTGGCTGCGCCGATACGGGCGCGTGTTCACCTTCGACGCGGCCTTCCACCAGGGGGCCGCCCGCGTGGGCTCCCCGGAGTCGGCCGACCTGGCCACCGAGCGCTTCGTCGCCGACGTCGCCGAGATCCTCACCTGGATCGACCGCGGTCCGGCCGTGCTGATCGGGCACTCGATGGGCGGCCTGCACGCCTGGTGTACCGCCGCGGCCTACCCGGAGCTGGTGTCGGCGGTGGTGGTCGAGGACATGGCGCCGGACTTCCGCGGACAGACCACCGGCACCTGGCAGCCGTGGTTCGAAACCTGGCCGGAGCGCTTCGCCGGGCTCGACGAGGCGGTCGCGTACTTCGGGCCGGTGGCCGGCCGGTACTTCTACGAGGCCTTCGACGACGGTGCGCTGCACGGATCCCTCCCGGTGTGGACGGCGATCGCCGAGGAGTGGGGCGGCCGCGACTTCTGGGAACAATGGTCGGCGGTCGAGGTGCCGTCGCTGCTGCTGGAGGCGGAGTTCTCGGTGACCCCGCCCGGCCAGATGGCGCAGATGGCGCAGCGCAGTCCGTCGGCGATCCATCTGCGCGTGCCCGGTGCCGGGCACCTGATACACGACGACGCCCCGGAGGTCTTCCGGGGCGCCGTCGAAGCTTTCCTGTCGGGGATCAGTGCATGATCACCGGCGGGTTCGGCTTGCCGTCTGTGCCTTCCAGCATCACTTCTTCCGGGAGCGCTGCAGCGATCCGCTTGCGCGGCAGGAAGAACGCCGGGATGAAGGTGAGGGCCACCAGCACCACGGCGACGATGAAGGTGTTGCCGAAGGCCGAGGAGGCGTCCGCCAGTCCCTTGGCGATCTCGGCGTCCTGCACCTGCTGCGGCAGTGAGGTGAACTCCTCGGGCAGCTTGTCCGGCATGGTGTTGTACAGCTGCGCCAGGCCGGCCGCTGCGGTCACCATTCCCGTGTAGATCACCGTGATCACCGCGGTGCCGATGGACGAGCTGGTCTGCTGGATCACGTTGACCAGCGTCGAACCGTCCGGCACCTGCGAGCCGCGCAGCGACGCCAGCGCCGAGGACATGATCGGCATCATCGTCATACCCATGCCCAGACCCTGCACGAACAGCGCACCGCAGAGCAGCCAGTACGACGTGTCCGGGCCGAGCTGGGTGAAGACCGACACGCCGATCAGCAGCAGCACAAGACCGCCGAGCACGAACTTGCCCGGGCCGATCTTGTCGGTCATCCGGCCGGCGATCGGCATGGTGAGCATGGCGCCGAGACCCTGCGGGGCCAGCAGCAGGCCGGCGATCAGCGTGGACTCGCCGCGCACGGTGATGAAGTACTGCGGGTAGAGCAGCGAGGCGCCGAAGAACGCCACCATGAACGTGACCATTGTGATCACCGAGATGGCCAGGGTCCGGTTCTTGAACAGCCGCAGGTCCAGCAGCGGATTCTTGCGGCGCAGCGCGTGGAACACGAAGCCGATGATGAGCAGTCCGCCGATGATCATCGGGATGTACACGCCGGTGTTGTTGAAGGTCTTGTGCTCGGCGCTCGACGAGACGCCGAACAGGAACAGGGCCAGACCGGGCGACAGCAGCAGCAGTCCGACGAAGTCGATCGAGGCCGGGGTCTTCTCGGCGTCGTCCTTCAGTGCGAACCAGGCGTAGATCACGGCGACGATGCCGATCGGGATGTTGATCAGGAAGACCCAGTGCCAGGAGGCGATCTCGATCAGCCAGCCGCCCAGGATCGGGCCGGCGATGGGGCCGAGCAGCATCGGGATGCCGAGCACCGCCATCACGGAGCCGACCCGTTCAGGGCCGGCGGCGCGGGTCATGATCATCATGCCGACGGGCATCAGGAGGCCGCCGCCGACGCCCTGGATCATGCGGAAGGCCACCAGGGTGCCGATGCTGGTCGCCATGGCGCACAGGATCGAACCGATGACGAACAGCACCAGGGAGGTCATGTAGACCTTCTTGGTGCCGAATCGGGACACCGCCCAGCTGGCGATCGGGATCACCGCGGCGAGGGCCAGCGTGTAGCCGGTCATCGACCAGGCGGCGCCGGCCGGGGTGGTGCCGAAGTCGTTGATGAAGGTCGGCTGCGCCACCGAGACGACGGTGACGTCCAGGATCGACATGATGGCGCCGAGCACCACCACGCCGGCCACGACGAAGACGTCGCGTCCGAGTTTTTCCGGGGCGGCCGGAGAGGCCTGGGTCATGAGGTTCCTTAGCGTCGTTGGCGGGAAGGGTCAGGGTCGGCAGATGTGCGCTGCCGGCAGGTACTGGGCGGCTGCCGCCACCGCGTCGTGGAGGCGCGTGCGGACGTCGGTGGGGACCTCCGCGAGTGGTCCCCGGACGAACTCGGCGTGCACCCGGAACTGCTCGGCCAGCAGGTCGTGGCCGGTATCGGTGAGCGACAGACGCTTCACCCGGCGGTCCCGGTCGTCCTCCCGGCGGTCGACGAGTCCCAGTGCCACCAGGCGATCGGCGGCGCGCCCGGCCGCGGCGAGCGACAGACCCACGCCGTCGGCGACCTCGTTGACCGGGCTGGGGCCGGCGCAGCGCGCCAGGACGAACATCATCCGCAGTTGCGAGACGGTCAGCTCGGTGGCGGCGATGGAATCGACGGCGGTGACCTTGGCCGAGCTCAGCACGCGGTCGATGAAGTCCGCCACGCAGGTGGCGGTCGCATCGAGGGTCGGAGAGGTGGCAGGCACTCCGATATGGTTCCGCAGGCGCAACTATTGCTGCAACACAATTACCGGTGACCTTCCTCACCGTGGTCACTAGGGTGTGGGGCATGACGCAGAATTCGCATGGCATAAAGGACATTCCGGTACGCGCGCTCGACGGCGGCGAGGTGGCGCTGACCGACTTCTCCGGTCCGCTCCTGATCGTCAACGTCGCCTCCAAGTGCGGATTGACTCCGCAGTACGCCAAACTCGAGCAACTCGCGCAGGATTACGGGCCCCGCGGGTTGACCGTGGTCGGGGTGCCCTGCAACCAGTTCATGGGGCAGGAACCCGGGTCGGCCGAGGAGATCGCCACCTTCTGCTCGACCACCTACGGCGTCACCTTCCCGCTGCTGGAGAAGACCGACGTCAACGGCGACGACCGCCACCCGCTGTACGCCGCGCTCACCGAGACGCCCGACGCCGACGGTGAGGCCGGCGACATCCAGTGGAACTTCGAGAAGTTCCTGGTCGGGGCGGACGGCGCGGTGCTCGGACGGTTCCGCCCGCGCACCGAACCCGACGCCCCCGAGGTGATCGCCGCGGTCGAGGCCGCGGTGTGATCGACCGCCGCGGCGTACCGGTAGAGTGAGCGTCGTCGAACGAGCTGTGAGGAGCGGAGCCAGATGGCGCGTGTAGTGGTCGATGTGATGCCCAAAGCCGAGATCCTGGACCCGCAGGGCCAGGCCATCGTCGGAGCCCTCGGGCGCCTCGGCTTCAGCGGGATCGCCGATGTCCGGCAGGGTAAGCGCTTCGAGCTGGAGGTCGACGGCACCGTCGACGATGCCGCCCTGGAGCGCATCGCCGAGGAACTGCTGACCAACACGGTGATCGAGAACTTCGCCGTGACCCGGGTCGCCGACGGCGGAACCGTCTGACCGTGAGCGCGAAGATCGGAGTCATCACCTTTCCGGGGACCCTCGACGACGTCGATGCCGCCCGGGCCGTTCAACTCGCCGGCGCCGAGGCGGTCAGCCTGTGGCACGGCGACGCCGACCTGAAGGGCGTCGACGCCGTCGTCGTCCCCGGCGGCTTCTCGTACGGCGACTACCTGCGCTGCGGCGCGATCGCCAAGTTCGCGCCGGTGATGGGCGAGGTGGTGGCCGCCGCCGAGCGCGGACTGCCGGTGCTCGGCATCTGCAACGGCTTCCAGATCCTCTGCGAGGCGGGGCTGCTGCCCGGCGCTTTGACCCGTAACGAGGGGCTGCACTTCATCTGTCGCGACCAGTGGCTGCGCGTGGAGAACAATCAGACCGCGTGGACCACCCGCTACGACGAGGGCGCGGAGATCCTGATTCCGCTCAAGTCGGGGGAGGGCCGCTACGTCGCCTCGGACCGCAAGCTGGAAGAACTCGAGGGTGAAGGCCGAATCGTCTTCACCTACGCCGGCGACAATCCGAACGGCAGCCGCCTCGACATCGCCGGGGTGGCCAGCAGCAACGGCCGCGTCGTCGGCCTGATGCCGCACCCCGAGCATGCGGTGGAGGCGCTGACCGGCCCGAGCGACGACGGGCTCGGCCTGTTCTACTCGGCTATCGACGCGGTGCTCGCGAGCGTCTGACGACGGCCCGCACCAACACCGCCGCCGCACCACCGCCAGGGGAGAGACGATGATCGCCACGTCCGCCGGCGCCGAGGGTCTCGGCGCCTTCATCGACGCCTCGCCGTCGCCGTTCCACGTCTGCGCGACCGTCGCCCGGGAACTCGACGAGGCCGGGTACGAGCGGCTGCACGAGACGCAGCCGTGGGGCGAGAACGTCGCCGGCCGCTGCTACGTGATCCGCGGCGGCTCGCTCATCGCCTGGGACGGGCGCGACGCCCGCGCCGGCGGTGCCGCCGGGCCGGTGGCACCGCTGCGCATCGTCGGCGGCCACACCGACAGTCCCAATCTGCGCGTCAAACAGCACCCGGATCGCCGCAGCGCCGGCCTGGCCACCGTGGCGCTGGAACCGTACGGCGGCGCCTGGCTGAACTCCTGGCTCGACCGCGACCTGGGCTTGTCGGGGCGCCTGGCCTACGCCGACGACGCCGACGGCGCCGTCGAGTACGCGCTGGTGACGATCGACGAGCCGGTGCTGCGGGTGCCGCAGCTGGCCATCCACCTGTCCGAGGACCGCAAGGGAGTCCACCTGGACCCGCAGCGCCACGTGGACGCGGTCCGCGGCCTGGGGGAGGCCGAGCCGCTGATCGAGTGGGTCGCCGCGCGTGCCGGGCTGAACCCCGGCGCCGTGCTGGGCTGGGAGCTGATGACGCACGACCTCGCGCCGTCCCGGCTGATCGGCACCGACCGCGAACTGCTCAGCGCACCCCGCCTGGACAACCAGGGCACCTGCTACGCCGGACTGCGCGCGCTGCTGGACGCCGAGCCGGACGGCACGGTCGCCGTGCTGGCGCTCTTCGATCACGAAGAGGTGGGCTCGGGCTCCGAGCGCGGCGCCGCTTCGGACTTCCTGGTGACCGTCTGCGAGCGTCTGGTCGCCGGGCTGGGCGGCGGCCGCGAGGACTTCCTGCGGGTGATGGCCGCCAGCTTCCACGTCTCCGGCGACATGGCCCACGCCACCCACCCCAACTATCCGGACCGCCACGAGCCCGGCCATCAGATCGCGATCGACGGCGGCCCCGTGCTCAAGGTGAATCAGAACCTGCGCTACGCCTCCGACGCGGTCGGCGAGGCCGAGTTCGCGCTGGCCTGTCGTGCCGCCGGCGTGCCGCTGCAGCGGTACGTCCACCGCGCCGACCTGCCCTGCGGGTCCACGATCGGACCGCTCACCGCCGCGCGCACCGGGCTGCGCACCGTGGACGTGGGCGCTCCGCAGCTGGCCATGCACAGTGCGCGCGAGCTGATGGGCGCCGCGGACGTGCCGATGTACTCGGCCGCCCTGCAGGCCTTCCTCGCCCGGCCCGCCTGACGCCGCGCGGGATCCGCTCTCGAACTCAGTGCGGCCGCAGCACGCTCAGCGAGGTGCCCTGCGTCAGGACCACGTAGCCGTCGACCGCGGTCGCGGTGCCGTTGATGTCGCGGCGCCACGCCAGCGTTCCGCTCCCGGCGTTGTAGGCGGTCACGGAGCTGCGGCTGGCGAACACCGCGGTGCGGTCGGACGAGCCGATGCACCGCAGCAGATCCAGGTTCTCGTCGGGGGCGTCGATCGACGGGGGCGCCAGCCGGCCGAGCGGGGTGCCGTCCTCGAGGGAGTAGAAGCGGCGGGACCGGTCCTTGAGGGCGAAGGCCACCAGCGTGCCACACGGGCGGGTGTTGCTCTTGGACAACTCCGGGTCGGCGATCTGCCAGATGCCCTCGCCGGTCGCCGGATCGATCACCTCGTAGTGCCCGGCGTCCTCCATGATCTGGCCGGCGCCGGTGCCGGCCAGCACCGGCAGCACCGAGTCGCCGCCGACCACGGTCATGCTGTCCGCGGTGCGCACCGGGGCGTCGGCCACCCGGCGGCCGGTGCGGGCGAACACCTCGACGGCGCGATGGTCGGGTGCGCTGTGCACCGTCAGCACGCCCTGCGGGTAGACCATCACCTCGCACTGCTCGCAGGCGATCTGGTCGTCGCCGGTGGCCGGATCCAGCACGAAGCCGCGACCGTCGGCGGTGCCGACCACCAGCAGACCGCCGTCGGTGCGGGCGGTGGCCGCCGCGGCGAAACTCCGGCTCCAGCGCGTGGTCCCGTCGGCGGTGCGCAGGCTCGCCTGCCGGCCGAACTGGTTGATGCGCAGGAAGTCCGCGCCCACGGCGGTCACCTGCACGGTGTCGTCGAGCGGGCCGGCCGTGCGCGGGGTGCCGTCGGCGTCGATCAGGTAGAAGCCGTCGGGCTGGTCGCCGAGCTTGACGGCGCAGCCGACCCGCCGCTCGGCGCTGATCGCGCAGTCGCCCAGTCCGGCCCGCACCGGTGCGTCCCAGAGCTGATGACCGTTGCGCACATCGACCAGCAGGAACGCGCGGCCCAGACCGGACGGATAGGCCAGCAGCCAGTCCGTGCCGCGATGGTCGGCGACGGTGACCGGACCGTTCCCGGCGTAGTCTGGGAGCGACTCGTCGCCGAGTTCCCACGCCACCGACGGGGCCGACGTGTAGTCGCGGAGCACGCCGTCGGCGGCGGTGTACTCCGGTGCCGACGGACCCCACAGGACCAGCCCGGCGACCACGACCAGGAGCAGTGAGCCGACGACGCCGACCGCGGCGATGCCCCCCGGGCGACGGCTCTGTGCAAAATCGGAGCGCGACATGGCGATCAGTCTGTCACGCCGGTCCGCCGGCGAAGGTGAGCCCCGTTCGCTCAGGGCGTACCGGGCCGGGAACATCGCTCCAGCGTGCGGCGTTGAGACCGACAGAACCACCGGAGCGAGCCGGGGAGGGTCGTCGGTACGGACTACACCGTGGCGGCGGCCGTGACGACCACTACAGTGGAGGCAGATGGCTCGCTGCCGGGGCCAGCAACTTGGAGGAGAACAATGTTCGAACGGTTCACCGACCGTGCGCGCCGGGTCGTCGTCCTGGCGCAAGAAGAAGCGCGGATGCTCAATCACAACTACATCGGCACCGAGCACATCCTCCTGGGTCTGATCCACGAGGGTGAAGGTGTCGCCGCGAAGGCGCTCGAATCGCTGGGCATCTCGCTGGAGGCCGTCCGCAGCCAGGTCGAGGAGATCATCGGCCAGGGCCAGCAGGCGCCGTCCGGGCACATCCCGTTCACGCCGCGCGCCAAGAAGGTGCTCGAGCTGAGCCTGCGCGAGGCGCTGCAGCTGGGCCACAACTACATCGGCACCGAGCACATCCTGCTCGGCCTGATCCGCGAGGGCGAGGGCGTCGCCGCCCAGGTCCTGGTGAAGCTGGGCGCCGACCTGAACAGCGTCCGCCAGCAGGTGATCCAGCTGCTGTCGGGCTACCAGGGCAAGGAGCCCGAGGCCGCCGGCACCGGTGGACGCTCGTCGGACTCCGGCACCCCGTCGACCTCACTGGTCCTCGACCAGTTCGGCCGCAACCTGACCGCTGCCGCCGGCGAGGGCAAGCTCGACCCGGTCATCGGCCGCGAGAAGGAGATCGAGCGGGTCATGCAGGTGCTGAGCCGCCGCACCAAGAACAACCCGGTCCTGATCGGCGAGCCCGGCGTGGGCAAGACCGCCGTCGTCGAGGGCCTGGCCCAGGCGATCGTGTCCGGCAACGTCCCGGAGACGCTCAAGGACAAGCAGCTGTACACCCTGGACCTGGGTTCCCTGGTGGCCGGCAGCCGCTACCGCGGTGACTTCGAGGAGCGCCTGAAGAAGGTGCTCAAGGAGATCAACACCCGCGGCGACATCATCCTGTTCATCGACGAGCTGCATCAGCTGGTCGGGGCCGGAGCCGCCGAGGGCGCCATCGACGCCGCCAGCATCCTGAAGCCGAAGCTGGCCCGCGGCGAGCTGCAGACCATCGGCGCCACCACGCTCGACGAGTACCGCAAGTACATCGAGAAGGACGCCGCCCTGGAGCGCCGCTTCCAGCCGGTCCAGGTGGGCGAGCCCTCGGTGGAGCACACCATCGAGATCCTCAAGGGTCTGCGGGACCGCTACGAACAGCACCACAAGGTGTCCATCAGCGACGGGGCACTGGTCGCCGCGGCGACGCTGGCCGACCGCTACATCAACGACCGGTTCCTGCCGGACAAGGCGATCGACCTCATCGACGAGGCGGGCGCGCGCATGCGCATCCGCCGGATGACCGCGCCGCCAGACCTGCGCGAGTTCGACGACCGGATCGCCGACGCCCGCAAGGAGAAGGAGTCCGCGATCGACGCGCAGGACTTCGAGAAGGCCGCCAGCCTCCGCGACAAGGAGAAGCAGCTGATCTCCGAGCGCGCCGAGCGGGAGAAGCAGTGGCGTGCGGGTGATCTCGACGTGGTCGCCGAGGTGGACGACGAGGAGATCGCCGAGGTCCTGGGCAACTGGACCGGTATCCCGGTGTTCAAGCTCACCGAGGAGGAGACCACGCGTCTGCTCCGCATGGAGGACGAGCTGCACCAGCGGATCATCGGCCAGGAGGACGCCGTCAGGGCGGTCTCGCGGGCGATCCGCCGTACCCGCGCCGGCCTGAAGGACCCCAAGCGTCCGTCCGGCTCGTTCATCTTCGCCGGTCCGTCCGGCGTCGGTAAGACCGAGCTGTCCAAGGCGCTGGCGAACTTCCTGTTCGGCGAGGACGACGCGCTCATCCAGATCGACATGGGCGAGTTCCACGACCGGTTCACCGCGTCGCGGCTGTTCGGTGCGCCTCCCGGCTACGTCGGCTACGACGAGGGCGGGCAGCTCACCGAGAAGGTGCGCCGCAAGCCGTTCTCGGTGGTCCTGTTCGACGAGATCGAGAAGGCCCACCCGGAGATCTACAACACCCTGTTGCAGGTCCTGGAGGACGGTCGTCTCACCGACGGTCAGGGACGCACGGTCGACTTCAAGAACACCGTGCTGATCTTCACCTCGAATCTGGGCACCCGCGACATCTCCAAGGCCGTGGGCGTGGGCTTCAGCTCCGGTGAGGGCGACGGCTCGAACTACGAGCGGATGAAGCAGAAGGTCAACGACGAGCTGAAGAAGCACTTCCGCCCGGAGTTCCTGAACCGTATCGACGACGTCATCGTCTTCCACCAGCTGACGCGGGACGAGATCATGAAGATGGTCGACCTGATGATCGGTCGCGTGGAAGAGCAGCTCCGGGTCAAGGACATGGATCTGGAGCTCACCGAGCAGGCCAAGCAGCTCCTGGCCAAGCGCGGCTTCGATCCGGTGCTGGGTGCACGGCCGCTGCGCCGCACCATTCAGCGCGAGATCGAGGACCAGCTCAGCGAGAAGATCCTGTTCAACGACATCGGGGCCGGCCAGATCATCCTGGTCGACGTCGAAGGCTGGGACGGCGAAGACGACGGCGAGGACGCCAAGTTCACCTTCACCGGTACCGAGCGTCCGCGCGAGGTCCCCGACGCCCCGGTCGAGCTGACCGAGGCCGCCGAGGGCGAGGCCGGCTGACGCACGTCGACTGACGACATCAGGAACGCAGGGCGACCGGACTACCGGGCGCCCTGCGTTCTGTTGTGTGCGAGGATTCTTCCCAACGGGTGACGCGCAAGTGCGTCACCCACTGCGTGGGGGAGTCGAGTTCTATGACGTACGGACAACCGAATCCGGGCGATCCCGGTCAGCACCCGCAGTACGGTGCACCGGGACAGCCGCCGCAGTTCGCCGGTGCGTCCGCGCCCGCCGGTGCGCCGGCCGCCACCGCCGGGCTGCTCGCGCCGACGGGACCGGCGTCGCCGCGTCGCATGATTGTCGGTGCCGTTGCCGCGGTGGCCGCCCTGCTGCTGATCGTGTTCAGCTTTCTCGCCTGGGCGAGTGCTTCGGATACCGAGTCGAATCCGGTGACGGGGGATGTGTCCATCAGCGTGTCGGTGAGCGGCATGGGGTCGGTCGATGCGGACACCGACTTCGAGGTCCCGGACGAACTTGCGGGCTTCATGTCCGAAGAGGAGATGCGGGCGCAGATGAACGAGAGCGCTGACGCGGACACCAAGATGCCGGGCATCTGGACGGTGATCTTCGGTGTGATCGTCGGCATCGGTGCGGTCCTGGTGCTCGTTCGCCGGTTCCCGGGTATCGGTGCGGTGCTCATCGCCCTCGGCGGCGTCGCCGCCACCATCGCGTCCATCGTGTTCATCGCCAATCCGATCGGTGCGGTGGCGAAGAACACGAGCGCGGAAGACCGCGAGTTGTTCTCTGCGGGCTACGGGCTCTGGCTCGTGCTGATCGGTGCCCTCCTGGCGCTGCTCGCCGGTGCCGCGATGCTGGCGCTGACGCTGGCACCCGCCAAGTTCGACGACGCGGGGCCCGCTCCGGCCGACTTCGGTGACCCGGGCCAGTTCCCCGGCCAGCAGCCCTTCCCGGGGCAGCAGCCTTTCCCGGGGCAGCCCCAGAACTTCGGCCAGCAGCCGGGGCAGCAGTTCCCCGGTCAGCCGGGCGGCCAGTTCCCCGGTCAGTCGGGTGGGCAGTATCCCGGTCAGCCGGGTGGCCAGTTCCCGGGGCAGCAGCCGCCCTTCCCGGGGCAGCCGCCGCGCTGATCGGCTGACTGACTGAGCCACGGCCCCCGCCGGAAATCCGGCGGGGGTCGTTCTGACCCGCGAGTGTTACTCTTGGGGCTAATGTTGCAAAAGTGACTGGAGGATCTATGCGCGCGGCAGCTCGCACGACGATGGCTGCGGTCCTGGCCGTGGCCATCGCTGCGCCCGGACTCGCTGCCGCCGAACCCCAGCAGGCCCGCCCCCAGCCGACCGTCCCCCAGCCGGTTGCCCCGCAACCCTCGGGAACCGCGCCTGCGCAGGCCGTCGTGCCGTCGCGCATCGTCTCCGTGGACAAGATCGGTCCCCAGGAGGAGCGCATCGTCGCCTACTCGGCGGCGATGAACCGGAACATCCCGCTGACGGTGCTGCGGCCCCGCGACACCGGCAAGTCTGCGCCCAACCTGTACCTGCTCAACGGCGCCGGCGGCGGCGAAGACGACGCCACCTGGCAGGAGAAGACCGACTACGCGAAGTTCTTCGCCGACAAGCACGTCAACGTGATCACGCCGATCGGCGGGGCCTTCTCGTACTACACCGACTGGGAACGCGAAGACCCGGTGCTCGGTCGCAACAAGTGGCAGACCTTCCTCACCGAGGAACTGCCCCCGCTGCTGGACGAGGAACTGGGATCGACCGGCGCCAACGCGGTGGCCGGCATCTCGATGGCCGGGACCTCGGTGCTGAACCTGGCCATCGCCGCGCCGAAGCTCTACCGCGCGGCGGCCGCCTACAGCGGCTGTGCGCGCACCAGCGATCCCTTGGGTCAGGCCTACATCCGCACCGTCGTGGAAGACCGCGGCCGCGGTGACATCACCAACATGTGGGGGCCGCTCGACGGTCCCGGCTGGCGCGCGAACGATCCGTACCTGAACGCCGACAAGCTCCGCGGCACCAAGGTGTATCTGACCACCGGCACCGGCCTGCCCGGCGAGTACGACACGCTCGGCGCCCGGCTGATCAAGGGGGATCCGGCCGTGCTGGCCGACCAGGTGCTGCTCGGCGGCGCCATCGAGGCCACCGTCTACAGCTGCACCCAGCAGATGCGTGAGGCGCTGGACCGGGCGAACGTCGACACCACGGTCGTCACCCGCCCCACCGGCACCCACTCGTGGCAGTACTGGGAGGCCGATCTGCATCGCACCTGGCCGTCCATCGCGAAGGACCTGGCCCGCAACTGACACCGGCGGTGGCCTATCCTCCTGAAGGTCGGGGGTGGCCCCCGGCCGGAGAGGTGTGTCATGTCTGACTCGGTGCAGACGCCGGTCGCCGGCGCCGGACCCCAGCGCCGGTTCGCCGCCGCGATGATGGCGCTGTCCGGGCTGCTGATGCTGGTCGGCACCTTCACGCCGTGGCTGCGGGTGCTGCCGGGGACGCCGCAGTCGGTGGAGCACGACCCGCACGTCGCCGTCGCGGACCTGGTGACCATGCACGGCTGGCCGGGCACCTCCGGCGGAGTTCTGGCCGGCGGGATCGACCCCGGTTACTGGACGGTGCCGCTCGGCGCGATCCTGTTGGTTACCGGCCTGGCGTTGCTGGCCGGAGTGCGTTCGACGCTCGTCGCGGCCGGGTCGGTGATCGTCGCGGTGATCGCCTTCGTGGTGGTCGTCTTCGCCGTCGCCGATCCGCAGGCCGCTTTCGGGATCGAGAACCAGTGGGCCGTGCCGTACGCCTTCCGGGCGGTGGTCTGGGGGCTGTGGCTGGTCTTCACCGCGAGCCTGCTGGCACTGGTGTCGGCGCTCAGTTCGCTCGCGTTGAACCGGACTGTGGACCGCCCCACACGTCCGCGGGCCGCGGCAGCGCAGTCGACCGATCCTGTGTGACACTGGAGGGCATGCGTGCAATCCCCTTGGGCCGGTTAGCGGCCGCGGTCGCCGCTGGGATAGCAGCGGTCGCAGTGCTGGTCGCGGGACTGATCTATTCCGATTCCTACCCGGCGCCCGCGGAGGCGGGACCGCCCGTTCCCAAGGCGCAGCAGGCGCAACAGGAGCCCGGCAAATACGTTGCGCTCGGCAGTTCCTTCGCCGCGGGCCCCGGTAGCGGGGAGCCGGTCGGCCGGTGCGGCCAGACGCACGACAACTACCCCCGCCGCGTCGCCGACGCACTGAACCTGAAGCTCGACGACGCCAGCTGCTCCGGCGCGGTGGTCGCCGACATTCTGCGGCCGTCCAGCAAGGGCCACCCGCCGCAGATCGAGGCCGTCACCCCGGACACGTCCCTGGTGACCGTCACCATCGGCGGCAACGACGTCTCGTACATCGGCCGCCTGGCCACCTCGGCGTGTGCGAATCTGGCCGCCGGACTGTTCTCGCCGCCGCTGGGCCGCTACTGCAACACCGCCGCCTGGCCGTCGCCGTTCCCGGTCGCCGACCGCTACTCCTCGGTGGAACGCGACCTCGCCGACGTGGTCGCCGCGATCCGCGACCGCGCCCCCGAGGCGCGCGTGGTCTTCGTCGACTATCCGCCGGTGGTCTCGGTGAACGAGGGTCCCTGCCCGGCGCTCCCGCTGGAACCGTGGCAGGTGGCCGAGACGGAATCGGTCGGCGCGCAGCTGGCCGCCGCCACTGCGCGGGCCGCGGAGGCGACCGGCGCCCAGCTGGTCAGCACCGCACAGGCCGGTGCCGGGCACACCGTCTGCTCGGCGGAACCCTGGATCCGGGGCTACGGCCAGTCCATGGCCTTCCACCCGAACTCGGCGGGCAAGGCGGCCGTCGCCGACCAGGTGGTGCGCACCCTGCGCTGAGCGGCCGGCCGAGTCCGCCGTGCGCTTCGTCGGCCACGAACCCAGCGCCCGGCTGCAGACCCAGCAGTCGGCTGCAGACCCAGCTCTCCCGACTGCTGGGTCTGCAGCCGGGCGCTGGGTTTCCGGCGGGCGGGCGCGGTCTCAGGCGGGGATCAGCGGTTCGCTGCGCTGCTTGGCCAGCACGACGAGCGCGCCGACCAGCAGGATCAGCCCTGTCCCGGCCACGAAGGCGCCGATGCCCTGGCCGGTGAACACCTGGACGAGGACGCCGACGACGATCGCGGCGACGGCCACGGGCAGCTGCTTGGCCGGGTTCTGTGCGCGCCAGTCCAGCCGGTTGCGGCCGGTGGTGATCAGGCTGATCGGGCTCAGACGCAGAACCTCCACCAGGAAGACCGTCAGCACGCAGACCACCAGGTACATGACGAAGATCCGCCAGCCGACCCCGGCGTTCCACCGGAGAAAGGCCGGGGTGACGGCGAAGATCGCGACTACGTGCGCCAGGTAGATGCCGAAGGACCGGTCGGCGGCCTTGGCCATCAGCTTGTCCGGGATGGAGCCGGGCGTGCGGCGGTTCTGCCACGCGGTGCCGCCGATGTAGAGCAGCACGATGATGCCGATGAAGGCGAAGGCGTTGTGCACCATGAAGACGTTGGTGGCGCGGAAGACCTCCTCGCCGCCGAGCACCTGATCGCGGTAGTAGACCAGGGTGAGCACGATCGCGACGACCGCGGCCGCACCCAGCTGCCAGCGCCAGCGCTTCATGAAGGCGCTGAAGGCCTCGAAGTGATAGGCGGCCAGACAGCCGGCGAGGACGAAGAACTGGTACGGCAGCAAAGTGATGCCCAGGTAGCGCCACAGCATGCCGGGAGCACCGTCGGCGAAGAGCTCCAGCGGCGGGCGGACCATGTGGTACAGCAGCCAGATGTGGAAGACGCCGGACAGCGCCAGCAGGTAGCGGTGGTATCCCCACGTGCGGCGCAGCACCCAGAGGATCAGCGGGAAGACCACGTAGATCTGCATGCTGACCGACAGGAAGTACAGGTGGTAGGCGGCGTGACCGGTGATGAGGTCGTAGGCGATGCTCTTGAGCGACATCGCCGCGGCGTGCATGTCGCTGAAGGCCGCTTCGACATCGCCCCAGCCGCCCCGGCGCCACCGGTTGTAGACCCAGTAGAACAGTGACCAGGCCACGAACGGCAGACCGATCAGTTTGAACCGTCGCCGCCAGAACGTGGGCGCGTGCAGCTCCCGGTTGCGGTACTGGAAGGTGAGGACGAAGCCGGTGAGGGCGAAGAAGCAGTAACGCGTGTATCGCAGCAGCAGGCCGACGCCCTGGGCGACCAGTTCGGCGTTGGTGGCCAGCGCCAGGATGACGTGATCGAGGACGACTCCGGCGAACGTGACAAGCCGGACGAAGTCGATCTGATAGAGGTGTTTGTCCTTCTTGCGGGGCTTGTCCTGCGGCGTTTCCGGCGCCGGCGCCGGGTGCTCGTCGCCGGTCGGCGGCGGCGTCGCCGCGGGTGCCGGACGCGAGTCAGCAGACGAGTTCATGACGGGACACGTTACCGGTGCCGGGCCCCGATTCCGTATTCGGTGGGGTGTGCCCGGCTGCAGTCTCCGGGGACGGTCACCGGTCCAGCAGCAGGCGAACGGTCTGTGCCATGCGGTTGGTCACATCGGTGGCCGACGCGCGCCGGGTGAGCCACTGCACCAGGTTCGACATCCACACGTCCGAGATCACGCGGGCGATGGCCAGTTCCTGCTCGGTGGGCTCGGCACCGGGATCGGTGGACTCCATCATCGCGCCGGCGAGCAGGCGGTCGATGATGGCGGCGACCTGATCGACCTCGCCGGCAGCCGAGGCGTCGGCGAACATGAAGGCGCGGGTCATCGCCTCGGTCAGCAGCGGGTCGCGCTGCATGTAGTAGGTGATCATGTCCAGGACGTTGCTGAGCCGTTCGATGGGGGTTCCGCCGGGCAGCTGCGATCGATCGGCGCGGGCTTCGACGCGCTCGAACTCGCGGGCCAGGGCGGTCACCAGCAGGTGCACCTTGGACGGGAAGTAGCGGTAGAGGGTGCCGACGGCGACTTCGGCCTTATCGGCCACGGCACGCATCTGCACCGCGTCGTAGCCGCCCTTGGAGGCCAGCGACAGGGTGGCGTCGAGGATCCGGCGGCGGCGCTCGCGTTGCGCGGCGGACCCCACCTCGGCGCCCGAGGTCGCAGCGACCGCCGGGGGTGCCGGGATCGCGGTGTCGGTGTTGCTGGAACTGGAAGCAGCCATGCACGCGTCCTCACTCGATCGGCGGAGACGAATGCCGGTTGGCGCCTCCCCAGGTATTGGTGTACACCCTAGACTAACTAGAACAGGTTCTATTTGTCGGTTCAAGCGCAGATGCAGAGGAACAACCGTGACAAACACCACCTCGATCGAGCAGCAAGCGGTCAGCGATGCCATTTCGGGCTGGGCACAGGCGCGCGAGGTGCGCGAACTGGTCCGGGCCGATCTCGACACGCCGAACGCCGCGTGGCGACCGCTGTGGGAACAGATCGCCGATCTGGGCGTGTTCGCCGCCGGCGTGGACGAGGAGTCCGGCGGCGCCGGTGGCACCTTCGCCGACACCGCGGCGATCCTCTCCGCGTGCGGCGCCGAGCTGGTCCCGGGTCCGCTGACCGCATCCGCGGCGGCCGCCGCGGCCCTGGCCGCGCAAGGGGTGCCGGTCGCCGCGGAACTGCTGGCGGGCGAGCGTCCGGCCGTGATGCCGGCGGCCGCGGTCGCCACCGGCGACCCGGTCGAGGTGCGCGACGGGGTGGCCGACCTCGGCGTGGTGCCGGGTCACGTCCCGGATGCGCTGATCGTGGCGCCCCTGACGCTGGACGGGCACACCGGATGGTTCGCGGTGGACGGGCATGTGCGCAGCGCCGAGCCGGGCGGCGCCGTGGACGGGACAGCCACGCCGGTCCGCGTGGTCCTGGAAGACCTGCGTGCCGGTGACCTGATCGCGATCGACGACGGCGAGGCCCTCCACGCCATGGTGATCGGGGCGCTCGCGGCCTACCAGGCCGGAATCGCGCGGCGGACCCTTGACCTCGCGGTGGACTACGCCAAAGTGCGCACCCAGTTCGGGGTGCCCATCGGCTCGTTCCAGGCCATCAAGCACCTGTGCGCGGAGATGCTCTGCCGCGCCGAGCAACTCGCGGCCGCCGCATGGGATCTGGCCGGCGCGATCGACGACGACCGTGCGGCCGGCGGAGCCGGTGGCCGGGACCAACTCCAGTTGTGCCGGCTGGCGGCGGCGGCGCTGACCGCCGAGTCGTCGGTCGACAACGCCAAGGACGCCATCCAGGTGCTGGGCGGGATCGGCTTCACCTTCGAGCACGACGCCCACCTGTACCTGCGGTCGGCGATGGCGGCGCGAGCGGTGCTGCGCGGTGGAACGCCGGCCCGGTTGGCGCTGGCCGACCTGGGGCGCCGCGGGGCGCGCCGCGAGTTCGCGATCGATCTGGCCGACGTCGAACACCGGCGCCCGGAGATCGCGGCGCTGGCCGAGCGGGTCGCCGCGGCCGGCGAGGACGGCCGGCGCGGCGAACTGGCCCGCAGCGGCCTGCTGATGCCGCACTGGCCGTCGCCCTATGGGCTGGCCGCCGACCCGGCCCTGCAGTTGCTGATCGACGCCGAACTCGACCGGGTCGGGGTGCGGCGGCCCGATCTGGTGATCGCGGGCTGGGCGCTGCCGACCATCCTGGAGCACGGCACCGACGCGCAGCGCGAGAAGTTCATCGCCCCGACGCTGGCGGGCGACATCACCTGGTGCCAGCTGTTCAGCGAGCCCGAGGCGGGCAGCGACCTGGCCTCGCTGCGCACCCGCGCGGTTCGCGTCGACGGCGGCTGGGAGCTGACCGGCCAGAAGATCTGGACCTCGCAGGCGCACGACTCGCAGTGGGCGGTCTGTCTCGCGCGCACCGACGGCGACGCCCCCAAGCACAAGGGGATCACCTACTTCCTGGTCGACATGACCAGCCCCGGCATCGACGTGCGGCCGCTGCGAGAGATGACCGGCCGGGCCCTGTTCAACGAGGTCTTCCTGGACGGTGTCGTGGTTCCCGACGAGTACGTGGTGGGTGAGGTGAACGGCGGCTGGCGCCTGGCCCGCACCACCCTGTCCAACGAGCGCGTCGCGATGGGCGGCGCGGGGCTGGGCAAAGAGGTCGACGCGCTGCTGCGCCAGCTCGACGACGCCGGAACGGTGCTCGGCGAACGCGACGCCGACCGTCTCGGCGGCCTGATCGCCGACGCGCACATCGGCCGCGTGCTCGACGCCCGCGCGCTGACGCAGCGGCTGTCGGGAACCGATCCGGGCGCCACCTCGAGCGTGCGCAAGCTGATCGGCGTGGTCCACCGTCAGGCGGTCCCCGAGTTCGCGCTCGACCTGCTGGGGCCGGACGCGCTGTTGCCGAGCGCCGCGAGCGAACTCTTCCTGCTCAACCGCTGCCTCTCGATCGCCGGCGGCACCACGCAGATCCTCCGCTCGGCGGCGGCCGAGCGGATTCTGGGACTCCCCCGCGGATGACCCGCTAAAGTAGAACCTGTTCTAATATAGAACGTGTTCTCATAAGGCACGGCGGAGACTTTCGAATGGAGGCGCGGGTGGATTTCACCCCGGACGCGACGGCCGCGGCGGTGGCCGAGGCGACGCAGGAGGTTGTGGGACGGCTGGCCCCGGAGTGGACCGACAGGTTCACCGAGGACGGCTTCGACGCGGCCGCATGGCAGGCGCTCACCGGCGCCGGACTCACGGTGCTGGCGTTGCCGGCAGCCCACGGCGGCGACGACCTCGGCGTCGAGGCGCTCATCCCGCTGGTCACCAGTGCCGGCCGCGGCGCCGTGGTGACCCCGCTGATCGGCACCCTCACCGGTGCGGTGCTGCTGGCGCACAGCGCGGCGGCAGCCGGCCGCTGGGCGGCGGCCGCCGCCGACGGCGGCTGGTACGCCGTCGCGCTCGGCGAACGCGGCGAGGCGCTGGGCGCACCACTGCAGACCCGACTGGACCGGACGTCCGGCACCACACTGCTCACCGGCGTCAAGACCGGAGTGGCCTTCGCCGACGGTGCCGCGGCTCTGCTGGTGGGGGCCGACGGCGGCACCGCGGTGGTGGATCCGCGCGCCGACGGCGTCACGCTGACCCGCACCTCGTCGTCGTCCGGGGCCGCCGAGTACACGGTGGCCTTCGACGCGGTGGCGATCGACGACGCCGACGTGCTGGCCGGGGACGCCACGGAACTGACCGCGCTCTACCGCGTCTTCCTGGCCGCCTACGCCGACGGCCTGCTGGCCGGTGCGCTGGCGATGACCGCCGAGCACGTGACCGGCCGCGAACAGTTCGGCAAGCCGATCGCCGCCTTCCAGGCGGTCGGTCAGCAGCTGGCCGACATCTACGTGGTCTCCCGGACCCTCAACCTGATCGCGACGTCGGCTGCCTGGCGGCTGTCGGCCGGGCTCGACGCCGCCGAAGACCTCGCCACGGCCGACTACTGGCTGGCCGCCGAACTGCCGGCCGCCCTGCGCGCCATGACGCACCTGCACGGCGGCGTCGGCGTCGACATCACCTACCCGCTGCACCGCTACTTCTCGCTCGCCAAGGATCTGGCGCGCGTGGCCGGCGGTCCCCTGGGCGCATTGGATGTGCTCGCGGACGTCACCGTCGAGGAGGCGGCGTGTTCCTAGACCTGACCGACGACCAGCGGGCGCTGCGCGACCGGTTGCGCTCCTACTTCTCCGGGCTGATCAGCCCCGAGGACGAGGTCGCGATGCGCACCGACCGGCACGGCGCCGCCTACCGTGCCCTGATCAAGCAGCTCGGCGCCGACGACCAGCTCGGCGTCGGCTGGCCGGAAGAGTACGGCGGCAAGGGCTTCGGCGATTTCGAGCAGCAGATCTTCACCAACGAGGCGGTGCGCGCCGACGTGCCGTTGCCCGCGGTGACCCTGCAGACCGTCGGGCCGACGCTGCAGCGCTACGGCACCGACGAGCAGAAGGCGAAGTTCTTGCCGGCCATCCTGACCGGCGACGTCCACTTCGCGATCGGCTACACCGAGCCGGAGGCCGGCACCGACCTGGCCTCGCTGACCACCCGCGCCGTCCGCGAGGGCGACGAGTACGTGGTGAACGGGCAGAAGATCTTCACCACCGGCGGTCACGACGCCGACTTCATCTGGCTGGCGGTGCGCACCGATCCGGAGGCGCCCAAGCACAAGGGCATCTCGATCCTCATCGTCGACACCACCGATCCCGGGTTCTCGTGGACCCCGATCATCACCGCCGACGGCGCCCACCACGTCAACGCCACCTACTACAACGACGTCCGGGTACCGGTGTCGATGCGGGTCGGCGAGGAGGGTGACGGCTGGAAGCTGATCACCACCCAGCTCAACCACGAGCGCGTGATGCTGGGACCGGCCGGCCGCATCGGCGGTCTGGCCGACCGGCTGCGCGCCTGGGCGGGCGAGGCCACCTACGACGGTGCACCGGTGATCACCCAGCAGCCGGTGCGCCGCGCCCTCGCGCAGATCGGCGCCTACGAGCGGCTCAACGAACTGCTCAACTGGCAGGTCGCCTCGAGCGGGGAGATCTCGATGGCCGACGCCTCGGCCACCAAAGTCTTCGCCACCGAGCGGCTGCAGACCATCTACCGCCTGATCGACGACGTGGTGGGCACCTACGGCGACTTCACCGACCCGGCCACCGCGGAGTTCGTCGACTGGCTGGACATGCAGGCCAAGCGCAACGTGGTGATCACCTTCGGCGGCGGCGTCAACGAGGTGATGCGCGATCTGATCGCGACCGCCGGCCTGGGCCTGCCGAGGAGTAAGCGATGAGCGGCACCGGCGCGGCGCCGACCGCAGACCCCGCACGCATCCGGTCGGCCGCCGAGGAGATCATGGCGGCCGGCCCCAGCGCGCCGATCGCCGGCCGTGACCCGATCAACCAGCCGATGATCCACAACTGGGTCGAGGCGATGGGCGACGACAACCCGATCTACGTGGACGAGACCGCCGCGCGTGCCGCCGGGCACGACGGCATCGTGGCCCCGCCGGCGATGGCGCAGGTGTGGACCATGCGCGGCCTGCACGGGGTGCGCACCGCCGACGATCCGCTGGGCCGGGCGAGCGAACTGTTCGACGAGGCCGGCTACACCTCCGTCGTCGCCACCAACTGCGACACCGTCTACCACCGCTACACCCGCCCCGGCGAAGAGGTGACCCTGTCGGCCGAGCTGATCGACGTCACCGGGCCCAAGCAGACCGCGCTGGGGGAGGGCTGGTTCTTCACCACCCGCAACACCTGGCGCGCGGGCGGAGACGTGGTGGCGGAGATGGAGTTCCGCATCCTCAAGTTCCGTCCGGGCACCGCTGTACCGGCGGCACCGGCCGCGCCCGAGGGGCTGGATCCGGCCCGGCTGATCCGGCCGTCCGTCTCCCGTGACACCGCCTTCTTTTGGGACGGCGTCGCCGCGCACGAGCTGCGCATCCAGCAGCTCGAGGACGGCGGCCTGCGGCACCCGCCGATCCCGGCGACCTGGAAGGCCAAGACCGACGACGGCACCTACCCGCCGACCGACTACGTGGTCGCCGCGGGCACCGGCACCGTCTACAGCTTCGTGGTCCACCATGCACCGAAGGTTCCCGGCCGTGACCTGCCCTTCGTGGTCGCACTGGTGGAACTCGACGAGGGCGTCCGCATGCTCGGACAGCTCCGCGGCGTCGCCCCCGAAGACGTCGCGATCGGCATGGAGGTGCGCGTCGAGTTCCTCGACTTCCCGGCCACTGACGACGCCGACGCCTGGACCCTCTACGCCTGGAGTCCCCGATGAGTGAAACGACCGCGACGCCGCCGGAGGTCATCTCCGTCGGAGACGTCTTGCCGCCCTTGACGATCGAGGCCACCCCGACCTTCGTCGTGGCGACCGCCCTGGCCACTCGCGACTTCCAGGACGTCCATCACGACCGGGATCTGGCGCACGCCAAGGGATCGAAGGACATCTTCGTCAACATCCTCACCGACACCGGACTGGTGGAACGCTTCGTCACCGACTGGGCCGGGCCGCGCGCGCGGATCGGCTCGATCGAACTCAAGCTCGGTGTGCCCTGGTACGCCTACGACACCCTCACCTTCGCCGGTGAGGTCACCGCCGTCGACGGCGACGCCGTCACCGTCGCGGTGACCGGCACCAACGCCCTCGGCAAGCACGTGATCTCCACGGTCACCTTCACCCGGGAGGGGCAGCGATGAGCGAGCGGACACTGTCGGGCAGAGCGGCCATCGCCGGCATCGGCGCCACCGAGTTCTCCAAGGAGTCCGGTCGCAGCGAACTACGCCTGGCCGCCGAGGCGGTCAACGCCGCCCTCGCCGATGCGGGGCTGACGCCCGCCGACGTCGACGGCCTGGTCACCTTCACCATGGACACCAATATGGAGGTGGCGGTCGCCCGCGCCGTCGGGATCGGCGAACTCAAGTACTTCTCCCGCATCCATTACGGCGGCGGCGCGGCCTGCTCCACCGTGCAGCAGGCGGCGATGGCCGTGGCGACCGGCGTGTGCGACGTCGCGGTGGCCTACCGGGCCTTCAACGAGCGGTCCGGTCTGCGGTTCGGCCAGGTCAACTCGGCGGTGGCCAACCAGGAGAACTCCTCGGGCACCGACAACGCCTTCTCGTACCCGCACGGCCTGTCGACTCCGGCGGCCTTCGTCGCGATGGTCGCCCAGCGGTACATGCACGAATACGGCGCCACCAGTGAGGATTTCGGGCGCATCGCCGTGGTCGACCGCAAGCACGCGGCCGTCAACCCGAACGCCTTCTTCTACGGCAAGCCGATCACGCTGGAGGATCACCAGGCCAGCCGCTACATCGCCGAGCCGCTGCATCTGCTCGACTGCTGCCAGGAGTCCGACGGCGGCGTCGCGGTCGTCGTCGTCTCGCCCGAACGCGCCCGGGATCTGCCGCAGCGTCCGGTGACGATCGCCGGTGCGGCCTCGGGCAGCGGGCGCGACCAGTTCATCATGACCAGCTACTACCGCGACGAGCTCGCGGCGCTGGAAGAGATGGGGCTGGTCGGCCGGCAGTTGTGGGCGCAGGCCGGGATGTCGCCGGGCGACGTCGACCTGGCCATCCTGTACGACCACTTCACGCCGTACACGCTGCTGCAGCTGGAGGAGCTCGGCTTCTGCGGCCGCGGCGAGGCCAAGGACTTCGTCCGCGAGCCCGGCGCCCTGGAGGTGGGCGGCAGGCTTCCGCTCAACACGCACGGCGGCCAGCTGGGCGAGGCCTACATCCACGGAATGAACGGCATCGCCGAAGCCGTCCGCCAGCTGCGCGGAGATTCGGTGAACCAGGTCGACGGCGCCTCCGCGGCGCTGGTGACCGCGGGCACCGGCGTCCCAACCTCCGGCCTCATCCTGACCACCGACTGATCTACTCCAGCCCCGACCACCCACCAGCCCCCACCGGCCCGACCGCCTCCCAAGGAGATCGCAATGAAGTTCAACCTGGCCACCGTTTTCGAGACCGTCGCAGACGCGGTTCCCGACCGGGTCCTGCTGAGTTACGACGGTGAAGGTTTCACCTACGCCGACCTGGACCTGCAGATCAACCAGGTGGCGCACCTGCTGGCCGCGCACGGTGTGGGCCGCGACGACAAGGTGGCGCTGTACCTGAAGAACAGCGTCGAGCACGTGACCGCGCTGCTCGGCATGCTCAAGATCGGTGCGGTTCCGGTGAACATCAACTACCGGTACACCGAGCCGGAGCTGGAGTACATCTTCGACAACTCCGATTCGGCGGCGATCATCGTCGAACTGCCCGAACACCAGCGCATCCTGGCCAATCTGGTCTCCAAGCTGCCCGAGCTGCGCACCGTCTTCGTGATCGGCGACGTGACCGACGAGCTGGCCGCCGCCGTCGGCGAGCAGCCCGGCGGCCGGACCGTGGAGCTGGTCGACTTCGCCGAGTGGGCCGAGCAGTCCACCGAGCGGGACTTCCCCGAGCGCACCGGCGAAGAGCTGTACCTGATCTACACCGGCGGTACCACCGGCTACCCGAAGGGCGTCATGTGGCAGCACGACGACTTCTTCCGCAAGCCGATCTCCGGCGGCAACCCGTACGGGCCGCCGCGGGAGAGCTACGAGGAGCTGGCCCGCGAGGTCCAGAACTTCCCGTCGCTGTCGTTCCTGATCGCCGCTCCGCTGATGCACGGCGCCGCCTCGTACTCGCTGTTCACGTTCCTGAGCCTGGGTGGCCGGCTGATCCTGGAGCGCGACTTCGATCCGGAGAAGATCGTCGCGAACATCCCGCGCGATCAGACCCAGATGATCCTCATCGTCGGCGACGCCATGGGCATGCCGCTGGTGGAGGAGATGGAGCGGCGCGCGGGAGAGGTGGATTTCTCGACGCTGTTCTCCATCGCCTCCGGCGGCGCCATCTGGAGCAAGAGCGTGCGCGACCGCTTCCTCGCGGTGAAGCCGGAACTGATGCTGCGCGACAACTTCGGTGCCTCCGAGTCCGGCAACGACGGTGAGATCGTGCTCGACGAGAACGGCAACCTCAAGGTGCCCGACACCGCGCGCATGATGGTGGTGGACGAGCGGTTCAACCGGATCACCACCCCGAACGAGGTCGGCTACATCGCCCGCGTCGGCAACATCCCGCTCGGCTACTACAAGGATCCGGAGAAGACCGCGCGCACCTTCCCGACCATGGAGGACGGCACCCGCATCTCGGTGCTGGGCGACATGGGCTACGTGCACGACGACGGCGGCATCGTCTTCCTGGGCCGCGGCAGCCAGTGCATCAACACCGGCGGCGAGAAGGTGTACGCCGAAGAGGTGGAGGCCGCCCTGCACGGTCACCCGGCGATCTCCGACGCCCTGGTGGTGCCGGTGCCAGACGCCAAGTACGGGCAGGCCGTCGCCGCGGTGGTGCAGATCGCCGAGGACGAGACCGAGCCGAGCCTGGAGGAAGTGCAGGAGTTCTGCCGGCAGAGCCTGGCCCGGTACAAGGTGCCGCGCAGCCTGGTGGTGGTCGACGAGGTGCGCCGCACCCCGGCCGGCAAGGCCGACTACCGGTGGGCCAAGGCGGCCGCGGAGGCCGTCACCGCCTGACCCGGACCCGAAAGCCCCGGACCCGAACCTGAAGACCCGGGACGTCAGAGCGCGGCCAGTGCGGCGCGCACGGCGTCCCGGGTCTTTTCGGCCGACCGCTGGTGCCGGCTCAGCGCCTCCCAGTGCGGGCCGAGATCGTCGCTGCGTTCGGTCACCAGGACGGTGCCCATCCGGTCGAGCAGGGCGCGGTAGCCGCGCCGATGCCACTGGTCGACCACGGCCAGTGCCAGCCGCGGCAGATCCGCATCGGTGGGCAGCGGCCACGGTCCGGCCGGATTGGGGGAGGCCAGCTCCATCAGCAGGTTCCGGAATCCGGCGGTGGTCTCCGTGACGGCGAAGGCGCTCGCCAGGTCGCCGGGAGCCAACGGTGCGCCGGCGTCGACGGAATCGATGATGCGCGCGAACACGGCCCCGTGGTCGGGCAGGTAGAACAGCGGTGCCGACGAGGCGATCACCCCCGGACCGTCGCGCGCGCCGACGTCCCCGACGAGCGCGTGCACCACGGCCGTCGTCAGGTCGGCGGGCGCCCAGATCAGTGCGGTCAGGGCTTCACGCTCGACGGTGATCGTCGCCTCGATCTCGTCGATGTCGACCGGCACCCCGAGCCCGGCCACATCGTCGTGCGAGGTGACGGTCTCGAGTTCGGGCCGCCGGTCGGCGTCGGACATGGGTCGATCCTGCCAGGAGATGATCGCCGGGGTGGCCTGATGGAGGAGTCGTCGGGGCGGTCGATAAGATCCGGAATGACCGGTACGCCGGGGGCCCACGGCCCGCGGCGTCGCAAGAGGGAATCCGGTGAGAATCCGGAACTGTCCCGCAGCGGTGAAAGGGAACGACGCCGTCATCGAGCACTGGGTGCCACGCACCCGGGAAGCGACGGCGAAGGAGAACCGCGGACGTCCGCCACGAGCGTGCCCGCGACATGCCCCGAGTCCGAATACCTGCCGGTGCGTACACCTACGTGAGGCCGAGGAGCCACCGACAAATGAAGAACATTCAGCGCCGGACGACGTCGATCGTCCGGCCCCTGGTCATCCTGCTCGCCCTACTGCCGGCGATCGTGCTGGCCGGCTGCTCCATCCCGGACCGGCCGGACGAGGCGGCGACGAGCATCGAACTCGTCGATGACGCCGGGCGCACCGTCGAACTGAGCGGACCGCTGACGAAGGTCGTCGTCGCCAACCGCTACAACGTGGAACTCATCCGGGCGATGGGGTCGATCGACACGGTGGCCTCAGTGGACACCAACACCGCCCAGGACCGCGCCTACTGGCCGCAGTTCGATCCCGATGAGGTGATCGGCAAGGGCCAGAGCGACCTGAACCTGGAGAAGATCATCGAACTGGCGCCCCAGGCGCTGATCCTGCCCCGGAACGGCTCGGTGGACGAGTACGCGGCCAAGCTGGAGCCGGCGGGAATCAAAGTGGTCACCGTGACGGGCTGGGACAACGCGGAGCTGCCCAAGCAGATGGACATCCTGGGGCGGGCCCTCGGCAACGAGGACGGCGCCCAGAAGGTGACCGACATGTTCACCTCGGTCTCCCAGCAGATCACCGACGCCGTCGGCGATCAGCCGCGCAAGAGCGTCTACTGGGAGTACGGCGACCCGTTCACCACCGCCGTTCCCGGCACGTCGAACGACGGCTGGCACCAGATGGTGGTCCTGGCCGGCGGCACCAACATCTTCGCCGACGCCGACCCGGCCGGAGCCGCCGTCGACCCCGAAGCGGTGCTGGCCGCGAATCCGGATCTGATCGTCAAGACCACGTCGGGGGGAGCGCTGAAGAACACCGGCGTGTACACGCCGCCCGCAGCCGGTGACTTCGACGCCATCGGGGCTGAGATGACCTCCCGGCCCGGCTGGACCGGCCTCGACGCCGTGCGCAACGGCAACGTCCACTTCCTGACGGGCTTCGCCGGCGGCGGCCTGGGCAAGGTGGTCGGCTCGGCCTACGTCGCCAAGTGGCTGTACCCGGAGCACACCGCCGACTTGGACCCCGACCAGGTCTTCGCCGACTGGATGAAGCTGCAGGACATGGCTCCGGTCGACGGGCACGTGCACACCCTGCCCGCCATGCGGTGACCGGCGGAACGGCCGCCGCCGACCCGGCGACCGAACTCGCCGAGGTCCGTCGGGTCCTGGCGGGGCGTGCCCGGCGCCGGTGGTCGATCCTGGCGGCCGCGACTCTCGTCGCGGTGGCACTGGCCTGGCTCGGCACCGTCCACGGGATCACCGACATCACCACCGGGCGGCTCGCGGCCACCCTGCTGCCGGGGGCCGACCGGTGGGCGCAGCCGCTCGACTGGTCCGAGTGGACCGCGCTGGTCGACCTGCGGCTGCCGCGGATCGCCATGGCGATCGCGGCGGGAGCGGGGCTGGCGTGGTGCGGCTGCGGCATGCAGATCATCACTGGCAACCCGATGGCGAGCCCGTTCACCACCGGCATCTCCAATGCCGCGGCGTTCGGCGCGGCCCTGGCGATCCTCGGGACGTTCACCATCGCCGGCTCGGCGATGACGGCCACCGTCGTCATGGCCTTCGTGATGGCGGCCGCGTGTTCGGCAGTGGTGATGGGACTGGCGTCGATCGGCCGCATGGGCCCGACCATCCTGATCCTGTCCGGCATCGCGCTGAGCTACCTGTTCGCGGCGGCCACCGCCGTCCTGCAGTACGTCAGCGACGAGCAGGACCTGTCCGCGATCGTCCGCTGGACCTTCGGCGACCTCGGCCGGGCGAACTGGTCGCAGATCACTCTGGTGGCGGTGATCGTGGGCGTCGCCGGCGGATTCATGCAAGCGCGTGCGGGGTGGTACATGCGCATGGCCGCCGGTGACGAGACCGCGTTCAGTCTCGGGGTCCCGGTCCGGCGGTTGCGCACCCAGACGATGGTGCTGGTGACGCTCGTGGCCGCGACCGTCATCAGCATCACCGGGGTGATCGGCTTCGTCGGCCTAGTGGCGCCGCACATCGCGGCGCTGCTGGTCGGCGCGGACGAACGGTATCGCCTGCCGCTCGCCGGGGTGGTAGGTGCCGCGCTGGTCCTCGGTGCCGATCTCGTCGGCCGCACGATCGTCAGCCCGGTGATCGTGCCGGTCGGCATCGTCGTGTCGTTCCTCGGGGTGCCGATGTTCCTGTGGCTGATCATCCGGGAGGGCGCATGGTCACGCCGGTGAGCGCGCAGGGACTGCACGTGCGCGATCTCGTGGTGGCGCACGGGCGCCGGCGTCGGCCTGTCCTGGACGGCGTGCGACTCGACCTCGACCCCGGTCGAGTCCTCGCGGTGATCGGCCCGAACGGCGGCGGCAAGTCGACACTGCTCAAAGCGGTGCTGGGCATCACGCCGCCGCGCCGGGGCGCCATCCTGGTCGACGGTGTGCAAACGCGGGGCATGGCGCCCGCGGCGCGAGCACGGCTGCTGGGCTACGTCCCGCAATCGGAGTCGGTACCGGGATCGGGTCTGACGGTGGCCGACGCGATCGCACTGGGGCTGCCGCGCGGCGTGCGCGGGCCCGCGGCCCTGGAACGGATCGTCTCGGCCGCCGACCGGGTGGGGATCGGTACGCGGCTCGACGATGCGCTCGCCGACCTGTCGGGCGGGCAGCGGCAGCGCGCGCTGATCGCACGGGCCCTGGTGACCGGTGCGCCGTACCTGTTGCTGGACGAGCCGGTGGCCAACCTGGATCTGCGCTACCAGCTGCAGATCATGGGCATTCTCGGAGAGCTCGCCGACGCCGGGGCCGGTGTGCTCGTGGTGCTGCACGACCTCAACCTGGCCTCGGCGCACTGCGACGACGTGGCTCTGGTGCACGCCGGCCGGATCGAGCAGCTGGGGCCACCGCGCGAAGCGATCACCGAAGAACTGGTGCGCACCCTGTACGGCCCGGTTGCCCGGCTCACCGAGATCGACGGGGACCGCTACCTGCTCCCGCAGCGCACGCGCACTGCAGAACCCCGGCCGCCGGGCGGCGGCCGAGAAAGAAGCCGATCATGACCGAATCGTTGCCGGAGTCGCTGCGGGCCCTGCGGAAGAGCATTCCGGCGGTCCGCGTGGAATGCGCGGCCGATCCGGCCGATGCCCAGCGGCTCCTGCACGACGGCACCGACATCGAGGGGGAAGTGACGGGCTTTCGTGCGGCCGATCTCGTGGACGGCTCGGCGGCCGGAGAGTTGATCGAACTGCACGCCAGGCATCGGGGCATGCCGGTCGGCAGGCACGCGGCCTCGCTGGTCTTCCAGCGCTACAGCCACCGGCTGTGCGGGGCGGGTGCGCTGGCGTGGGTGGAGTACGGCTGGGTGCCCGATCTGACCGCCGACAACGTGGGGGTGCGGTTCGTCGACGGCAGCCCCCACACCGTCGTCCTGTCCCGGCCGCGACTGGCCGGGACGACGGCAGAGGACCTGGTGCGCATCGTCGTCGATGAGCATCTGCTGCCTGTCGCCCGGGCGATGCGCAAGGCCGGAGGACCGGGACTGCCGAACCTGCTGGGCAATGTGGCGGCCGGATTCGCCGGCGCCTTCCGGACGATGTCGCGGGACCGCCCGGCCCATCTGGTCGCCGAACGCGCGGAGTCGGTTCTGGGCGTAGACCCGCGACTGGAACGCGGCGGCAGCTTCCGGACACTGCTCGGGCCGCTCGGGGAACGGCTGCAGTACGACCGCGCGAGCTGCTGCCACTGGTATGCGGCGCCCGACGGGAAGTACTGCTCGTGGTGTTCGCGGCTGAGCCACGACGAGCGGACGGCGCGCTTCTGCGCGAACATGGCCGACGAAGCCGGTGCGGTCAGCTCCGCCCGTGCTCGGTGACCCAGTCGATCAGCGGGGCCAGTGAGCGCCAGTCGGAGCGGACCCGGTCGACCAGTGCGGGGGTGTGGATCACCTCGTCGAAACCGTAGTCGCGCATCGCGGTCAGCGACTTGTAGCGCAGCAGCTCGATCCGCGGATGGTCCTTGTCCCAGCCGCGGGGTGCGGTCTTGAGACGGTCGCCGCCGATCTCCCAGCCGGTCGCGGTCAGCGACGCGAGGATCTCCTCGAGCTCGGCGCCGCGGCGCGGGTGATCCATGGCGGTGCGCAGGGCGGCCAGCCGGTCGGGCTCGGCGTGGTAGAAGCCGCCGCCGGCGCGGAAACCGGGCGCGCGCAGTTCCACGTAGTAGCCGGTGGCCGGGGCGGCGGCGACGAAGGCGCCCTGGTGCGTCTTGTACGGGGTCTTGTCCTTCGAGAAGCGGACGTCGCGGTAGGGGCGGAAGATCTTGGCGGTGCCGAACTCGTCGGCGAGCTGATCGGTCAGCGCCGTCATCGGCGCGGCCACCGCCGTCTTGTAGACCTCCTTGTTCGCCTCCCAGAAGACCTTGGAGTTGTCGATCTCCAGATCGTCGTAGAAGTCGAGGGCCGCCTCGGGGAAACCGTCGAAGGTCATGGTTGTCAGGCTACGTTCCGGCGGCGGTGAGTAGCGCCTCGCGTTCGAACGCTGCGGTCAGCACCGGAGCCGGGTCGGCGTCCGCGCGCACCAGCGCGACCCGGGTGCCGAGCGGGCCGGCAGGCCCCTGCGGCCCCGCCGCGAGAGGGCACGTCGTGATCTCCGGTGGCACGGCGAGGGTGTCGAGCCAGGCCTGCGGCACGATCGAAGCCCAGCGGCCGGTCCAGATCAGGGCGATCAGCGCGGCGATCGAGTCGGCTTCGATCCGCGGATCCAGGTGAACGCCTGCGGCGGACGCGGCGTCGTCGATCAGGTCGCGGCCGCGCATCCCGGGGTGCAGCAGGCACAGCGGCAGCCCGGCGATGCGGTCCCACGGCGCCTCCTGCGCCGCGGACGGCGGAGTGTCGTCGTCGCGGATCAGGTCCGTGTGCCCGATCAGCACCAGCTGTTCGCGGTAGAGCCCGGTGACGACCATTCCGGTGGTGTCCAGCCCGCGCGGATAGATTAGGCCGGCGTCGAGCTCGAAGCGGCGGATCCGCTCGAGCACCTCAGCCGACTGCAGGCCGGTGGCCAGGTCGAGCTGCACCTGCGGGCGGTCGGCGCAGAACCGGTCGATCAGGGCGGCGACCGCGGTGACGGCGCCGGGGATCACGCCCAGCCGCAGCCGTCCGGACAGCCCCTCCCGCAGTGCCGCGGCCTGCAACTCCATCGAGTCCCGGTCGGCGAGCAGCCGGCGCGCCCACTGCGCCAGCTGTTCTCCCTCGGGAGTGAGGCCCTCGAAGTTCTGGGCGCGGCGGATCAGCGGCAGCCCCAGTTCCCGCTCGAGTTTCCGGATCGCCTCGGACAGCGCGGGCTGGGACACGTAGCAGGCCTGCGCGGCCCGGGCGAAATGCCGCTCCTGGGCGACGGCGACGAAGTACTCGAGCTGACGGAACAGCATGACGACGTTCTACCACGCGGATCATGTACTCGTCACCGGCGGTGATAGGCAGCGCCGATCGGCTGGTCGAGATCAGGTCTTGGACGCCGAACACCGACTGCCGGGACGATTCAACCGGAGAGGAGCGCGATGCAGACGGTGAGCGCGGTGACCGGAGCGCGGCGGCGGACGGCCGCGCTGAGGCTTCATCGCGACGATCACACGCACGCGCTCCGCGTCGCGGCGACCGTGGCGCTTCCCGGCCTGGTGCTGCTGCTGGCCGGTCGGCCCGATTTGCTGATCTACGCGGTCTTCGGTTCCTTCACCGGCATGTACGGCCGAGCGGTCGGTGGACGGGCACGCACGGTGCAGCAACTGCGCGGGGCGATACTGCTGTCGGCGGGCGTGGCGGTTGGAGTGACGCTGTCTCAGTACGGCGTGGCAGCACCGGTCCTGGTCGCCGTCGAGACGGTTTTCGCAGTCGGCGCGTCGCTGCTCGCCGACCGGTGGCGGCTCACTCCGGCGGGACCGTTCTTCGCGATCCTCGCGCTCGGAGCGACCGCCCTGATGCCCGCTGCACTCGTGCGGCCGGAGCCGGCGGTGGCACTGTGCCTGGCGACCGCCGCGGCCGGGATTCTGATCGGCCGGATCGGTACCGCGCACCTGCCGGCCGCCGCGCCGCACGCGATCGTGCGCCGACGGGAATCGGCGGTGCACGCGGTGCGCTACGCGCTCGCCGTCGGAGGCGCCGGCGGGCTGGCACTGGCGTTCGGATTCGCCAACGCCAACTGGGCGATGGCGGCCGCGGCCGTCCCGCTGGCCGCGATCGACACCGGCGCGGTCACCGGCTGGGAACTGCGGGCCGTCCTAACCCGTGCCGGGCACCGGGTGGCCGGCACCTACGCGGGCCTGGCGATCACCGCGGCGCTGCTGCCGCTGAATCCGGGCCCCAGCGTGCTGGCGGTGGTGGTGATGGCCCTGCTGTTCCCGACCGAACTGTTCATGACGCGGCACTACGCGGTGGCGATCGGCTTCTTCACCCCGCTGATCATGCTGATGACCCAGCTGGGTACCCCGATGGGCGCACGGGAACTGCTGGTGGCCCGCGGCCTGGACACCCTGATCGGGGTCGCGGCGGGCGTGGCCGCCGCGACGGCCGTGCGGAGACGCCCCGGTCAGCCGTTCCCGGCCCCGGGAACGGCGGCGTCGTCGCTGTCACCGGGGGCCGGGGCGGGGAGTGTGGCCGGGTCGATCACCTGACGCGGTGCGAACCAGCCGAGGAAGACGGCGCCGGCGATCAGTACTGAGCCGAGCACCAGGCAGGCCTGCTGCAGCGGCGGCACGAAGGCGTTCTCGGCGCCGTCGCGGATGAACTGCGCCAGTTCGGCGGCCTGCGGGGGCAGCTGGCGGCTCACCTCGACGGCCCCGGCGAGGGAACGCTGGATACCGTCGGCGGCCTGGTCGGCCCCCGCCGGATCGCCGAACGCGGCCAGCTGGTCGCGGGCGGCCTCGGCGGTGGCGCCGATTCGGTTCTCATAGCCGGCGGCCATCAGGCTGCCGGCCAGACCGATGCCGATGGCGGCGCCGAGCTCGCGGGCGGTGTCGTTCACGGCAGACCCCACGCCCTGGTTCTCCAGGGGAGTGTTCGTCATGATGGCCGTGGTCGACGGCGCCGTCGCCAGGCCGATGCCGACCGCGAGGACGCCCAGCATGATCGCCAGTTTCCAATACGTGTCCGGATCGACGATGCCGATCGCCAGGGTGCCGGCCCCGGCGACGGCGATGCCGACGGTCAGCACCAAGCGCAGGGAGTCGAAGCGCACCGCGACCCAGTTTCCCAGCAGGGCGAAGACGCCGACCCCGGCGACCATCGGGATCAGGGCGAAGGCCGATTTGAGCGGGGAGTAGCCGTAGACCAACTGCAGCAACAGCAGGATCAGATAAAAGATGCCGAACGAGGCGAAGAACTGCAGTGCGACCGACAGGGAGCCGGAGGCGAAGGCGCGGTTGCGGAACAGCCGGACGTCCAGCAGCGGTGACCGGCGGCGCAGCTCGATCAGCACGAAGGCGGCGCCCAGTGCCACGCCGCCGATGAGGCCGATCAGGATCAGCGGATCGGTCCAGCCGCGGGTGGGGGCCTCGAGCAACCCGAACACCACGCCGGTCACCGCGAGGACGGAGGTGGCCGAACCGATGAAGTCGAACGGACCCGGATCGTCGTCCTGGGACGTCCCGATGGTGAACGCGAGCAGCAGCGTCGCCACCGCCGCGACGGCGAAGGTGATGAACACCGAATGCCAGCTGAAGAACTGCAGCAGCACACCGGTGACGAAGAATCCCATGATCGCGCCCACGCCGGCGACGGCGGCCCAGATGCTCACCCCGATGGCGCGCTGCTCGCGCGGAACACCGGCGGTGATGAGCGACAGGGTGGTCGGCATGATCAGCGCGGCGCCGATACCGGCGGCGAAGCGGGTGGCGATCAGCTCGCCGGGGGTCTCCACCCAGATCGCGGCGAGAGAGGCCGCACCGAAGATCACCAGGCCGGCCATCAGAATCCCGCGCCGCCCGAAGCGGTCGCCGACGGCCCCGGCGGGCAGCAGCAGGGCGGCCAGGATGAGCGTGTACCCGTCGATGATCCAGGTCATCTGGGCACTCGTCGCATGGATGTCCAGGGCGATGTCGGGCAGGGCGGTGTTGAGGGCCGCCATGGCCGCCACCACCAGGCTCACCGCCAGGCAGGCGACGAAGATCAACCAGGCAGTTCGCGCACTCCATCCCCCGACACGCACGCGCACCTCACCTACAACTTTCGTCACATATGTCACTCTGATTGCACGGGCTCACGCCAATCACAACCGAAAGTGGACCGTCATGGCATCTCATCACGTCGCACCGTCTCGAGTGTCCGTCACCGATCTGGCTCCGGTACGAGTACACGTCTGGAGAGTTCTGACCCTGCTGGCAGTGTTGGCCGGGGTCCTGGCGCTCATCCTGATCGTTCTCACCGGCGCCGCCTGAGCAGCCGGTCCGCGGCGCCGGCGGTCATGCCGCCGCCGCGTGGCTCTCGATCACGTCGCCGACCGGGACCAGTGCCTGGGTGACGTACTCCTTGGCCTTGCCGCGCAGGCTCTGATAGGCCTTCGCGAGGGCGGCCGGAGCCGACTGCGCCTGGCGGTCGGTCACCGCCAGCAGCGCTTCGGAGGCCTCGTCGGAGTTGGCGGCCAGATGTGCGCCGAACGACGTTCCGGAGGGCCGTGAATCCCACAGCGGCGCAAGCGCATTCAGGAAGTCGGGAAGCATCGCCGACGTCGCCGCCTCCACGATGCCCGGCTTGAACTTGCGGGCCGCCGCGTAGGCGCCCTTCACCGCGGTCCCCGACAGGCCGGACTGGGCCTTCACTTGAGCCTCGATCACCCCGGCGAGATCGGCGGACACCGATTCCCGGTCGTCGAGCAGGGGAGAGAGTGAAGAGGTCATGTGGAGGAGCCTCGCTTCTTCGGTGCGGTCAGGACGAGCGCGTGAGGACCACGTTGCCCAGTGCGGGCGCGTCGTCGCGGTCGGCGACGACTGCGGTCACCAGCAGCCGGTCCCCATCCTCCCAGGCCCGGATCCGCAGGGTCTCACCGGGGAAGACCACCCCGGCGAAACTGGCACCGTAACCGGCCACCGCCGCGGTGTCGCCGCCGAGGACCTCGTCGACCAGCGCGCGGCAGACGGTGCCGTACGTGCACAGTCCGTGCAGGATCGGCCGCGGGAAGCCCGCGGCCTCGGCGAACGCCGGATCGCTGTGCAGCGGATTGCGGTCGCCGCACAGCCGGTACAGCAGCGCCTGCTGCGGCAGGGTGGGCGCGGTCAGTTCGTGATCGGGGGCGCGGTCGGGCAGCTCGATCCGGCTCGACGTCCCGCGCTCGCCGCCGAAGCCGCCCTCGCCCTTGGCGAAGATCGACGACCGCGCGGTCCACAGCGGACTCCCCGCCTCGTCGACGGTCTCGGACTCCTGGATGATCACCGCCGCCGAACCCTTGTCCTGGACCTCGGCGATCCGGGTGCGCGTGGTGGCGGTCCCGGTGGCCGGCAGCGGCCGGTGCACGCGTACCTCCTGGCTGCCGTGCACCACCTTGGCCAGGTCGATGTCGACGCCGGGGAAGCTCACCGTGGGCGCCTCGGTGGCCAGGAAGGTCGCCGCGACGGTCGCGAAGCTCGGCAGCACCTTGGGATCGGCGTCGTCGACGTACGCCAGTCCGACCCGATCCATCGGGTCGTGTGCGGCCCCGACCGCGAGGTTGTAGAGTGCCACCTCCCGCGGGGTCCAGGAGAACGTGGTGGCGCCGAGGTCGGCGCCGACGGCGACGGCGGGATCGATGGGCATGCTCAGACTCCTGCGGTGAGGTCGTTGTGCTTGTCGGCCTTGGCGGCGGCATCGAGGGCGGCGAGATAGCCGAAGACCATCGCGGGGCCGATGGTGGCGCCGGGCCCGGCGTAGGTGTGGCCCATCACCGGGGCGCTCGTGTTGCCCGCGGCGTACAGCCCCTCGATCACGCTGCCGTCGGCGCGCAGGACGCGGCCGGTCGAGTCGGTGTCGACGCCGCCCTTGGTGCCCAGGTCGCCCGGAACCATCTTCACGGCATAGAACGGCGCCTTGTCCACTGCGCCCAGGTTCGGGTTCGGCTTGTTGGTGGGATCGCCGTAGTAGTTGTCGTAGCCGCTCTTGCCCCGCGCGAAGTCCTCGTCCACGCCGGTGCGGGCGAAGCCGTTGAACCGGTCGGTGGTGGCCGTCAGCGTCTCGACCGGCACGCCGATCTTCTCGGCGAGCTCGGCGACGGTGTCGGCCTTGACCACGGCACCGGACTTGAGCCAGCTCTTCGGCAGCGGCTGGCGGGCCGGGATCCCGGCGAACAGGTAGCGGTTGCGGCAGCGCTGATCCATGATCATCCAGGCCGGGACGTTGTCGCCCGCGCCGTCACCCTGGCCGAACTGGCCGCCGTACATCTGGTGGACGGCCTCCACGTAGGGGAGCGACTCGTTCATGAACCGCTTGCCGGTCTCGTTCACCATGAAGGTGCCCGGCACGCTGCGCTCGGACAGTGCGAACCACGGGCCCTTGGGCAGCGGGATGGTCGGCCCCCACCAGGCGTCGTCCATCAGTGAGACCTCCGCGCCGGCCTCCTGGGCCGCGCGGATGCCGTCACCGGTGTTCGACGGGGCGCCGGTGGTCCATTCGGTACCGATCGGTGCCCGCTGATACTCGGCGCGCATCTCGGCGTTGTTCTCGAAACCGCCGCTGCCCAGGATGACGCCGTAGCGGGCGCGGATCTCCACCGGTTCGCCGTCGCGCGTGGTGCGGACTCCGGTCACCGTGCCGTTGTCGATGATCAACCCGGTCAGCGGAGTGTTCAGCCGCAGGTCCACGCCGGCCTGGCGGCAGCCGAGCAGCAACTCGGCGGCCAGGGCGGCACCCATCGCGATCATCTTCTTGTTGCGGGACTTGGACCAGGTGAACCGACCGGCGACCTTGGCCATCTTGGCGATGCCGCGCCAGTGGCGCATGCCGACGTTCATCCACTTGTAGTCGCTCTGCAGCACCACCATGTTCAACGGGGCCTTGGTGTACTGCGGGTGCAGGGTCTCCAGATCGTCGCCGAGACGGCGCGCATCGAACGGGCGCGGCTCCACGGAGCGGCCGCCCAGACGTCCGCCGGGCGCTTCGGGGTAGTAGTCGGAGTAGTCCTTGACCCACTCCAGGTCGAGCGGGGCGTTGGCCATCAGGAAGTCGAGCGCCTCGGGACCGCGGTCGATGTAGGTGTCGATCTTCTCGGCGGGCGCGTGCTCGCCGATGATGGCGTGCGCGTAGGTGCGCGCGTCCTCGACGGTGTCGGTGACGCCGTCGCGGCGCAGCACCGAGTTGTTCGGGATCCACACGCCGCCGCCCGAGCGCGACGTCGATCCGCCCCAGTACGGCGACTTCTCGATCAGCACCGTCTGCAGGCCCTTGGTGGCGGCGGTCAGTGCGGCGGCCAGACCGGCGCCACCGGCACCGACCACCACGACGTCCACGGTCTCGACCGCCTCGGATGCTTGCGCCATCGGTTTCCCTCCTGAGGGCGGCCGCACCGCCACGAAGAACTAGAACACGTTTCAGTACCTGAGGATAAACTAGAACGTGTTCCGGCGGCTACTCCGGTGCGCGGCCGAGGCTGATCGCGGCGCCGAGCGGGTCGGCGATGGTGGCGAGAGTGCCGTACGGCGTCACCTCGGGACCGCGGAGGACGGTCCCGTTGCGGTTCACCACTTCCTGCAGGGTGGCCTCGACGTCGTCGACGGTGAGGTAGACGTTCCAGTACGACGGCACGCCCTCGGGCAGCATGCCGCGCGCATCCATCACGGCCGCGTACGCGGTGTCGCCGTAGAACAGCTGGGTGTAGTTGCCCGGCGCGCCGGGCACCGCTTCGGGCCGGGCGCCGAAGACGCTCTGGTAGAACGGCACGGCCGCGGCCTGGTCAGTGCTCAGGCACTCGAACCAGTACGGCGCCCCGGCCACGCCCCACTCGGCGAAGCCGGTGTGCCGGTCGGACTGCCAGCTGCCGATCGCCGCGCCGGAGGGGTCGACGTAGAACGACATGGTGCCCTCGTCGCCGACCGCCATCGGCGGCACCACCACGTGACCGCCGGCGGACTCCACCGCGTCGGCGGAGGCCGCCGCGTCCTCGGTGCGCAGGTACACCGACCAGACGTTCGGCGGCCCGCCGGCCTCGGGCATGTACGGGCTGAGTCCGGCGATCCGCTTCCCGTTCAGCGTGAAGTTCTGATAGCCGCCGAACTCGTCGTTGGCGATCTCGGCGTCCCAGCCGAAGACCTCGTTGTAGAACGACGCCGCCGTGAGCGGGTCGGAGCTCATGAGGTCGAACCAGATGGGGGCGCCGGGCGGTGCGGAGTAGGAAGCCATGAACCGATTCTTCGCGCCGCGGGGCCCGGATGGAAGGGCTTCGGGCGGATCGTGCCGGTCACCAGTAGCCGTCGGGGTCCTGGACGGGCGATTCACGGGCGATGATGCCCTCGGCGACGCCGTGGTCGATCGACGCCGACATCCGCGGACAGGTGGGCAACAGTGCCGGATTGCCGCCGGACTCCCGGATCGCCGCGATCTCGCTGCAGCGGTCCAGGGCGTCGTCGTTCCACTGCACGCTGGTGTGGTGCGGACTGGTCTTCTTCACCAGGACGCAGGCGTGACAGGTCCGGCATTCGATCTCGGTCATGCCGCCGCGCAGATAGTGCTTCCGGTCCCGCGCGGTGGCGCGGGCGATGGCGGCCAGGCGTTCCGGATCATCGGTGTAATCCGGGGCCTTCGCCCAGCCCCGGACGGGCTTGCCGGCGGAGTCGGGGTGCGACTCCGCCGGTGCACTTCCGGCGCCGGTGGTCATCAGACCGAGGAGTTCTCGGGCTGGTTGGCCGCGGCCGCCTCTTCGGCGGCCTTCTCCTCGGCCTGCCGGCGCAGATTCTCCTGGATCTCGATGTTCCAGTTCTCCAGCGCCTTGGCGGTGTCGATCTCGTACTCGAACCTGTCGGTCATCTCGTCGGAGATGTCGTCGACGTCGACGTAGAACTGTTCGTACCACCGGCGCAGCTGGTAGACGGGGCCGTCTTCTTCCACCAGGAGCGGATTGTCGATCCGGGTCTTGTGCTTCCAGATCTCCACGTCCTGCAGGAAACCCACCTCGATGCCGGCCGAGATCTTCTTGGCCATCTTGTCGGTCTGCTCGGGGGACAAGCCCTCGGGGACCTTCGCCATCACGCCGAACATCAGCACGAAGGAGTTCGCGTCGATGGGGTAGTGGCAGTTGGTGAGGATGGTCTCCACCGCGTACTCGCCGTAGTACTGCACCATCGGGTTCAGCATGTACGACGGCCCGTAATAGGCGGCGATCGACTCCAGCCGGGTGTCGCCGTACGCGGTGGAGATTCCCACATCCGGGCGCCCGTGGCTGTTCATGTACTGCGCGGCGGTCTCGCCCTCGAAGACGTTCTTGAAGTAGTCCGGCAGGGCGAAGTGCACGTAGAAGAAGTGCGCCATGTCGACCACGTTGTCGATGATCTCGCGGCAGTTGGAGCCCTCGATCACCAGGGTGTTCCAGGTCCAGCCGGTCCACTGCCCCGAGCCGAACTCCTCGAGCTCGGGGATGATGCACTCCTCCGGCGGCGGGTTGCCCTCCGGGTCGTTGTAGACGAAGACCTGGCCGTTGCGGGTCATCGTCGGCCACGTGCGGGTCTTGGCCAGCTTCGGATTGCGCTTGGCATACGGCACGTCGGCGCATCGGCCCTTGCCGTTCCACTGCCAGCCGTGGAACGGGCACGCGATGTTGTCGCCGCGGACCGTGCCGTTGGCGAGGTCGGCGCCCATGTGGCGGCAGAAGGCATCGAGTGCCTTCACCTCGCCGTTGGAATCGGCCCAGACCACCAGCTTGGTGCCGAAGATCTCGAGTGAATGCGGCTTGCCGTCGGTGTACTGGTCCACCAGGCCGATGCAGTGCCAGCCGCGTGCGTAGCGGCTGGGCGGGGTTCCGGTGTCGATCTCCCGGACTCCACTGTCTGTCGTCGTCATCGCAGGTCGCCTCCCTTTGAACAGCTCTGCTGACATCAATAGTAGAACACGTTACAAATCAGAATGAGAACATGTTCTAATATTGAACCAGCGACTCAAGTAGCAACGAGATTGGAGATGCCATGTCAGCCGAGCGAAGCGAAGCCGGTCAGCAGGTACTGGAGAAGATCAACGCCCTGCTTCCCGAGCTGGAGCAGCGCGCACAGGCGACCGAGGATGCCCGCCGGGTACCGGACGAGGTGGCCGAGCTCATCGCCGAGACGGGCTTCTTCAAACTGATGCAGCCCGCCCAGTGGGGCGGCTACGAGGTGGATCCGGTCACCTTCTACGAGGCCGTGCGCCGCCTGGCCTCGGCCTGCGGTTCCACCGGCTGGGTGGCCGGCATCGTCGGAATCCACAACTGGCACCTGGCGCTGTTCGACCAGCAGGCGCAGGAAGACGTGTGGGGCGAGGACCCGTCGGTCCGCATCTCGTCGTCGTACGCGCCGATGGGCGCCGGCGAGGTGGTCGACGGCGGCTACAAGGTCAACGGTTCGTGGGCCTGGTCGTCGGGCTGTGACATCGCCGACTGGGTGGTGGTCGGCGGACCGGTCTTCAAGGACGGCAAGCCGGTCGACTTCGTCAGCTTCCTGATCCCGCGCGAGGACTACACCATCCGCGACGTGTGGAACGTGGTGGGCCTGCGCGGCACCGGCTCCAACACCATCGACGTCAAGGACGCCTTCGTCCCCCGTCACCGCATGCTCAGCTTCCGCACCATGAGCGCGGGCGAGGCGCCCGGGCTGGAACGCAACACCGCCCCCGTCTACAAGATGCCGTGGGGCACCATCCACCCGAGCACCATCTCCACGCCCATCGTGGGCATGGCCTACGGCGCCTACCAGGCGCACGTCGAGCACCAGGGCAAGCGCGTGCGCGCGGCCTACGCGGGCGAGAAGTCCAAGGACGATCCGTTCGCCAAGGTGCGCATCGCAGAAGCGGCCAGCGACATCGACGCCGCCTGGCGGCAGCTGTCGGGCAACCTGCAGGCCGAGTACGACCTGATCCTGGCCGACGAAGAGGTTCCGATGGATCTGCGCCTGTCCGCCCGCCGCGACCAGGTGCGTGCCACCGGCCGCGCGATCTCGGCGATCGACCGGCTCTTCGAGAACTCCGGCGCCCACGCGCTGGAGAACGGCACCCCGATCCAGCGCTTCTGGCGCGACGCCCATGCCGGCCGTGTGCATGCCGCCAACGATCCCGAGCGGGCCTACGTGGCCTTCGGCAACGGTGAGTTCGGTCTGCCCATCGGCGACACGATGGTCTAGGAGAACGATGACTGAGGACACCAGCCCCATCCGGTCGCTGGGTTACATGCGGATCGATGCCACCGACATGGACGCCTGGCGGGAGTACGGACTCAAGGTCCTCGGCATGGTCGAGGGCTCCGGATCCACCCCCGGGGCGCTCTACCTGCGGATGGACGACTTCCCGGCCCGCTTGGTGATCGTCCCGTCCGACCGCGACCACCTCGCGGCCTCGGGCTGGGAGTGCGCCAACGCCGCCGGGCTGCAGGAGGTTCGCGACCGGCTGACCGGCGCCGGCGTCGAGTTCCGCGAGGGGACGCCGGAGGAGAAGTCCGACCGCTGCGTCGACGAGTTGATCGTCTTCTCCGACCCCGACGGCAACGTCCTGGAGGCCTTCAGCGGTGTCGCGCTGCAGCACCGCCGCGTGGTGAGTCCGTACGGGCACCGGTTCGTGACCGGTGAGCAGGGCCTGGGCCACGTGGTGCTCACCACCAGCGACGACGCGGCGTCCCTGGCCTTCTACCGCGACGTGCTCGGCTTCCGGCTGCGCGACTCGATGCGGCTGCCGCCGCAGGTGGTCGGCCGGGCCGAGGGCGAGGAGCCGGCCTGGCTGCGCTTCTTCGGCTGCAACCCGCGGCACCACTCGCTGGCCTTCCTGCCGATCCCCAACAGCACCGGCATCGTCCACCTGATGGTGGAAGTGGAGGGCTCTGACGACGTCGGCCTCTGCCACGATCGCGCGCTGCGCCGTAAGGTGCCGATGTCGGCGACTCTGGGCAGGCACGTCAACGACCTGATGCTGAGCTTCTACATGAAGACTCCGGGCGGATTCGACATCGAATTCGGCTGTGAGGGAAGGCAAGTCGACGACGACGAGTGGGTGGCCCGCGAATCCACCGCGGTGAGTCTGTGGGGTCACGACTTCACCATCGGGCTGAAGGGCTGAGGGCGATGGCCCCGCTCTCCCCGTACGGGACCTCGGAGTTCGATTCGCGGCAGTTCCGCACCGCGATGGGTCAGTTCTGCACGGGCGTCACCATCATCACCTCGCTCGGCGCGGACGGGGCGCCGGTGGGTTTCGCCTGCCAGTCGTTCGCGGCGCTGTCGCTGGATCCGCCGCTGGTGATCTTCTGCCCGATGAAGCAGTCGCGCACCTGGCCGGTGATCGAAGAGCGCGGCTCGTTCTGCGTGAACATGCTCGCCAACCGGCAGCAGGAGGTCAGTGCGAAGTTCGGCGCTCCCGGGGACGACAAGTTCGCCGGCGTCGAGTGGGATCCGTCCCCGCTGGGCCTGCCGGTGATCCGGTACGGCCTCACCTGGGTGGAGTGCACGGTGGAGAACGTGCTCGACGGCGGTGACCACTACATCGTGGTCGGCCGCGCCCAGACGCTCGGCGAGGTGCTGCAGGACAAGCCGCTGCTGTTCTATCGCGGCGGCTATCTGTCCACCGAGCACCCGCGGGTGACGCCGGCGCAGGATTCGCTGAGCAACCTGTTCACCTGGGCCGGCGGTGACGAATGGCTGTGAGCGATGCGGTCACGGCGCCGCTGACCGAGGCGATCGCGAACGCGGAGAAGCTGATCGCCGCCGCGGACTTCATCACCTCCGACGCCGATCTGGCCGAGGGGTACGACTACCTCGCGGGCAGCATCGCCGCCGTGCTGCAGCAGGCCCGCACCCACGACAAGGTGCACCCGGTCCTGCACACCTCCACCGGTCCGTACACCAAGATGGGCCTGGACAATCCGGACACGCTCTACTATCACGCGGACGTGACCGAGGAAGGCACCTACCGGGTGCGCGGCGTCCGTGGGAGCACCGTGGACCTGAGTTTTCAGGTGCTGCGCGGCGACTACACGCCCAGCGAGGTGCCCGGCGGCGACGATGCCTTCGACGACCGCCGACTGACGATCGGCCCGGACGGCGCGTACGAGCTGACCTTCGGGCCGCCGCTCGCCGATCCGCCGGAGAACTACTTCGTCCTGGGCGACGGGGCGAGCATGCTCGCCATCCGTGAGGTCTACGGCGATTGGCTTGCCGAACGCAAGGGCACGGTGACCGTCGAGCGCCTGGACACCCGGGATGCGCCGGGGCGCGAACTGGACTCGGCGCGGGCGGCACGCCAGTACCAGACCGCGGCGAAGCTCCTGACGTCGCGGATCCAGACCTGGTTCAACTTCCCGAAGTGGTTCTACCTCGACGAGCCGGTGAACACGCTGACCGCGCCGCGGCAGACGCCGGGCGGGCTGAGCACCCAGTACTCGTCGGTGGGGCACTTCGATCTGGCGCCCGAGCAGGCGATGATCGTGACCGTTCCCGTCTCCGACAGCCCCTACCAAGGCTTTCAGCTGGGCAGTCTCTGGTACATCTCGCTCGACTACGTGCACCACCAGACCAGCCTCAATTCGGTTCAGGCGCAACACGACCCGGACGGGATGATCCGGATGGTGATCGCGCACACCGACCCGGGGATCGCCAACTGGGTGGAGACCACCGGCCGACGGCGCGGGATCCTGCAGTTCCGCTGGCAGCGCGCCGAGGAGCCGATCGGCGCGGCGGAGGCGCCCGCCTGCGAAGTGGTCGACCTCGCGCAGGTGCCCGACCGGCTGCCGTACTACCGCCACAACCGGATCGACGCCGACGGCTGGAACGAGCGGATCACCGCACGCCGCCGCGGCTTTGCCGAGAGGATGCTCGGATGAGCGAGAACCCCGTCCCCACGAGTGCGGGCCTGCTGGCCGGCCGGGTGGTCGTCGTGTCCGGAGTGGGACCGGGACTGGGGCGGTCGATCTGCCTGCGCAGCGCCGCCGCCGGCGCCACGGTGGTGCTGGCCGCCCGCACCCGTTCACGCCTGGAGGAGGTGGCCGCCGAAGTGACCGCCGCCGGTGGCACGACACTGGTGGTGCCCACCGACATCGGCGACGACGAGGCCGTCGACGCGCTGGTGGAGACCACCCTCGCCGAGTACGGGCGGGTGGACGCGCTGGTGAACAACGCCTTTGCGATGCCGTCCATGAAAGCCCTGGGGCGCACCGACTTCGAGCAGATCAGCTCGAGCCTGGACCTGACCGTGCTCGGCACCCTGCGGGTGATCAAGGCCTTCACCCCGGCGCTCGCCGAGGCGGAGGGGGCGATCGTGAATCTGAGTTCGATGGTGATCCGGCACTCCGAGCCCCGCTACGGCAGCTACAAGATCGCCAAGTCGGCGCTGCTGGCCATGTCGCAGACGCTGGCGACCGAACTCGGCGGGCAGGGGATCCGGGTCAACAGTGTGGCCCCCGGCTACATCTGGGACGACCAGCTCAAGTGGTACTTCGGCGAGGTGGCCGGCAAGTACGGGATCACCGTCGATCAGGTCTACGAGCAGACCGCCGCCCGCAGCGACCTGAAACGGCTGCCCGAACCGGACGAGATCGCCGACGTGGTGGTGTTCCTGGCCTCCGCGCTGTCCCGGTCGGTCACCGGGCAGACCCTGGATGTGAACTGCGGGGAATACCATGCCTGAATCGCGAGCCGTGGTCGGCACCGTCGACGACCTGCACGCCTCGGCGGTGCGTACCGTCGGGCTCGACGACTTCGGTGACGACGATTACCTGGACGGCCTGGCGGTGCTGTTGGAGTCGTATCAGCGCGACGCCGGACTGACCGAGCTGGGCAGCAAGATGTTCCGGTTCTTCCTCAAGGGCGCCCTGATCGCCAGGCTGCTGAGTGAGGCCGGATGGAAGAACAATCCCGGGTACGCCGACGTCGAGATCACCCGGCCGATCTTCGTGACCGGCCTGCCCCGCACCGGCACCACCGCGCTGCACCGGCTGCTGGCTGCCGATCCGGACAGCCAGGGCCTGCAGTTGTGGCTGACCGAGTTCCCGCAGCCGCGCCCACCCGCCGAGCTGTGGGACAGCAATCCGGTGTACCAGCAGATCGAGCGGGGCTTGTCACAGCACCGGGTGGAGAACCCCGAGTTCATGGGCTTGCACTACATGAGCGCCGGCGAGGTGGAGGAGTGCTGGCAACTGCTGCGGCAGTCGCTGCGCTCGATCTCGTACGAGTCGCTGGCCTGGCTGCCGACCTACTCGTCCTGGCTGGCCGGGCAGGACTGGTCGCCGGCCTACGCCCGGCACAAGCGCAACCTTCAGCTGATCGGCCTGAACGATCCGGAGAAGCGCTGGGTCCTCAAGAATCCCAGCCATCTGTTCGCGCTCGACGCGCTGATGGAGGCGTATCCGGATGCGCTGGTGGTGCAGACCCACCGGGCGCCGGAGACCATCATCGCCTCCATGTGCAGCCTCGCCGAGCACGCCACCGACGGCTATTCGACGGTGTTCACCGGGGAGCGGATCGGGCAGGCGCAACTGGACCTCTGGTCGCGCGGACTCCGTGAGTTCTCGGCGGCCCGCAAACGACACGACCCGGCGCAGTTCGTCGACGTCGACTTCGACGACCTCCGCGCCGACCCGCACGGCGTCGTCGAGACGGTGTACGCGGCGCTGGGCACCGAGCCGAGTGACGGTGCGCGGGCCGCGATGACCGCGCTCGACGAGGAGTCCAAGTCGGGCGATCGCCGTCCGCAGCACCGGTACTCGCTGGCTGACTACGGACTCGACGCCGATCGGGTGCGCGCGACCTTCGCGGACTGACCTGCGGCCGGCCCGCGGCGGGATTAGATTTCCTCTATGACCGACACGGATGCAACCGCGGCTGCGAACGCCGAATCTCCCCGCACCACCGAGGGCTTCCGGCGGCTGCTGGCCTTCTGCGACGCGGTGGTGGCGATCGCGCTCACCCTGCTGGTGCTTCCGCTCACCGATGCCGCCGGGGACGCGGACGACACCACGGCGTGGGCCTTCATCGAGCACCACTCGGCATTGCTGACGAGTGTCCTGATCAGCTTCGCGGTGATCGCCGGATTCTGGTGGCACCACCATCAGATGGCCGAGTACTTCGCCGCGTACGACGGTGTGGTGGTCGTGCTGAATCTGGTGTGGCTGTTGATGATCGTGATGCTGCCGTTCACCACCGAACTGGGCAGCAGTCGGCCGGTGACCGGCGCGAACGTGCTCTACCTCGTGGTCCTGACGATCGCCGCTGCGGCGATGTCGGCGATGTACGCCTGGGCCCGCCGGCACCCGGCCCTGCTGGTCGAGGGCGCACCGCGGGCCGAGTTCCTGGCCGCGCGCGGCGGCTGGCTGACGGTGGTGGTGATGGCGGTGGCGCTGGTGGTCACCGCGATCTGGCCGTCCTCGGGCAGCTGGCCGCTGCTGCTCCTGCTGGCGATCGGCCCGCTGGAGCGGCTGGTGAGCGCCCGGGCGTCGCAGTAAGGCCTACTCGGTGTACTTCGCGAAGGCCTCGGCCAGGCACTCGGTGAGTTCGCCGGGGTCGGCCACGGCCGCCGGATCGGAGTTGATACCGACGAAGGCGGTGCCGTCGTAGGTGAGGAAACCGATGTTGATCGCTGCACCCGACTTGGGGGCGAAGGGCACCAGCGTGTTGACCCGCGCGCCGCACAGATAGACCGGGATCGGGGGTCCCGGCACGTTGGTGGCGGCCACGTCGACCCCTTTCATCAGGGAGCCGGCGAGTCGTTCGGTGACGGGGTCGGGCAGCAGCGCCAGCGTCTTGTAGACCACATCCGACAGGTCCAGCGCGGGGTCCCTCCGGGCGTGGTCGATCAGACCGTGCAGCTGGTAGAGGCGCACCTGCGGATCGATGTCGTCGGTGGGCACCACGAACCGCGCGGGCGCCCAGTGGTTGCCGGTGGCATCGTCGCCCGGCTTGCGTTGATTGACCGGCATGTTCACCCGGATGGACGGCAACTCGTGGCCGTGCCGCCGGTGATAGGTACCGACCGCGTCGGCCACGGCCGCCATGAAGACGACGTTCAGGGTGGCCTCCGCGCCGCGGGCCGCCTCCTTCAGCGGCTCCACCGGGACGTCGATCAGGGAGAACACGCACGACAGCGACCGGCCGGCCATCCACCCGGACTTCGGATCGCCCTGCGGGGCGAGCATGGCCGCCGCCGACGCCGCGGTGCGCCCGAGGGTCATCGTCGACCCGATCGGGCTGGTCACCACGGCACGCGCCGCTCGCAGCGAGGCCTTGATGCTGCCGCGCACCACCTCGTCCAGGGCGCCGACCTCGAACTCGGTGGCCTGAACGACGCGGCCGAGCAGACCCGCCGGATGACTCTCCGGGGCCGGCGGCAGCGGGCCCAGATCTCCGGGATCGGGGTCCAGATCGAACAGTGCCGCGCTCATCGCCAGCCCGCCCATCCCGTCGGCCACCGAATGATGGATCTTGAAGATCACCGCCGACTGTCCGTCGGCCAGGCCGGTGAGGATCGCGATCTCCCACAGCGGCCGCGAACGGTCGAAGTCGGCCTCACCCATCCGGGCCGCGTACTCCAGGGCGTCCGGGATACCGGCGTCGTCGTCGGTCAGACGGCGCCAACGGATGTGATAGCTAGGGTCGAAGTTCGGATCGGTCTCCCAGCGCGGCGGGGCGGGGGAGAGCGGATTGCCCACGGCCCGTTCCCGCAGCCGGGGGAACAAGCGGGTCAGGCGCTCGGTGCGATCGGCGACCTGTGTGCGATCGGGCGGGGAGTCGAGAACCACGACGGCGATGATCCCCGACCGCAGCAGCGGATCGCCTTCGATCCCGTACATGACGGCGTCGAAGGCGCCCATCCGTTCATCCCGCACCATGCTCCGATTGTGGTTCAGTCGCCGCAGCGGTGTGGGTGGAACTCGACATAACGGAACTCGACACGAGGGAACTCACGACGACGGGCCGAGGGCCGAGGTGCCGATCACACCGGAATGATCGCGGCCGCCGTATGGGGCGCCCCGAACAGCTGCGCGTCGGCCTGAGCCCGTTTGAAGAACAGCCCGATGTCGTGCTCGGCGGTGATCCCGATGCCGCCGTGCAGCTGGATCGCCTCGCCGGTCACGGTCACGAAGCCTTCGGAGCAGTAGACGTGCGCGGCGGCGGCCAGCTCGGCCGCGTTCGATGCGCCGGCCGCGACGGCGTCGACGGCGGCGGCCGAGATCGACCGCATCGTCTCCACCAGCACGTACATGTCGGCCATGGTGTGTTTGAGGGCCTGGAAGGTGGCCAGCTCGCGCCCGAACTGCTTGCGTGACGAGGTGTGTTCGACGGTCAGCGCCAGCGCCCGGGCCGCGCCGCCGACCTGTTCGGCCGACAGCAGCGCCCACGCCAGGGTCCGCAGCCGGTCGGCGAGATCGGCCGGCGCCGGAATGGTCTCGGAGGGCACCTGATCGAACTGGACGCGGGCCAGCGGGCGGGTCGCGTCCAGCACCGGTAGCGGACTGACGGTGATACCGGGGGTGTCCGCCGCCACCAGATGCAGGGTGATCCGGTCGCCTCCGCCGGCCAGCACCAGGAACGTATCGGCGGACTCGCCGTCGATCACGTACTCGGCGGTGCCGGTGAGCAATCCGGCCTCGGCCTCCACGCCCGGCGACTGCCAGCCGGCGGGGCCGGCCCAGCACACGCTGGCGCGGGTCTCACCCGCGGCGAGTGCCGGAAGCAGTCGCGCGCAGGCGTCGTCGTCGCCGGCGGCCAGCAGGGTGCCGGTGGCCAGGACTGCCGAGGACAGGACCGGGACCGGGGACAGGGTCTCGCCGAGCACCTCCAGCACGGCGGCGCTCTCGCGCACCGTCGCCCCGGCACCGTCGTACTCCTCGGGGATGGCCAGAGCCGCGACGCCGATCTGCGTGGCGAGGGTCTGCCACAGTGCGTCGTCGTACCGGCCGGGCCGGGTGACGGCATCGCGGACCGTGGCCGGTCCGCCGTGGCGCCGGCACACGTCCCGGACCGCGTCGGTGAGGGCGCCGAGTTCGTCCATCATCGCGTCCCGGCTTCTGTGCGCAGGGTCTCCAGGATCCGCTGGCGGTGCCAGTCGGGGGTGCCCCAGGCCGAGCGCAGGGCGCGGGCCTTGGTGAGCAGCAGCGAGAAGTCGTGCTCGGCGGTGTAGCCGATGGCCCCGAGGACCTGCAGTGCGCGGCGGGCGGCGACGTCGGCGGCCTCGGCGGCGGCCACCTTGGCGGCCGAGACGTCCCGTGTCGCGGTGTCGCTGTGGGGCTCGTTCTCGAGGGCGACCGCGGCGCCCCAGACCAGCGGGCGGGCCATCTCGACGGCGATCGCGACATCGGCCAAGTGGTGCTTGACGGCCTGGAACGAGCCGATCGCCTTGCCGAACTGGTGTCGGGTCTTGGCGTAGTCGGCGGCCAGGTCGAGCATGGCCGCGGCCAGCCCGAGGGACTGGGCGGCGGTGGCGAGCGCACCGAGGTCGATGGCGGCGACGGCGTCGACGCCCTCGGCGAGGACCTCGCCAGCGGTCACGTCGGCCACCTGGCGGGTCGGGTCGACGGTATCGAGCGGGGTGCCTGCGCTGCCGCGCGAGAGCACGCCCCCGGTCAGCAGGTAGACGTCGGCGACCTCCGGGTCGGCGGCGCGGGGCGTCACCGGCGGCACGGCGCACGAGCCCGCCCGCTCGCCGGCCAGCAGCGGTGCGAGAGCGTCGACGGCCCCGGCGGCGCCCAGGAGGGCGGGCACCACGGCGAAGGTCTCGGCCACCGGCCCGGGCAGTGCGCAGCGGCCGAGCTGTTCGACAGCCACCATCATCTCCACCGGGCCCGCGCCGCTGCCGCCGAGCTCGTCGCCGACCAGCAGGCCGGTGATGCCGGCCTCGGCGAGCCGGGCGTAGACGCCGAGTCCGGCGGTGCGGTCACCCTCGGACCAGGCGCGGGCGACGTCGGTGCCGCCGGCCCGAGTGGTGATCTGGGTGACGGCCTGCGCCAGATCGGTGTGTGTCGAATCGAGAAGGAAGTCCACGTTATCGGTCTCCGCGAGGTAGGCCGAGAAGTCGCTCGGCGATCACATTGCGCTGAATCTCGTTGGTACCGGCGTAGATCGGGCCCGACAGCGAGAAGAGGTAGCCGCCGAGCCACCGGGAGTCCAGTTCGGCGTCGGCGCCGAGCAGGTCCAGAGCGGTCTGGTGGGCGGCGATGTCCCACTCCGACCAGAAGACCTTGTTGATCGACGACTCCAGGCCCAACTGGCCGCCGGCGGCCAGACGGCTGACCGTCTGATAGGTCGAGAGCTCGTACGCGCGGGCGCCGATCCAGGCGTCCGCGACGCCGGTGTCGGCGGCCCCGGCGGTCGGGTCGTCGTCCCGACGCTCGCGCCACAGGGACAGCAGCCGGTCGGTGGTGGCCAGGAACCTGCCGGGGGAGCGCAGCGACAGGCCGCGCTCGTTGGCGGCGGTGCTCATCGCCACCTTCCAGCCGTTGTTCACCTCGCCGATCACGCCGGAGGCGCCCGGGTCGGACGGATCGTCCGGGACGAAGACGTCCTCCAGGAACAACTCGGCGAAACCGGGTTCACCGTCGAGCTGGGCGATCGGGCGGACCGTGACGCCGGGGGCGCGCAGGTCGAACATGAAGTAGGTGAGGCCGCGGTGCCGCTGCGCCTCCGGGTCGGTACGGAACAGTCCGAAGCCCAGATCGGCGAAGCTGGACCGGGAACTCCACGTCTTCTGCCCGTTGAGCAGCCAGCCGCCCTCGGTCCGGGTGGCGCTCGAACGCAGGGAGGCCAGGTCGCTGCCGGACTCCGGCTCGCTCCACGCCTGCCCCCAGATGTCGTCGGCGCGCGCCATGCGGGGCATGATCCGGGCCAGCTGATCGGGGTTCGCGTGCTCGAACAGGGTCGGCGCCAGCAGGAAGATGCCGTTCTGGGAGACCCGGCCCGGTGCGCCCGCGCGGTAGTACTCCTCCTCGAAGATCAACCAGTGCAGCAGCGGCTCGTCGCGCCCGCCGTACTCGGTCGGCCAGCTCACCACCGACATGTTGTCGGCCGCCATCTCGGCCTCCCAGGCGCGGTGCGCCTCGAAGCCCTCAGCGGTGTCCATGGACGGAAGTGGCTGTGCGGGAACGTGATCGGCCAGCCAGCTGCGCACCAGTGCGCGGAACTGCTGGGCGGCGTCGTCGAAGTGCAGATCCATCAGCGCCGCTCTCCCGCCGACTTCATCGACTTGGCGTCCATGCCGGCGAGCGAGTCACCGGTCTCGGCGTTCGCGCTGTGCGCGTAGTGGTGCCAGCCGAAGACCGAGTCCATCGCGTTGCGCATGCCCATCTGGTCTTCGCAGATGTTGACCGCCTTCTTGCTCAGGAACAGGCCCTGCATCGGCATCTCGGCCATCTTGGCGCAGATGTCGTCGACCTTGGCCGCGAGCTCGTCGCGCGGGACCACGTGGTTCACCATCCCCCAGTCGAGGGCCTGCTGTGCGGTGAAGCGCTCACCGGTCATCAGGATCTCCTTGGCCCGGCGGGGCCCCAGAACGTAGGCGTGCGCGAAGTACTCGACACCCGGAATCCCCATGCGCGCCACGGGATCGGAGAAGAAGGCATCGTCGGAGGCGACGATGAAGTCCGCGGCCCAGGCGAGCATCAGACCGCCGGCGATACAGGCGCCGTGCACCTGGGCGATCAGCGGCTTGGGCATGTCCCGCCAACGCCGGCACATCCCGACGTACACCTCGATCTCGCGCGCCAGCCGCTGATCGGCGGACATGCTCTTGCCGCTTGCGTCGCCGGAGCCGTCGGTGTGGTCCCAGTGCAGGGCCGCGACGTTGGGGTAGGGCACGTGCGGATCGCGCTCGGGCGTGCCGATGTCGTGCCCGGCCGAGAAGTGCTTGCCCTCGGCGCGCAGCACGATCACCTTCACGCCGGGATCGTCGGTCGCCTTGCGGAAGGCCGCGTCCAGGGAATAGGTCATCACCGAGTTCTGTGCGTTGCGGAACTCGGGTCGATTCAGGGTCACGTAGGCGACCGCGCCGTCCGGGCCGCCGGTCTGGTAGGCGACCGGGCTCGAATCGGCGGTCAGATCGTCGGGGCCCAAAGGCGGTGGGATGACGGCATCGCTCATGCCCCGAGCTTAACCTAGCAAATGCTTGGTTGGTAGTTCAGGCGCCGAGCAGGTCGGCGTACTCGGCCCGACGTTCCGTGGGGACCACCGCGCGCAGGACCAGCGCGCGCTGTGCTGCGATGTACTGCTCCAGGGTCAGCGTGCGCTCGAAGTACCAGTGCTTCAGTGCCCACGAATGGGCCAGGAGCAGCAGGTTGTAGGCCACGAGGTCGGCGTCGTCGGTCTCCAGCAGCCCCGCGGCGACGCCGTCCCGGACGGCCTCGCGGAGCGGCTCGCTGGTGGTCACCTCCAGGCGCTTGATCTTCTCGCGGCCCTCCGCCGACAGCGCATTGCTCTCCCGGTAGGTGAGGACCGCCGCGTGCCGGTAGCGGTCGATCACGCGGCAGTAGGCCTCGAAGGCCGCGGCCAGCCGGCGCACGGGATCGTCGCCCGCGGCCTCCATCGCCGGCGGCACGTCGGCGGCGAAGGCGTTCAAGACGTCGACGATCACCGCCAGCAGCACCTCGTCTTTGCCGCCGAAGTAGCGGTAGATCAGGCCGACGCTGACGCCGGCCTCCTGGGCGAGTGCCTGCATCGAGACCGACTCGGAGCCGCGATTCTCCATCAGGCGGGCCGCCGCGTCGAGGATCTGGCGCGAGCGCACGGCGGCCCCGGCTGCGCGGGCGGCCTCGGTGGCGCTGGGTGTGGTCGGACTACCGGTCATGGCACCTCCCTGGGGTTGAACATCGATTCACTCTAGCGCCGACGCGGGCGGCGGCTCTTGACGCGGTGACGAGATGAACATACATTCATCGTACGTGAACCAATATTCATTCCGTTGGAAAGGCGAGTTCCCATGGCTCAGTTCGAAGACATCACCTACCAGGTCGACGGTCCCGCCGGGATCATCACGATCAACCGGCCGGATCGCTACAACGCCTTCCGTGCCCAGACCGTCGACGAGCTGATCGCCGCCTTCCAAGACGCCTGGACGGACCCGGCCGTGCGCGCGGTGATCCTCACCGGCGCCGGGGAGAAGGCCTTCTGCACCGGCGGCGACGTGAAGCAGCGCGCCGAGACCGGCGACTACGGCCCCAGCGAACTCGGCCGCTTCCGCATCGGCGACCTGCACAAGCTGATGCGCGACATCCCCAAGCCGGTGATCGCCGCCGTCAACGGCGTCGCGATCGGCGGCGGCCACGTCCTGCAGGTGCTGGCCGACGTCTCGATCGCCGCCGACAACGCCCGCTTCGGGCAGGCGGGCCCGCGTGTCGGCTCGTTCGACGCCGGATTCGGTTCGGCCTACCTGGCCCGCGTGGTCGGGGAGAAGAAGGCCCGCGAGATCTGGTTCTTCTGCCGCCAGTACACCGCCGATCAGGCCCTGGAGATGGGCCTGGTGAACAAGGTGGTTCCGGCCGCCGATTTGCTGACCGAGGCCAAGTCCTGGGTCGACGAGGTCGCGGCCCTGAGTCCGACCGCCATCAAGTTCCTCAAGCAGTCGTTCAACGCCGACAGCGACCACCAGCTGGGCCTGTCGAACATGGCGATGACCGCACTGGACATGTTCGGCGTCTCCGACGAGGGCATGGAGGGCGCCAAGGCCTTCGCCGAGAAGCGCACCCCGGACTTCGGCCCGCACGTGGCCTGGCACTGACCCGCACACAGTCGATCTACGCACAGGGAATCGGAAGGCACACGCGATGGACTACGGCTTCGACGAAGACCAGGAGGTCTTCCGCACCGAGATGGCCCGCTGGGCGGACAAGGTGCTCGCCCCGCACTACCAGGCCGACGACAAGACCGCCGAGCTGCGCCGGCAGCAGGTGAGCGACATGGCCGAGATGGGCCTGAACGGTCTGCGGATCCCGGACGAGTACGGCGGCCAGGAGGCTACCGCGGTGATCGCCGGCATCGCCGCCGAAGAGGTCGGCCGTGCCGACTTCAACGCCGGATACCTGATCATCAACACCGCACTGATCAGCGACATCATCGTCCGCAACGCCACCGAGGAACAGAAGCGGGCGTGGCTGCCGCCGATCGCCTCGGGCGAGACGGTCCCGTGCATCATGATCACCGAGCCGGGGCACGGCACCGACGCCGCAGCACTCACGCTGCGGGCGAGTCAGACCGGCGACGGCTGGGTGCTCAACGGCGAGAAGACCTCGATCACCCTGGGCATGGCGGCCGACAAGGCCGTCGTTCTGGCGCGCACCGGCGGCCCGGGGGCGCGCGGCGTCTCGGCCTTCTGGGTCGACATGGACTCCCCGGGGATCTCCCGCACCGCCTTCGACGATCTGGGCAGCCGCGCGATCGGCCGCGCCACCATCTACTTCGACGACGTCGCGGTGCCGGCCGATCGCATGATCGGCGAGCCCGGCGGCGGCTTCGTCTCGGTGATGGAGGGCTTCGACTATTCACGCGCCATCATCGGGCTGCTCTGCCTGGGCGCCGCGCAGCAGTCGCTCGACGAGGCTATGCAGTGGGCCCGCGACCGGGAGGCCTTCGGGCAGCCGATCGGCAAGTTCCAGGGCGTCTCGTTCCCGCTCGCCGAGTCGGCCACCTACGTCACCGGCGCCCGGCACGTCTGCTACGAGGCGCTGTGGCGCAAGGACAACGGCCTCGACCACTCCGCGCAGGCGGCGATGGCCAAGTTCTGGGCCCCCAAGCTCTCCGTCGACGTCATTCACCAGTGCCTGCTGACCCTCGGCCACATCGGCTACTCGACCGAGCACAAGGTCGGCCAGCGGCTGCGCGACGTGATCGGCCTGGAGATCGGCGACGGCACCGCGCAGGTCTCCAAGCTCGTCATCTCCCGCAATCTCCTGGGCCGCGGCTACGCGCCCTGACCCACATCACGCTGACCTCTTTCCTTCCCACCACAGGAGCATTCACATGACCACCCGACTCGACCAGAAGATCGCCTTCGTCACCGGCGCGGGCCAGGGCATCGGCGCCGCCATCGCCCGCCGGCTCGCGGCCGACGGCGCCACCGTCGTCGTCACCGACCTCAACGCCGACACCGCGGCGCAGACCGCCGCCGAGCTGGGCAACGGCGCCATCGGCCTGCAGGTCGACGTGACCGACCGCGACAGCGTGAACGCCGCCGTCGACGTGGCAGTCGAACGCTTCGGCCGCATCGACGTTCTGGTGAACAACGCCGGCTGGGACAAGGGGGAGCCCTTCGTCGACTCCACCCCGCAGACCTGGGACCGCATCATCGGTATCAACCTCTACGGCGTCCTGAACACGTGCAAGAAGGTCGCTCCGCTGATGATCGAGCAGGGTTCGGGAAAGATCGTGAACCTCGGTTCGGACGCCGGCCGGGTCGGCTCGTCCGGCGAAGCGGTCTACGCCGCGGCCAAGGGCGGCGTCATCGCCTTCACCAAGTCGCTGGCCCGCGAGACCGCCCGCAACTCGGTGAACGTCAACTGCGTCTGCCCCGGCCCCACCGACACCGCCCTCTTCGCCTCCATGGGCGGGGAGAAGTTGCGCGAAGCCCTGCAGAAGGCCATCCCGATGCGCCGCCTGGGCCAGCCCGACGACCTCGCCTCCGCGGTGGCGTTCCTCGCATCCGACGACGCCGGTTTCATCACCGGCCAGACCGTCAGCGTCAGCGGCGGTCTCACCATGAGCTGACGGAGGCGAGACCCGTGGAAACCCTCCTCACCCCCGAGCTGTCCGCGAAGTACCACGGCGGCGGCTACTGGATCGATCGCACCATCACCGACTACCTCGACGACGTCGCCGCCGCGACACCGGACAAGGTGGCCTTCATCGACCACCGGCGCCAGATCACGTACGCGCAGTTGCGCGCCGAGGTGGACCGCTGCGCCCTCGGACTGCTCGAACTCGGGGTGCAGCCGGGCGACGTGGTGTCCTTCCAGCTGCCCAACTGGATCGAGTGGATCGTCGTGCACTACGCGGCCACCCGGATCGGCGCGATCAGCAATCCGCTCGTCCCGATCTTCCGGGAACGCGAGGTGGCCTTGATGATCCGGCTCGCCGGGAGCAAGGTGGCGGTGATTCCGGAATCGTTCCGCGACTTCGACTATCCGGCCATGTACGCCGGCCTGGACGGCGCGCTGCCGTCACTGGAACACACGCTGGTGGTCGGCTCCAGCTTCGACGAGTTCATGGCGACGCCGTGGGAGACGCGCCGCGACCCGACCGCGCTCGCCGCGCTGCATCCGGCCGGCGACGACGTGTCTCTGCTGATCTTCACCTCCGGCACCACCGGAGAACCCAAGGGCGTTATGCACACCCACAACACCCTGGTGGCGGCCAATCTGCCCCTCCCTGCGCGATTGGGCATCACCGACGACACCGTCTTCCACATCGCCTCCACCCTCGCGCACCTGACGGGCTTCCTGTACGGGGCCCGGCTCAACGTGCAGAACGGCGCCACCTGTGTGCTGCAGGACGTTTGGGACCGCACCGAGTTCGTGCGGCTGGTGGGCGAACACCGCATCAGCTACACCTCCGGCGCCACCCCGTTCCTGCACGACTTCATCGCCGCGGAGAACCTGCCGTACTCGGACGTGAGCAGCCTGAAGCTCTTCTGCTGCATGGGCGCACCGATCCCGCGGGCGATCGTCGACCAGGCCCGCGAGACGGTGCCCGGCATGGTGGTCCTGGGCGGCTGGGGCCAGACCGAGAACGCTCTGGTGACCCTGGGCGTCCCGAGATCGCCGATCGAGAAGATCGTCGGCACCGACGGCTACCCGTGGCCGGGAATGGAGATCCGCACCGTCGACATGGACGGCGCCGACCTCCCGGCCGGGCAGCAGGGGCGCCTGCAGGTGCGCGGACCGTCGCTGTTCGTCGGCTACCTGAATCGGCTCGACGACACCCGTGCGTCCTTCGACGGCGACTGGTTCGACACCGGTGACCTCGGGGTGATCGACGCCGACGGCTACCTGAAGATCGCCGGCCGCACCAAGGACATCATCATTCGCGGTGGGGAGAACATTCCGGTGGCCTTCGTGGAGAACGTCTTCTACGAGCACCCGAAGATCGAGGCCGTGGCGCTCGTCGGGCTGCCCGATCCGCGGCTGCAGGAACGAGCCTGCGCGTGCGTGGTGCTCAAGCCCGACGCCGACGGCTTCACCTTCGACGAGATGCGCGAGTATCTGGCGAGCAAGGGGCTGGCCAAGCAGTACTGGCCTGAGCGGCTCGAAGTGCTCGAGGCGCTGCCCACCACACCGAGCGGCAAGATCCAGAAATTCCATCTGCGCTCGACCCTGACGGAGGGCGAGAAGGCGTGACCGACTATCAGACTCTCGACGTGCAGGTGGCCGACGGCCTGGCCGTGCTCACCCTGAACCGGCCGGACGTCCGCAACGCGATCAACGCACAGGTTCAGGCCGACATCGCGGCGGCCCTGGACGCGCTGCGCGACGACGACTCCGTCGGCGCCGTGATCTTCACCGGGGCCGGCGACCGGGCCTTCGCCGCCGGCGCCGACATCGGCCAGTTGGCGAACTACGATCTGCACTCCGGGCTGGCTTCGACCATGCAGCGCCTCTACGACACCGTCGAGGACTACCCGAAGCCCACCCTCGCGGCGGTCAACGGCTGGGCGCTGGGCGGCGGCTGCGAACTGGCCATGGCCTGCGACATCCGGATCGCTGCGGCCTCGGCCCGCTTCGGGCTGCCGGAGACGACGCTGTCGGTGCTGCCCGGCGCCGGCGGCACCCAGCGGCTGGCCCGGCTGATCGGGGTGGGCCGCGCGATCGAGGCGATCCTGACCGGCCGGGTGTTCACCGCCGACGAGGCGCTGGCCGCCGGACTGGTCACCGAGGTGGCGCCGGACGGCGCCGTGGTGGACGCCGCCCGCGCGACCGCGGCGAAGATCCTGGCCAAGGGGCCGGTCGCGATCCGGCTGGCCAAGCTCGTCATCCGCACCGGCATGGATGCCGACCAGCGGACCGGTCAGGTGGTGGAGCGGCTGGCGCAGTCGTTGCTGTACACCACCGCTGACAAGGCCGAGGGCGCCGCCGCGTTCCTCGGCAAGCGCACCCCGGAATGGAGCGGCCGATGACCGCGCGCATCGGGCACGTCGCCGTGGTCGGCGCCGGCGCGATGGGCTCGCAGATCGCCATGGTCTGCGCCCTGGCCGGCCACCGGGTGACGCTGACCGACGCCGATCCGGCGGCGCTGGACCGGGCCCGGACCCAACTGCGCGAGCGCACCGACGCCATGGTGGCCAAGGGCCGCCGCAGCGCCGACGAGGTGGCACAGGCCTGGGCGCGGTGGGAGGCCGCGACCGTCCCGCCCGCCGACGCCGACCTGGTGATCGAGGCGATCGTGGAGAAGCTGGAGGCCAAACGGGAACTGTTCGCCGACCTGGACGCCCGCTGCGGCCCCGGCACCGTCTTCGCCAGCAACTCCTCGAGCTTCGTGCCGTCGTCGCTGGCCTCGGCCACCGGGCGGCCGGACCGCTTCGTCAACCTCCACTTCTTCAACCCGGCCCTGGTGATGACGTGCGTGGAGGTGGTCCGCGGACCGGAGACGGCCGACGCGGTGGCCGCGGAGGCCACCGAGTTCGTGACCGGCCTCGGCAAGGTGCCGGTGGTCCTGGACCGGGAGATCCCGGGCTTCGTCGCCAACCGGATCCTGGGCGCGGTGCGCGACGAGGCGCTCGCCCTCTACGAGGGCGGCTACGCCGACATCGAGGCCATCGACACCGCGGCCCGCACCGCGCTCGGCTACCCGATGGGGCCGTTCGAGCTGATGGATCTGACCGGGATCGACATCGGTTACCTCACCAAGACCGCCCGCTACGCCGACACCGGCGACGCCGCCGACAAGCCGTCGGACACCGTCGCCGCCCTGGTGGCCGACGGGCATCTCGGCCGCAAGACCGGCCGCGGCTTCTACCACTACGACCAGGCGGGCAACCGTCTCGGAAAGGCGCTCTGATGGACTTCACCCTCACCGACGAACAGCGGGCGTTCCAGCAGACCGCACGCGACTTCCTGAACAAGGAGGTGGTGCCCTTCCGAGCCGAGTGGGACCGCCGCGAATCGGTCGACACCTCGATCATCCCCAAACTGGGTGAGGTCGGCTTCTTCGGTTTGACCATCCCCGAGGAGTACGGGGGCCTGGGCGGTGACTACATCACCTACTGCCTCGGCATGGAGGAGTTGGGGCGGGCCGACTCGTCGGTGCGCGGCATCGTCTCGGTGTCGATGGGGCTGTTCGGCAAGATCGTCCTGAGCCACGGCACGCACGAGCAGAAGCAGCGCTGGCTGCCCGGCATCGCCGACGGCTCCCTCCTGGGCTGCTTCGGTCTGACCGAGCCGGACAGCGGCTCGGATCCGGCGAACCTGAAGACCCGGGCGGTCCGGGACGGCACGGACTGGGTGATCACCGGCAACAAGATCTTCATCACCAACGGCACCTGGGCCGACGTCTGCGTCGTCTTCGCCCGCACCGGTGGTGCCGGTCCGAAGGGCGTCTCGGCGTTCCTGGTCCCCACCGATTCAGCCGGCTTCGAGCGCACCGAGATCCACGGGAAGCTGGGGCTGCGCGGGCAGGCCACCGCCGAACTGCGCTTCGACGGGGTGCGTGTGCCCGCCGACGCCGTCCTGGGCGAGGAGGGCCAGGGCTTCGCCATCGCCATGACGTCGCTGGACAAGGGCCGGGTGTCGGTGGGCGCGGGCTGCACCGGCATCGTCGCCGGCTGCCTGGACACCGTGGTGGAGTACACCACCGCGCGCACCCAGTTCGGCCGGCCCATCGCGTCGTTCCAGCTGATCCAGGACATGATCGCCGAGATGTCGGTGGACGCCGACTGCGCCCGGCTGCTCACCTGGAAGGCCGCCGCCGCGATCGAATCCGGCGAACCCGTCGCGGTCCCGGCGTCGAAGGCCAAGCTGTTCGCTTCGGAGGCGGCGGTCAAGGCCGCCAATCTGGCGGTGCAGGCGCTCGGGGGCTACGGCTACATCGACGAGTACCCGGTGCAGAAGTATCTCCGAGATGCCCGCGTGATGACCCTCTACGAGGGCACCAGCCAGATCCAGAAACTCCTCATCGGACGCGCCGAGACCGGTGTGAGCGCCTTCGCCTGAGGGGGTTCACCGGACCGCCGGGGCCCCGGCGGACCGGGGCGGGCCGATGGTGGCCAGGCAGTGATCGCCGTCGACGAAGGGGTCCAGGTCGGCCCGCCGCCGATCGCCGTGCGCGTCGAGCACCCCCTGCATCAGTCCGCGGTGCACCGAACAGGTGATCGCGGGATGCTCGCGGGCGGCCTCCAGGAACGGGCATCGCTGCAGCCGGATGCGGGACCCGGTGGCGGTGGGGGAGAAGCCCATCCCGGTCAGCACCGACAGCAGATCCTCCATCGTGCCGGTGCACGGATCGGCCTGGACCGTGCCCAGCCGGTGGCCGGAGCGGGCGGCTTTGGCCGCACCGTCCGGGTCGGCGTCGAGTGCGGCCGCCAGGGCCCCGGCCAGGAGACCGAACTCCCGGGAACCGGCCGGATCCATGCACGCGCGCGCCGAATAGGCCAGCTGCGGCCGTCCCGGTCCAGCCGGCGGCAGCGGCGTGGCCTCGGCCAGCCCGTCGTCGAGCAGCCCGGCCAGATGGAAACGCACCGTGGTCGGCGGCCGCTGCACCGCCTGCGCCAGCCGGGCGAGGGTCTGCGGACCGTCCCCGGCGCGGAGCGCGGAGAGCAGTTCCTCGCGCAGGTCCATCGCTCAGGTGTCCGTGTCCTGCGGCGGCAGCGAGGCCACCAGCGGGGCGTCGCCGCCGATCGCGCCGAGCTTGGCCGCACCGCCGGGCGATCCCAGCGGCGCGTCCTGGCCCGGCAGCGTCTCGACGAAGAAGTCGGCGTTGTCGGTGAGGTACGGGAGCCACTCGTCGGGCAGGTCGTCCTCGTAGAAGATGGCCTCCACCGGGCACACCGGTTCGCAGGCGCCGCAGTCGACGCACTCGTCGGGATGGATGTAGAGGGCGCGGCCGCCCTCGTAGATGCAGTCGACCGGGCACTCCTCGACGCAGGCGCGGTCGAGCACGTCGACGCACGGCTGGGCGATCACATAGGTCACGGGCGCATCACCTCCCCGCCGCGGGGGTGATGGTCAGGGTCGGCTCGCGGTGCGTGTGCACCGTCAGATAGCTGAGGCCGGCCACTCCCGCGCTGAACGAGCGCCGCGAACCCTTCGGCAGCCAGAGCAGGTCCCCGGCGGTCACCTCGACCGGTCCGGTCGCGGTGCCCAGGGTGCCGCCGCCGGCCAGGACGTGGATCAACACGTCCACCTCGGCACCGGTGTGCTCGCCGATGCCGCCGCCCGGGGCGATCGTGATGACGTTGGAGTCGAGGCCGCGGTCGGGGACGTCGAGCTGCCAGGCGACACCGGGTCCGCCGCCGGCGAGCGCGGCGGCGGTGTTGCCGAGTCGGCGGGGGACGGGCGCGCCGAGCGTCTTGCCGATGCGGATGCGGTAGTCGCCGCGCTCGCGCACCAGGTACTCCCACTCGTAGCCGCCGGGGTTGCGCTCCTCGAACTGATCGTGCAGGTGACGCGGGTCGTGGTCGTTGATCAGGATCACAGCCTCGCCGACGCCGAGACCGTCGAAGAGACCGAAGATCTTCGGGTGCCGCTGCGGCTTGGCGATCTCGCGCACATCGATGGTGACGTCGGACATGGACCCTCCCGAAATAAATACAACCCTTACTCGTAAAAATTACCCGTGTTTCCGCCGGTCGGCAATCCGCGTCGGCGTCAGAGGGCCAGTTCCGTGAGAATCGGGGTGGTGGGAGCAGCCGAACCGCCGCTGGGCTCCAGGGTCACCGCCAGCGCCGCGACGGCAGCGAGATCGTCGACGACGACGGGGGCGCCGCCGGGCGCGCTGAACAGGCCCGCCGAAACGGGCGTGGAGCCGCCGTCGAGCTTCCACAACTGCAGCACCCGGTCCGCGGGCACCGGGTTGGCCACGCCGCCCAGCGTGACGACGGCCTGATCACGCTCTTGCGAACTGACGACCGTCAGGATGCCGCGACCGTCGGCCAGTGCGCTGCTCGCCAGTTGCGCATCCGGAGCGGTGAACACGGCGCCGGCCGCTTCGACGACGGCGTCGGCAGGCGGTCGCGGTGCGCTGGCGCGCCCGATGAGGACCCCGGCGCCCATCGCGACCCCGACGACGACGGCTGCGGCGGCGACGGCGATCGCCGCCCGCCCTCGGCGGCGTCGTGTTCGATCGATCCGGGCGACGGGCGGCGCATCGCCGGCTTCCCGGTCCGACGGGTGCGCGGCGGCGTGATCGGCGAGCACCCGCTGCCGCAGTTCCTCGGGTGCGCGGTCGGAGTAGCGCGCGGCGTACTCCGCCATCACCGCCTGCATCTCGGCGATCTGCGCCTCGAACTCGGCGCGTTGCGCGGCGGGCAGGCGTGCGAGTTCGGCGGCGAACCGGGCGTGCTCGCCGGGCGGCAGAGCGTCGACGGCGAACAGGTCCAGGTCCTCGCGCAGCCGACCGGGTTCGGGAGTGGTCATGATGCTCCTTCCGAAACGCACCGTCGCAGACGGCGCAGCCCGTCCCGGATACGCGACTTGATGGTGGGCAGCGGAGTGTCGGTGTGTTCGGCCACTTCGGGATAGGACATGCCTCCGAAGTACGACATTTCTATGGTGCTGCGTTGCAGGGCGGTGAGCAGGCCCAAGCATTGCCGCAGGGTCACCGCCTCATCGCGACGCTCGACGTCTTCACCGACCGGCGGCTCGGGCACGGCGGCTCCGGCACTCGCATACTCGGCGCTGCGGCGGCGGTGCAACCGCTCGGCGCGGACCCGGTCGACCGCGCGGCGATGGGTGATGGTCATCATCCAGCCGAGGGCGGTGCCCCGGCGGGCATCGAACCGGTCGGCCTGCTGCCAGCACTGCAGGTACGACTCCTGCACCACTTCCTCGGCGTGACTGCGGTCGGCCAGGATGCGGAGCGCGAGACCGTACACGCGGGCGCTGGTCAGGTCGTAGAGGGCGGTGAAAGCCTCGCGGTCGCCGTCGGCGGCGGCGCTCAGCAAGCCCGTCAAGTCGGGTTCCTGCGACCGGGTCATCGATGGGCTCGATCGTCGGGACAACGGTGTTCCGGCATAGCGTCACACACCTTCATCTCTCGCCGTTCTGCTCTGACTCACCGACGCGTGGAGCGTCGATACAACAGCATCGACAGTGGCACGCACACCAGCGTAATCGCTACACACCAGGTCAGCGCATAGCCGAACGCGTGCTCCGCCGGCCATCCCGTCGGCACCGGGAAGTCGTCCGGTGCGGCGTTGCCGAAGCGCGCCCGGCAGGCCGTCGCCACCGCCGTGACCGGATTCCATTCGGCGATCGGGCGCAACGGTCCGGGCAGACTCGCCGCCGAGATGAAGGCACTGGACAGGAAGGTGACCGGGAACATCCACAGGAAACCGATGCTCTGGGCCACCTCGACGTTGCGGGCGGCCAAACCCATCACCGCGCCCACCCACGCCATCGCGAACGCGAACAGCAGCAACAGGCCGAACGCCGCAGCGGCGTCGACGGGGTCGCCCCGCACGCGCCAGCCGATGATCAAGCCGCACCCCACCATCACCGCGAGGCCGACGACGCCCAGGACCATGTCCGAGCACACGCGACCGGTGATCACCGCCAGCCGCGACATCGGCAGCGAGCGCAGCCTGCCGACGATTCCGCCGGACATGTCGCCGGCCAGTCCGACCGTGGTGAACGCGGAGTTGAACAGCATGGTCTGGGCGAAGATTCCGGCCATCAGGAACTCGCGGTACGGGCCGCCGCCGAGCGTGGCGCCGAAGACGTAGGCGAACAGGAACACGAACATCAACGGCTGCACGGTGGCGCTCAGCAGCAGGGTCGGGATGCGGCGGACGGTGATCAGATTGCGCTCCACCAGCACGGCGGTGTCGGCGAACATCATCGGGTCTCTCCACGGTCGGGCGACCCGATCGCGAGGCCGTCGGTGAGGGCGAGGAACACGGTGTCGAGGGTGGGCGCGTCGACGGCGGCATCGACCACGTCGACGCGGCACGCCGCGAGGGCCTGCACCGCCGACACCGCGCTGCGGGTGCCGTCCCCGACCGGAACCCGGAACCCGGTGGCCCCGGTCTGCTCCGGTCGCCCCGTGCCGATCGCGCCGAGGGTGAGTAGTACGTCGCCGGCCCGGTCGGTGGACTGCGCGGCGACCTCGAGGGTGAGGACGGCCGTACCGAGCTCGCGTTTGAGTGCTTCGGGCGTGCCGCGGGCGCAGACCTTTCCGCCGTCGATCACGGTGATCTCGTCGGCGAGCTCGTCGGCCTCTTCCAGGTATTGAGTGGTGAGCAGGATGGTGGTGCCCGAATCGACCAGCTCGGTGATGACGTCCCAGATCTGCCTGCGGCCGCGCGGATCGAGCCCGGTGGTGGGTTCGTCGAGGATCACCAGTCGCGGGCGATTGATCACCGCGCCGGCCAGGTCCAGGCGCCGGCGCATACCGCCGGAATAGGTTTGCATCGGGCGGTCCGCGGCGGCGGTGAGGCCGAGCTGCTCGATCAGCTCCCGGGCCCGCCGGGACGCCTCCTTCCGGGACATCTGATAGAGCTGCCCCACCAGCCGCAGGTTCTCGAAACCGGTCAGCGTGCCGTCGACGGCGGCGTACTGGCCGGAGACGCCGATGCGGCGCCGGACCCGTGCGGGGTCGGCGCGCGCGTCGACGCCGTCGACGGTGATCGTGCCCTCGTCGGGAGCGAGCAGGGTGGCGACCATCGAGACGGTCGTGGTCTTGCCGGCGCCGTTCGGGCCGAGGACCGCGTGCACGGAACCGGCGGGCACCCGCAGGTCGAGGCCGTCGACGGCGACGTGACCGGGCCCGCGGCCGAACAGGCCGGAAGGGAAGGTCTTGCACACGCCGCGCAACTCCAGCGCGGCACGTTCGGCGGGCACCTCAACACAGGCGGTGTCGAGGTCCGTGTCGACGGTGTCGAGTGCGATCGTCTCGTCCAGATCAGTGTTGCGGTGTCGGCCCACGACCGCCTCCTTCGGTTGCGGTGGTCGCCCCGGCCGAGCGCACCTGTGCACCGTCCATGGCGGCGATCAGGCCGGCCGGGCGCATGTCCGTCCAGTGCTGCTCGACGAAGTCGAGGCACGGCGCGCGACCGGAGGGGCCGAAGACGGCGGTCCAGCCGCGCGGCACCGGCGCGAACTCCGGCCACAGCGAGTGCTGGTTCTGGTCGTTGATCAACACGAGGAAGGTTCCTTCGGCGTCGTCGAACGGGTTGGTGCTCATTGCGATTCCTTTCGGTGGGTGGTGCCGCGCCGCGCCGAGCGCCAGATGGTCACCGGGCGCCCTTCCACGACGTGGCCGTAGTGGGCGACGTTCTCGGGCAGCAGCATCTGTGCGTGCGGGCAGTCGACGCGCACGTCGCTCAGTTCGCCGGTGAAGCGGCCCGCCCAGGTGTCGCGGGCCGCGACCTGCGGGCCGCCGGCGGTGGCGGTGACGAACTGGGCACCGCCGACGAAGACGCGGGGCAGCCACTGCGCGGCGAGCGGGGCCGCCGAGGTGAACGCCGCCTCGACGGCGCCGAGCTGGTCGGCGGACAGATCCGCGAGTGGTCCGCCGTGCGCGCGCAACAGCTCGGCGACCGTGTCCGGGTCGGGCTCTTCCGGAACCTGCGACGCGTCGACACCGAACTCACCGAGCAGGTCTCGCAACGACTCCGGGCGCGCGAGCTCCGGACGGCCGGCGAGAACGTACGAGTCGAGCAGGATCAGCCGCTCCACGGTCTCCCCGGCGCGCTGCAGGATCACTGCGGCCTCCTGTGCGATCAGCCCGCCGAGCGACCAGCCCAGCAGCCGGTACGGCCCGTGCGGCGCCACCTCGCGGATACGCCGCACGTAGTCGGCCGCCAACTCGCCGATCCCGGCGGCCGGCGCGGCGCCGGAGAGCGCCGGGTTCTGCAGCCCGTACACCGCGCGGCCGTCGTGGACGTGCCCGAGCAGGGTCGTGAAGCTCCACGACAGGCCGAGCGCCGGATGGACGACGAACAACGGCGCGAGCTCGCTGCCGGGTGCACCGCGGCGCAGGGTCAGCAGCGGCGCCAGTGCGGGGTGCACGCCGTCGTGGGTGCGCTGCCCCGCCGACGCGGGCGCCAGGGTCGCGGCGAGCTCGGCCGCCGAGGGGGCGGCGAACAGGTCGGCCACGGAGATCTGGTGGCCGTCCTCCCGCAGGCGGGTGACCACCGTCGTGCCGAGCAGCGAGTTGCCGCCGACGTCGAAGAAGTCGTCGTCGGGGGACACCTGGTCGATGCCGAGGACCTCGGAATACACGGCGACGACCCGCCGGGTGAGCGCGTCGGCACCGGCTGTGGACGCAGAAGTTCTGCTCGCCGGTGCCGCAGCCGCCGGTGTGCCGAGCGCCTTCCGGTCGACCTTGCCGACCGGTGTCAACGGCAGCGAGTCCAGCACGGTGATCGTGGCCGGCACCATGTGCCGGGGCAGCGTGCGAGCGGCCCAGCGGCGAGCGGCCGTGGGATCGAACTCGCCGGCCGGGTCGGTCAGCGTGAGGTAGCTGTGCAGCACCGTCGACCCCGGTGAGGCGTCGGCGACGGTCACCGCCGCGCGGACCCCCGGTGCGCTCGACAGCACGTCGTCGATCTCGCCGAGCTCCACGCGGAAGCCGCGCACCTGGATCTGGTCGTCGGCGCGGCCCACGTACTCTAGCTGCTCGTCGTGCGTCCACCGCACCACGTCGCCGGTGCGGTACATCCGCTGACCCTCGAAATCGGGCCCCAGAATGCTCGGGGCGGCGACGTACCGGGCGGCGGTCAGCTCGGGCCGGCGGTGGTAGCCGCGGGTCAGTTGGCCGCCGAGCAGATACAGCTCACCGGCGACACCGCTGGGCACCGGATGCAGGCGGCTGTCGAGTACCAGGGCGCTCACCCCGTTCCCGGGTCGCCCGATGGTGACCGGGCCGTCGGGCCGCAGCGCCCCGGACTCGGTGGTGATGACCGTGGTCTCGGTGGGGCCGTAGACGTTGAGCAGGGTGCGACCGGGCGCCCAGGTGCGCACCAGGTCGCCGGTCACCGCCTCGCCGCCGACCGCCAGCGTGGTCAGCGAGATGACGTCCTCCGGAGCCATGCTGGCCACCGCCGCCGGGGTGATGAAGGCGTGCGTCACGCCGCGGCGTTGCAGGAAGCCGGCCAGGTCGGCGCCGCCGTAGACGTCTGTCGGTGCGATCACCAGCGTCGAACCGCCGGCCGCCGCCAGCAGGAACTCCAGCACCGAGGCGTCGAAACTCGGCGACGCGAAGTGCAGCACCCGCGAATCCGGTCCGGGCGCCATCGCGTCGGCGAGCTCGTCGTACACCGCCGCCAGTCCACGGTGCGGCACCAGCACCCCCTTGGGCGCGCCGGTGGAACCGGAGGTGTAGATGACGTACGCGAGCTGGTCGACGTCGATCCGGCGCGGCAGTTCCTCATCGGTCAGCGCGGTGCCCGGCAACCCCGCCAGGCGCCGGGACACGGCGGGCTCGTCGAGCAGCAGCGGCCGGGCCGTCCCGGGCAGGTTCGGCGCCGCTGCCGTGCTGGTCACCACCAGAGACGCGCCGGAGTCGGCGAGCATGTGCGCGATCCGGTCTGCCGGATAGGTGGGATCGACCGGCACGTAGGCCGCCCCGGTGCGGACGATCGCCCAGATCGCGATCACCGCGTCGATCGACCGCGGCAGTGCCACGGCCACCGCGGCTTCGGGAGTGTCGGCCGCGCCTTCGGCCAGCAGCAGGCGGGCCAGGCGGTCGGCGCGCTCGGCGAGTTCGCGGTAGGTCAGCGTCACCGTCGCCCCGTCGGGCCGCTCGGAGGTGACGGCGATGCCCTCGGGATTGCGCGCGGCGGCGGCGTCGAGCAGTTCGGCATAGGTGCGCGGCGCGGCGGCAGGGCGGCCCCGCACGGGGGAGAGGGCCGCGACCTCCAGCGGACCGGTGATCGGCAGGTCGCCGACCACCCGCTGCGGGTCGGCGAGCATCGCGCGCAGGGTGCGCAGCAGCCGGATGCCGAGCTCACGCGCCTGCGGTTCGCTGTAGCGGTTGCGCGCGAAGGCCACCGACAGCGCCGCCTCGTCGGCGTGGTGGGCGCTGATGCCGGTCGCCGTGAACTGCAGGTCGAACTTGGCGGCCGGGGACGGCACGTCGATCACCTCGCACTGCAGGTGGTCGGTCACCGGGAGGCGGACGCCGGCGAGACCGTCGCCGAACTCGTGCACCGACAACGCCACCTGGAACAGCGGGGAGCGGCCGGGCAGTCGCGGCGGATTGACCGCGGACACCACGTCGTCGAACGGGGCGTCGATCCGGTCCCAGGCGTCCAGATCGCCGGTGCGCACCGCATCGATCAGGGCCTGCACCGAGTCGGCCGGCCGCACCGCGGTGCGCAGGGCGACGGTGTTGACGAACATGCCGACCGCGCCGCGATAGTCGCCCGCGGCGGTGCCGCGCGTGTCCACCGGGGTGCCGATCACCAGGTCCTCGCCGGCCCCGAGCCGATGCAGCAGCAGAATCAAGGAAGCGTGCAGCACCGAGAATGCGGAGGTGGAGTGCTCACGGGCGAACTCGGCGAGCGCCACGCGCAGGTCGGGTTCGACGGGCAGGGTCACGGTGCCGCCTCCGGACGCGCCGGCCTGCGCGGGATCGGCGGGGACGCTCGATTCGGCAGGGGCGCCGGACAGGACCGACGCCCAGTAGTCGAGGGACTCGCCGCCGGCCGTGCGGTTCTGGGCGAGCGCGTAGTCGCGATAGTCCGGGACCGCGGCCTCGGCGGACGCGACGCCCCCGCCGCCCACGCGGGTGCGGTAGGCCTCGATCAGATCGCCGACGACGATCGGCAGCGACGCGCCGTCGACGGCGATGTGGTGCAAGACCAGGACCAGGGCCGCGGACCGTTCGTCGTCGAGCACGAGCGCCGCCCGCAACGGCGGCTCTCGGGTCAGGTCGAAGGGGCGGCCGGTCAGCTCGGCCGCGATTTCCTCGGGGGACCGGTCGCGGACGACGGGGAGTTCCGGGGCTGCGCCGGAGTCGATGATGGTGCCGATCGGCCCGTCGGGCAGATCCGCGTAGACGGTGCGCAGCGCGCTGTGCCGGGCCGCGACGTCGGCGAGCGCCGCGCGCAGCACGTCGGCGTGCAAGACGCCGTGCAGACGCAAGACGAACGGCATCGCGTACTCCACCGAATCGGGGTCCGCGCGGTGCAGCGCCCACAGACGGCGCTGCATCGGCGCGAGCGGGAACTGCGCCGGACGCCCGGGGTCGGCCGGTGCGTCCGCGGCGACTGCCGCACCGGGCCCGTCGACGTCGAGCAGGGCGGCGAGGGCCCCGACACTCGGATGGTCGAAGACCGCGCGCACCCGGATCGGCTCGCCGCGGTGAACGGAGTTGATCCGGCTGACCAACCCGGTCGCCTGCAGCGAGGTGCCGCCGAGGGCGAAGAAGTCGTCGTCGGCGCCGATACTGCCGGTGGGCAGGCCGAGGGCGTCCGCCACCAGGTCGGCGACCAACTGCTCGGCCGGGGTGCCGGGCGTGCGCTCCGGTGCGGCCGCGGGTTGCCGCGGCGCAGGCAGGGCGGCGTGGTCGATCTTGCCGTTGACGGTGGTCGGAATCGTGTCCAAGACGGTGAGCGACGACGGGACCGCCGGCCGGGGGAGCCGTTGCGCGAGAGCCGCGAGCAGCGCGGCCTCGTCCGGCGGTGTGCGCCCGGCCGCCGTCACGTAGGCGACCAGGCGGGCCGTGTCGCCGTCGCCCGCCACGGTGGTCACGGCGACGGCCACATCGGGGTGCGCGGCCAGCAGCGAGTCGATCTCGTCGAGCTCGATGCGGAAGCCGCGCACCTTGACCTGGCGGTCGCTGCGCCCGTGATAGGTCAGGACGCCGTCGGTGGAGGCGGAAGCCAAGTCGCCGGTGCGGTACATCCGTGCGCCCGGCCGGGCCGGGTCGGCCACGAAGCGGGTCGCGGTCTGCGCCGAGCGGCCGAAGTAGCCGCGGGCCAGGCCCGGGCCGGTCAGGTACAGGTCACCCGGGGCGTGCGGCGGCAGCGGCCGCAGTCGGCTGTCGAGCACCAGCGCACCGGCGCCGTCGACGGGCGCACCGATGGTGATCGGGTCGCCGGGGCGCAGGTCGGCCATCGTCGCCACGATGGTGGTTTCGGTGGGGCCGTAGCAGTTGACGAACCGCCGCCCGGCACCCCAGCGCGTCACCAGTTCCCGGCCGAAGGACTCGCCGCCCACGCCGAGGCAGACGAGCACGGGAAGCTCGCGCGGAGCGGCGGCGGCCAGCGCCGCGGGAGTGACGAAGGCGTGCGTCACCTGCTGATCCGCCAGGAACTCGGTCAACTCGTCGCCGCCGTAGATCGACGGCGGAGCGATCACCATGGTCGCCGCCGCGTCGATGGCGAGCAGCAACTCCAGCATGGCCGCGTCGAAGCTCGGCGAGGCGAAGTGCAGCGTCCGGCTCTGCGCGTCCACCCCGTACCGGCGCGTCTGCTCGGCCGCGAACGGTGCGAGCCCGCGATGCGTGACGGCGACGGCCTTCGGCGGACCGGTGGTGCCGGAGGTGTAGACGAGGTAGGCGCAGCCGTCGAGATGCCGGGCCGGCGGCTCGGGCAGGGATTCGGTGGGGAGGGGTTCGGGTGCGGCCGACAGGTCGTCGGGGGTCACCCAGACGACGTCCCCGGCGGCTTCGGCGGGCAGGTTCGTGGTGGTGATCCCGAGCCGCGCGCCCGAATCGTCGAGCATGTGGCGGATGCGCTGCGGGGGATGGCGGGTGTCGATCGGCAGGGCGGCGGCGCCGGCCTTGGCGACCGCCCATACCGCGAGCACCGAATCGATCGACCGCTCGACGGCGACGGCCACGACGTCGTCGCCGCCCATGCCGCGACGGCGCAACTGCGCGGCCCACCGGTCGGCGCGCCGACCGGCTTCGGCGTAGGTCAGCTCCGCAGCGGCATCGCACATCGCGATGGCCTCCGGGCGGGCGGCGACGGCGTCGTCGATCAGATCGGCGAGGTGCCGAGGCGGGGCCGCCGCCTCGGCGGCGACCGCCGCACCCCCGGCGGCCCCTGCCGGCTGGTCGTCGACCAGCGGGTAGTCGCCGATCGGGCGTCCCGGATCGTCGGCGATCGCTTGCGCGAGCGCAGCGAACCGCCGGGCCAGATCGGTCATGCGGGCGCGGCTGTAGCGTCCGGCGTCGTAGATGAAGCGGGCGACGCCGTCGCGGATCCGCACCTCCAGGTCGAAGCGGGTGCCTCCGGTCTGCACCGCCAGAAGCTGCACGGACGCGCCGTCGACGTCGAGGGCGGCGGGGGTCGCGGAGTCCTCGACGGTCAGCACGACACCGAAGATCGGCGGACGCCCGGTGCGCGGGGGCGCCGTCGCGGCCACGATGTCCTCGAACGGGAGCTCGGCGTGCGCGAGGGCCTCGAGGTCGTGCGCGTGCACCGATCGCAGCAGGTCGTCGAACCGCTGCCGGCCGTCGACACCGGTGCGCAGCGGCACGGTGTTGACGAACATGCCGACCAGGTCGGCCAGGCGTGGATCCGGCCGGCCGGCCACCGGGGTGCCGATGACCAGGTCGCTCACGCCGGTGCCGACGTGCACGGCCGGGTCGCCGTGCAGGCGATGCAGCGTGGCGGCGAGCACCGCGTGCACGGCCATGAACTCGGTGGTCGACGCCGCGTCCGCCGTCGACCGCAGTGCCGCACGCAGGGCCGGACCGAACGGGACCTCCACTTCGGCGCTGCGGCCGGCGGCCTCGTCGTCGTCGAGGTCGGGGGTCAGGATCGCGGCATGGCCGATGCCGTCGAGGCGTTCGCGCCACCAGTGCGTCAGGTGCTCGCGGCGGGTGGTCGCCGACTCCGGCTCGGGGCGATCGAGATTCTCCTGCTGCCACTGCAGGTAGTCGCGGTAGGTGACCGGCAGCGGCGGGCGGTGCGGGGCTCGGCCGGCGCGCAGGTCCGCGTAGGCGCCCGCGATGTCGCGGGCCAGCGGAGCCATCGAGGCGCCGTCGGCGGCGATGTGGTGGATCACCACCGTCAGCCGGTGGTGGGTGCCGCCCTCGTCGCCGGTGTCGATGCGGTGCAGCGCCACCCGGATGGGCGGGTCGACGGTGAGGTCGAACGGTGCCGAGGCGAACGTGCGGGCCGCGTCCTCCCACTCGTCGACGGCGACGACCGCCGGCCGGTCGCCGGCACCCGGCAACGCGCCGGAGTGCACCGCCAGGGTGGGCCGTCCGTCGCGCTCGGGATAGCTGGTCCGCAGCGGCTCGTGCCGGTCGACGGCGTAGCCGATCGCGTCCATCAGCACGCCGGTGTCGAGGTCGCCGGCCAGGTCCAGGCCGAAGGTGATGTGGTACGCCCCGGCGTCCTCGTCGCCGGTCAGGCGATTGAGGAACCACAGCTGCTGCTGGGCGGCGCCGGGCTCGGGCGCCGCGCCCGGATCGTGACGCAGCGGTACCGGGGCCGCGGCGGGGTCGCCGGGTGCGGCGTGATCGATCGCGTCGATCAGCCGGGCGATCGCGGCGATCCGGGCGTCGTCGAACACCGAGCGCACGCTGAGTGCGGTGCCGAAGCGGTGCTCCAGGGCACCGGCCAGCCGGGTGGCCAGCAGCGAATCGCCGCCGAGCTCGAAGAAGTCGTCGTCGCGGCCGATGGTGCCTCGATCGAGGGCCAGCAGGTCCGCCACCTCGTCGGCCACCGCGCGTTCGGTGTCGCCGGCCGGCGGCACGTGCGCGGTGCCGGATGCCTCCGGCGCGGGGAGCGCGCGCACGTCGATCTTGCCGATCGGCGTCGTGGGCAGCGCGTCGAGGCCGACGATCGACGACGGGATCATGTGCCGCGGCAGGCGGCCGGACAGGCGGTCGCGCAGCCGCTGGAGGGCGGCGTCGTCGAGAGGGTGAGAGTTCGGCGTGGTCACGTAGGCGACCAGCCGCGCCAGGTCGGCGGCCCCGTGCACCACGGTGACGGCGTCGCGCACGGACGGGTCCGCGACCAGCGCGGCGTCGATCTCGCCGAGTTCGATGCGGTGACCGCGAATCTTGATCTGGTCGTCGGCGCGGCCGCGGAACTCCAGGGTGTGGTCGGCGCGCCAGCGCACCAGGTCGCCGGTGCGGTACATGCGTTCGCCGGGTTCGCCGTAGGGGTTGGCGACGAAGCGCGACGAGGTCAGCGCGAGCACGCCGTGGTACCCGCGGGCCAGGTGCGGGCCGCTCAGATACAACTCGCCGACCACCCCGGGGGCCACCGGGGCGAGCCGCTCGTCGAGCACCAGCGCGCAGACGCCGCGGATCGGACGGCCGATGGTCAGGTCGGCGCCGGCACCCAGCGGCGGTGACATGGTCGCGACCACGGTGGCCTCGGTGGGGCCGTAGGCGTTGATCAGGCGACGGCCGACCGCCCAGCGTCGCACCGCCTCGGCGTTGGGCGCCTCCCCGCCGATCACCAGGGTGCGCAAGGCCGGGAACTGGTCGGGTTCCATCGTCGTCAGCAGTGCCGGGGTGAGGAAGGCATGGCTGATCTGCGCCTGCGTCATCAGCTCGGCCAGTTCGCGGCCGCCCACGATGCCCGCGGGGGCCACGTGCATGGTGGCCGCCGCGCCGACGGCCATGATCACCTCGAGCACCGAGGCGTCGAAGCTCGGCGATGCCAGGTGCAGCGTGCGGCTGTGCGGTGTGAGGTCCAGGCGCGCGACCTGCTCGGCGGCGAAGTCGGCCAGCCCGCGGTGGCCGACCACCACGCCCTTGGGCCGGCCGGTGGTGCCGGAGGTGTAGATCAGGTAGGCGGGCTGGTCCACGTCCAGCGGCAGGCGTCGGTCGGCGTCGGTCAGCGGTGCCCTCGACGCCGCGGACCACGCGCGGGCGGTGTCCTCGTCGTCGAGCACCAGCGTCGTCGCCGACTCGGCGGCGGGCAGTCCGGCCACGGACGCCTGGTCGGTCAGCAGGATCGCGGCGCCGGAGTCGTCGAGCATGAAGGAGATCCGGTCGGCCGGATAACCCGGATCGACCGGCACCCAGGCGGCGCCGGATTTGGCGACCGCCCACAGCGCGATCACCCAGTCGATGCCGCGCGGCAGCGATACCGCGACATAGGTCTCCGGGGCGGCGCCGGCGTCGATCAGCAGGCGTGCGAGCTGCGTGCTGCTCTCGTCGAGTTCGGTGTAGGTCAGCGCGCGGCCGTCGGCGGCGTCGACAACGGCCGCGCCGTGCGGCTCGGCGGCCACCGCCGCGCTCAGCAGCCGGCAGAGGTGTTCGACGGGGCGGGCGCCGCCGCCGACCGCGGGCACCAGCTCCAGACGCTCGGTGGCATCGAGCAGACTGATGTCGCCGAGGAGCCGGTCGGGGTCGGCGGCGACGGTCTGCAGCAGGCGCGCGCAGCGGGCGGCGAGTGCGGCCGCGGTCTCGGCGTCGAAGAGCTCGGTCGCGTAGTTGAGGAACAGGTCCAGTTGCCGGGCGTCGCGGTCGGTGCCGGTACGGCCGGCGAACGTGAACTCCAGATCGAACTTCGCGGCCCCGATCTCCAGCTTGGCGGCCGTGGCGGACAGCCCGGCGAAGTCGAGCTCGATCCGCTGGGCGTCTTCGTGGGCCACGGTCACGTCGAAGAACGGTTGGCCGCTGCTGCTGCGCGGCGGATTCAACTCGGCCACCACCCGGTCGAAGGGCACCCCGGAGTTGTCGAATGCGGCCAGGTCGGTCTCGCGCACGTGCCCGAGCAGGTCGGCGAACGACGACGACTTCGCCACCCGGGTGCGCAGGGCCAGCGTGTTGACGAACATGCCCACGAGCGGATCCAGCTCGTCGGCGCCGCGGCCGGAGACCGGCGTGCCGACCACGACGTCGTCGGTGGAGGACATGGTGCGCAGCAGCGCGGCCACCGCGGCGTGCAGCACCATGAACACGGTGACGTGTTCGCGCTCGGCCAGCGCGGCCAGGGCATCGGCGGTGGTGCGATCGATGGAGGTGCTCACCACCGCCCCGGACCGACCGCCGTCGCCGCCGGGCGGGCGGTCGTAGGGCAGTTCGGTGCCGGCCGGTGCCCCCGCCAGCGTCTGCGCCCAGAAGTCGAGTTGCGCCGCCGCCGACGAGTCGGGGTCGGCCAGCCACTGCAGCTGATCGGCGCCGGCCTGCCGGTAGCTGACCGGGAGCGCGGGCCAGTCCGGGGCGTGCCCGGCCCGGCGCGCGCGGTAGGCGGCGGCCAGATCGGCGGCCAGCGGACCGAGCGACCAGCCGTCGGCCGCGAGATGGTGGATCACCACGGTGAGGGTGTGGTCATCGTCCCCGCGGGCGACGATGCGTGCCCGGATCGGAAGGTCGACGGCGAGGTCGAACGGGGTGGCCGCAAAGTCGCGGGCACTGCCCACCGCGTCGTCGGGGCCATGGACCCCGACGTCGATCAGCCGGCCGTGCGCGGGGTGGACGTGCTGGTAGCCGGTGCCGTCCCGGTCGTCGACCGTGGTGCGCAGCGGTTCGTGACGGCCCACCACGTCGTTCAGGGCGGCCACGAGCGCGGGCGCGTCGAGTTTCCCGATGAGCCGGACGCTGAACGGGATGTTGTAGTCCGCGGCCGACTCGGGCCGCAGCCGCGCGGCCAGCCACAGGCGATGTTGAGCCGGCGAGAGGGCGATCGGACCGTCGACGACGGCACGTGGGACGGGGCGCTCGACTGCGACCTCCGCCTCGCCGGCGCCGAGGCGGCGGGCCGCCGCTGCGATCGCGGCGACGTCGTCGGCGTCGAAGACCGCCCGCAGGCCCAGGGAGACTCCCGTGGCCGCCGACACGCGCGCGGCGATCCGGGTGGCCGACAGCGAGGTGCCGCCCAGGTCGAAGAGGTTGTCGGACATCGAGACCTCGGTGCGGCCCAGGACGGCGCAGAGCGTGCGGTGCACCAGTTGCTCCAGGCCGCCCTGCGGTGCGACGAAGCCCGCCTGACGGGTGCCGCCGCTCAGCCCCGGCTCGGGCAGGGCGCGGCGGTCGAGTTTGCCATTGGCGCTGGTGGGGAGCACGTCACGGACCACCACCTCCGCCGGGATCATGTGCGCAGGCAGCGTCGCGGCCAGTTCGGCCCGCAGATCGCGGCCGGAGTCGGCGGGCGCACTCGCGTAACCGATCAGTACCGGCTCGGCCAGCAGGTCGTCGCGGGCCACCACCGCGGCGGCCCGGACGCCGTCGAGCGCGGCCAGCGCCGCCTCGATCTCGCCGAGTTCCACCCGCTGGCCGCGGATCTTGACCTGCGAGTCGCTGCGGCCGAGGTATTCGAGTTCGCCGCCGGGGCGGCGGCGGACCAGATCGCCGGTGCGGTAGAGACGCTCGCCGGCGGCGAAGGGGCTGGCCACGAACCGGTCCGCGGTCAGACCCGGGGCCCGGTGATAGCCGCGGGCCAACTGCACACCCGCCAGGTACAGCTCGCCGACCGCTCCAGTCGGCAGTGGTCGCAGTCGCCGGTCCAGCACGTGTGCCGCGGTGTTGGCGACCGGTGCGCCGATGGGGATCACGTCGGCATCGCCGGCGCAGTGGTCGTGCGCGGTGACGTCGATGGCGGCCTCGGTGGGGCCGTACAGGTTGTGGATCGGGGCGCTCGAGCGCGCCGCGGTCGCGGCGACCACCCCGGGGGTGAGCGCCTCGCCGCTGGTGAAGATCAGCCGCAGCGAGCGCAATGCGGTGCGCACCTCGTCGTCGGCCGGCAGCGCCTCGGAGAACGCGGCGAGCATCGACGGCACGAAATGCAGTGCGGTGACCCGATGGTCGGCGATCACCCGGCGCAGGTACCACGGGTCACGGTGCCCGTCGGGGGCGGCGACGACGATGCCCGCGCCGGTCAGCAGCGGCCAGAAGTACTCCCACACCGACACGTCGAACGTGGCCGGCGTCTTGTGGAGCACCCGGTCTTCGGGGGTGAGGTGATAGGCCTCCTGCATCCAGTGCAGCCGGTTGACCAGTGCGCGGCCGCTGACCAGCACGCCCTTCGGGCGGCCCGTCGAGCCGGAGGTGAACAGCAGGTACGAGCCGTTGTCCGGATGCACCTCGGGCAGGGACATCGGCCCGGGCGTGTGCAGGTCGGCCAGGGTCGCGGTGGCCACGCCCGGGACCGGCTCGGCTCCCTCGGCGATGATCACCAGGTCCGGATCGGCGGTCTCCAGGATGTGCCGGCGGCGGTCGGCCGGCTCGTCGACCGCCAGCGGCAGGAAGACGGCGCCCGCGTGCACGACGGCGTGCAGAGCGACCTGCTGATCGAGGCCGCGCGGCAGCAGCACGCCGACGACGGACTCGGCACCGATACCGCGTTCACCCAGCGCGCGAGCGGCCGCCCGGGCGCGATCGTGCAGCTGCGCGTACGACATCGTCGACCCTTCCGGATCGATGAGCGCGGCCCGGTCGCCGAAACGGTGCCGTGCCGCCGAGAGCAGTTCGGCCAGTCCGGCGTCGCCGTAATCGGCCCGGGGGCCGGCGCTCTGCACCTCGAGGCGGCGGCACTCGGCAGATGTCGGCAGGGTCACCGCGCCGACCGGCCCGTCCACGGAGGCGTCGACGAACCGGGTGAGGAAGTCGACCAACCGCGCGTGGTGGGTGCGGACCTGGTCGTGGTCGTAGATGTGCGGATTGGCCTCGAGGTCGAGCCGCATGCCGCCGAACATCGTGTCGTAGACGTTGACCGAGGAATCCTCGACCGGTCCGGTGGACAAGATGGACAGTTCCCCGCGCAGATCGCCGAAGTCGATGTGCGAGAAGAAAAGCATCACGTTGACCATCGGCCCGAAGAAGCCGCGACGTCCGCCGGACTGGCCGAGCACGTCGGCGGTGATGTCCTCGTGGCGGAACCGCTGGTGGCGCACGGCTTCCTTGATCTCCGAGTTCACCGCCCGGATGTAATCCCCGATCCGGCGGGCGCCGCCGCTCGAAGCATCGCCGTCGACGAGGCCGCTCAGGATCGGCACCACATTCGAGGTGAGTCCGGCGGAGGTGCGGAGCAGATCGGTGTCGCGGACCGCCACCGGGAGGCTCACCATGGCCTCGTCGGCGTCGTTCCAGCGCGCCAGATACAGCGCGACCGCGGCCGTGATGACCGAGGCCGGGCGTACATCGAGCTCGCCGGCGAGCTCGCGGACACGGGCCACCAGCTGCTCGTCGAGTGCGGCGGAAACGACAGTGGCCAGCGGAGCGGCGGCCTCGGCGCGCGTCGAGAACGAGGTGGCGGGCAGGTCGGCGGGCTCCTCGCCGAGGCGGTGGGCCCAGTGATCGCGATCGGCGCCGAAGCGGTCGGAGGATCGGTAGGCGGCGTCGATCTCACTGATCTGCGCCATCGATGCGACGTCCGCGTCCGGCAGGGGGCTGCCGCCGGCCGCGGTGTAGCGCTGGGCCACCCGCAGCATCATGTACATCGCGGCGTAGCCGTCGAAGCTCAGGTGGTGGCCCCAGCAGTACCAGATGCTGTGCTCGGGTCCCAGGGTCAGCAGGTAGGTCTGCAGCAGGTCGTCGGCGAACAGGTCGGTGCCCTGCGAGCGGTGCTGGTCGATCCACGCCAGAGCGGCCGCCCGCGGGTCGGGGTGGGCGCTGAAGTCCCGGCGGCGCAGGCTGATCGTCCGGTCGGTGTCGACGAACGTCGCCGGCTCGTCGTCGTCCTGCTCGACGAGCCGCAGCAGCCCGGACTCCGACTCGACGGTGGTCTCGGCGACCGCCCGGTCGAGCCGCGCGGCGTCGACGTCGCCGTGGAACTCGACGTAGGCGGCCACCGACATCGGCACGTCGGGGTCGATCTGCTGGGCGTAGTAGATGCCGCGTTGCGCCGCGGTCAGGGGCAGCGCCCCGGGAACGTCGATGCGGTCAGTGAGGTCGAGCGTGCTCACATGGTCCTCCTTTGTCGGCCGTATGCGTGTGCTTCGTGCGGGAACCGGCCGCGGATTGGTGCGTCCGCAGAATTTCTTCCCGGGGACGGCGCGCGCCCTGGCAAAGTGCTTCCCAGGGAATGGCTTAGGCTCGGAGCCCAAAGGGCAGACGGCACGACGTTCCGCGTTCGGAGCGGTGAGGAGACCGATGGACGGCCACGGCTACGAGTTGTCAGACCTCGGCGCGCTGGAAGCCGAGTCCGTCCACATCTTCCGGGAGGTGGCGGCCACGTTCGAGCGCCCCGGCATGCTCTTCTCTGGCGGCAAGGACTCGGTGGTGATGTTCCACCTGGCCCGGAAGGCTTTCTGGCCGGCACCCGTGCCGTTCCCGCTGATGCACGTCGACACCGGGCACAACTTCGACGAGGTGATCGAGTATCGCGATCGCGTGGTCGCCGAGTCCGGGGTGCGGCTGCTGGTCTCCAGCGTGCAGGACGACATCGACGCCGGCCGCGTGGTGGAGCAGACCGGCGTCGGGGCCTCGCGGAACCGGCTGCAGACCGCCGCGCTCCTGCGGGGGATCACCGAGAACCGCTTCGATGCCGTCTTCGGCGGGGCAAGGCGCGACGAGGAGAAGGCTCGCGCCAAGGAGCGCGTGTTCAGTTTCCGCGACTCCTTCGGCGCCTGGGACCCGCGCAACCAGCGGCCCGAGCTGTGGAATCTGTACAACGGCCGGCACCACCGCGGTGAGCACATCCGGGTCTTCCCGCTGAGCAACTGGACCGAGCTGGACATCTGGCGGTACATCGACGCCGAGGGCATCGACCTGCCGTCGATCTACTACGCGCACGAGCGCGAGGTGGTGCCGCGGGACGGCATGCTGCTGGCCAAGACCAGGTTCCTCGAAATCGGCCCGGACGAGATCGGCCACGTGGAGCGGGTCCGCTTCCGCACCGTCGGCGACGCCACGTGCACCGGCTGCGTGGAGAGCGACGCCGACACCCCGGCGAAGGTGATCGAGGAGGTCGCGGCCACGCGCGTCACCGAACGCGGCGCGACCCGCGCCGACGACCGGATCTCCGAGGCCGGCATGGAAGATCGCAAGAAAGAGGGCTACTTCTGATGGCGGGCGAACTTCTGCGCATTGCGACGGCAGGCAGCGTCGACGACGGCAAGTCCACCCTGATCGGCCGGTTGCTGTTCGACTCGAAGGCGATCTTCGCCGACCAGCTCGAGGCCATCGAGCGCACCAGTGCGGGCCGCGGCGACGAGTTCGCCGATCTGTCGCTGCTGACCGACGGCCTGCGCGCTGAGCGCGAGCAGGGCATCACCATCGATGTCGCCTATCGCTACTTCTCCACCCCGGAGCGCAAGTTCATCATCGCGGACTCGCCGGGGCACGTGCAGTACACGCGCAACATGGTGACCGGCGCGTCCACCGCAGACCTGGCGATCATCCTGATCGATGCCCGCAAGGGGGTGCTGGAGCAGACCCGTCGGCACGCCTTCCTGTCGTCGCTGCTGGGCATCCCGCACCTGACCGTCTGCGTCAACAAGATGGATCTGGTCGGCTATTCGCAGGAGCGCTTCGAGGAGATCCGCGACGAGTTCGTCGCCTTCGCGGCCAAACTCAACGTCACCGACCTGACCTTCATCCCGCTCTCGGCCCTCCGCGGGGACAACGTCGTCGACAACAGCGAGGAGATGAGCTGGTACGACGGCAGGCCGCTCCTCGGTCACCTCGAGAACGTCTACATCGCCTCCGACCGCAACCTGATCGACGCCCGGTTCGGCGTCCAGTACGTGATCCGGCCGCAGCGCAGCGACGGCTACGACCACCGCTCCTACGCGGGCACCGTCGGCGGCGGCGTCTTCGCCGTCGGGGACAAGGTGGTGGTGCTGCCGGGCGGTTTCGGCACGACCATCGCGAAGCTGTGGGGCCCGGGGGGCGCCGAACTCACCGAGGCCTTCGCGCCGATGGCGGTGTCGATGGAGCTCGCCGACGAGATCGACATCGTGCGCGGCGACATGATCGTGCGGCCGAACAACCGGCCGCACATCGACCGCGACCTCGACGCGATGGTCTGCTGGTTCTCCGAGAGCAGCACGCTGACGCCGGGATCGTCGTACCTGATCAACTGTGGGACCCGGCAGTCGCGGGCGCGCGTCTCGGGCCTGAACTACCGCCTCGACGTGAACACGCTGCACCGGGACGAAGAGGCGGATTCCCTGCGGCTCAACGAGATCGGTCGGGTCACCCTGCACGCCCAGCAGCCGCTGCTGTTCGACGACTACCGCCGCAACCGCGAGACCGGCAGCTTCATCCTGATCGACGAGGGGACCAACGCGACGGTCGCCGCGGGCATGATCACCGGACCGGTCGCGCACGACACCAACGTGGTCTGGCAGGACACCAAGGTGACCCGGCAGCAGCGGGCGCACCGCGGCGCCACCGTCTGGATGACCGGGCTCTCGGGCTCGGGGAAGTCGTCGCTGGCCGTCGAGCTGGAGCGCCGCCTGGTGGCCGAGGGGCGCCCGGCGTATCTGCTCGACGGGGACAACCTCCGGCACGGCGTGAACTCGGACCTGGGCTTCAGCGACGACGACCGGCGCGAGAACATCAGGCGCACCGCCGAAGTCGCGGCCCTGTTCGCCGATTCGGGGGCGGTGGTGCTGGTCTCGCTGATCAGCCCGTTCGCCGACGAGCGGCAGCGGGCCCGGGAGATCCACGAGGCCCAGGACCTGCCGTTCTACGAGGTGTTCCTGGACACTCCGCTGGACGAGTGCGAAGCCCGCGATCCGAAGGGGCTCTACGCCAAGGCTCGCGCCGGCGAGATCAGCCAGTTCACCGGTATCGACTCGCCCTACGAGCGGCCCGCCGGACCGGACATCGTGGTGACCCCGGCGGACGGCTCCCCGGCCGACACCGCGGTCGCCGTGCTGCGCGACCTGGGCCTGTAAGCACACCTCAGCGAGCGGCGGCGCGCACGTCGGCGTCCTCATCGGTGGCCGCAGCGGACATCAACTCGGCGACCGCCGGGTCGTCGGACCAGGGTCGCAGCGTCTGCACGGCCGCCTTCCGCACGTCGCCGTGCGGGTCGGCCACCAGCGGGGCCAGTGCGGACACCGACTCCTCGCCGGGGGCCACCGCCAGTCCGGTCGCCGCCCCCTTGCGCACCTGCCAGGCGTTGTCGCGCAGAGCTTTTCGCAGGAGCTTTCCGTCGGCTTCGGGGTCACCGAGGGTCGACAGGGCGGCGAGAGCGGCCGCACGCACCAGCGGATCGGGATCGATCGCCAGCCGGCGCAGGGTGTCCGCACCCGCACCGACGGTCGCCAGCCCGTGCGCGGCCACCACCCGGACCTCGCGGTCGGCGTCGCCGGCGGCCAGCGCGATCGACGTCGCATCGTCGTGGGAGACCAGACCGCGGATGGCCTCGATCCGGACCCGATGATGCGCATCGCCGAGGAAGCGTGCGAAGAACGCCGCCTCGGCCTCCTTCAGTGCGCGCAGCACGTCGAGCACCCCGGCGCGGACCAGCGGATCGCCGGACTCGGCGGCCTGGCGCAGCGCCGCGACGAAGTCGGGTTTGCCGGCCAGCACCTCCACCAGTTCGCGGAGAGCGTCGACGGCGCCGCGGCGGACGCCGCCGTCGGCGTCGCCGAGCGCCGCGGCCAGCGCCAGCTCGAACCCCGGCGGGGTGTGTTCGGTGAGGGTGACCACCGCGGTGCGGCGCACCGTCGCATCGTCGTCGGTCAGATAGCCGGCGATCTCGTCCACGGTCACCGACTCCAGGGCCACGAGCTCGGCGATCCGCGGCGAGAGCGGCTCGCGCTGGCGTGGGGCCGCTCCGGGGCGGGCGACCGGCCGGACCGGAGCCCCCGCGGACAGTCCCCCGCCCGGGCCCGCGTTCGCCGCCGGCTGCCGGATGTCTATCACCGAACGATCCTGCGGCGGAAGGTGATCCAGGCCGTCGACGGGCACCAGGTAGGGGGCCACGGGCCGGCCGAGGAACTCCATCTCGCCGGCACCGTTCTTGCGCACGTTGAGGTGGTAGCCCCAGTTCGCGTCGTCGCGTTCGGTGAGGTCGTCGCGCTGGTGGTAGAGACCCCAGCGGCTTTCGGTGCGGGTCAGCGAACTGCGGGCGGCGAGCTCGGCGCAGTCGCGGATGAAGGTCACCTCGGCACAGCGCATCAGTTCGTGCGGGGTGCGCCCGCCCATCTGCGCGATCTCGCCTTTCATGCGCTCGAAGGTCTCGATGGCGATACCGAGCTTGTTCGAGGTCTTCGGCGGCGCGACGTAGTCGTTGACGAACCGCCGCAGTTTGTACTCGACCTGCGGCTGTGGGGGACCGTCCGGGTTCGCCAGCGGCCGGTAGATCAGCGCGTGGGCGTCGGCGATCTGCTCGGCGGGCAGCTCGCCGGGCGCGGCGACCGTCTTGGCGCGGTCGCTGGCGTGACCGCCGGTCAGCTCGCCGTAGACGAAGGCGCCGATCATGTAGTTGTGCGGCACGCAGGCCAGATCACCGGCGGCGTACAGGCCGTCGACCGTGGTCGCCCCGTTCTCGTCGACCCACACCCCGGACGCCGAATGCCCGCTGCACAAACCGATCTCGGACACGTGCATCTCGATGTCGTGCGTGTGATAGCTGTGCCCGCGGTTGGCGTGGAAGGTTCCGCGCGTCGGGCGCTCGGTGGTGTGCAGGATCGACTCGAGGGTGTCGATGGTCTCGGTGGGCAGATGGCTGACCTTCAGGTAGATCGGGCCGCGAGCGGAGTCGATCTCCCGGACCACCTCGCTCATCATGTCGCCGGACCAGTAGTCCGAGTCGACGAAGCGGTCGCCGTCGGCGTTCACCTGGTAGCCGCCGAACGGGTTGGCGACGTAGGCGCAGGCGGGACCGTTGTAGTCCTTGATCAGCGGATTGATCTGGAAGCATTCGATCCCGCTGAGCTCGGCGCCGGCGTGGTAGGCCATCGAGTAGCCGTCGCCGGCGTTGGTGGGGTTCTCGTAGGTGCCGTACAGGTAGCCCGAGGCGGGCAGTCCGAGGCGGCCGCACGGGCCGGTCGCGAGGATCACCGATTTGGCGCCGATCACGTAGAACTCGCCGGTCCGGGTGTGCAGGGCGGCCGCACCGACGGCACGACCGTCTTCGGTGAGGACGCGGACCGGCATCAGCCGGTTCTCGATGGTGATCTTCTCCCGCATCTCGCGGCGGCGCAGCACCCGGTAGAGGACCTTCTTGACGTCGCGGCCCTCGGGCATCGGCAGCACGTACGAGCCGGACCGGTGCACGCGGCGCACCGCGTACTCGCCGTACTCGTCCTTCTCGAACTTCACGCCGTAGCGCTCGAGACGGGAGATCATGCCGAAGCCCCGGGTGGCGGTCTGATAGACGGTCTTCTGGTCGACGATGCCGTCGTTGGCGCGGGTGATCTCCGCGACGTAGTCCTCCGGGGTGGCCTTGCCGGGGATCACCGCGTTGTTCACTCCGTCCATGCCCATGGCGAGCGCGCCGGAGTGCCGGACGTGCGCCTTCTCCAGCAGCAGCACCTGCGCGCCGTTCTCGGCGGCGGTCAGCGCCGCCATCGTGCCGGCGGTGCCCCCGCCGATCACCAGGACGTCGCAGTCCAGGCGCCGGGCGTCGGCGAGGTCGGGGGCGGTGAAGGTCTGCGTGTGGTCGGGGGCGCTCATGCGGTGGCTTTCTGCTGTGCGGCGGGAGAGACGAGGGCTGCGGCGGCCGCGGCGCGGGCCGCATCGTTCGCGGGGGATCCGGTGCGCGGTTCGGGCACGTCGACGATCTCGCGGACCGGTTCACCGGCGCGGCCGAGAACGACGATCCGGTCGCCGAGCAGCACGGCCTCGTCGATGTCGTGGGTGACGAAGACGACCGTGGCCGGGTGGGCGGTCAGGGTGCGGATCAGCAACTGCTGCATGGAACTACGCGTCTGGGCGTCGAGGGCGCCGAAGGGCTCGTCCATCAGCACCGCCCGCGGTGCGCCGGCCAGACCGCGCGCCAACTGCACGCGTTGCCGCATGCCGCCGGACAGCTCCCGCGGCAGGTGATCGGCGAAGTCGCCGAGCCCGATCTCGCCGAGCCAGCGGTCGGCGTCGGCGCGCCGCCGGTTGCGCGGCACGCCGCGCAGCGTGAGAGCGAGCAGGATGTTCTTCCGGACGGTGCGCCAGGGGTGCAGGGCATCGTCCTGGAAGACCATCGCACGGTCGCGGGACGTACCGGTGATCGCCTCGCCGGCGACGGCGATCGTGCCGTCGTCGACGGGCCGCAGCCCGGCGATCGCGCGGAGCAGCGTCGACTTGCCGCAGCCGGACGGGCCGGTCACCACCAGCACCTCGCCGGCGGGGATGGACAGCGTGAGGCCGTCGATGACGACCTGCGCGCCGTGCCGCAGGGTGGCGCCGGTGATCTCGATCGCGGTGCTCATGACTTCTGCTCTCCTCTCGGCAGCCACCGCGTCATGCGCCGGCCGCACAGTTCGATGGCGCCGGAGGTCGCGGCGCCCAGCGCGGCGATGGTGAACATGCCGACGAAGACGCCCGGGTAGTCGACCACCGTGTAGCTCTGCCAGGTCTGGTAGCCGATGCCCAGGCGGCCGGAGATCATCTCGGCGGAGATCAGGCAGATCCAGGCGACGCCGATGCCCACCGAGAGGCCGCCGAAGACGCCCGGCATGATCCCGGGGAGGATCACGCGGAGGGTCACGTCGCGGCGGGTGCCGCCCATGGTCAGCACCGATTCCTCCCAGATGGTGGGCAGCGCGCGGACGGCGTGCCGGGTGGACACGATGATCGGGAACAGCGCGGCCAGGAAGGTGATGAACACCATGCCCGCCTCGTCGGTCGGGAAGACCAGGATCGCGATCGGGACCAGGGCGATCGCCGGGATGGGTCGGGCCAGTTCGGTGAGGGTGCCGAGGGTGTCGCCGGCCACGCGGGACCGGCCGAGGGCGATGCCCAGTGGGACCCCGACGGCGGTCGCCAGGGCGAAGCCGATCCCGATGCGGATCAGGGACTGCCCGACGTCCAGGTAGTACTGCTGCGTGCCGAACCGGTCTCCCCACGCCGAGAGCACTTCCAGGGGTGAGGGGACGGTGTCGAAGTGCAACCATGCGACCACGTTGTTCGCGGCCAGCACCTGCCAGAGGACGACGACGGCCGCGACGGTGGCCAGGCGCAGTGCCCAGCGGGAGACCGAGACGGCGGACCCGCCTCCGGGGCGGGCGGATCCGGCCGGTGCCGCCACACCGTCGGTGCCGCCCAGCCGGGCGGCGTGCTCGACCGGGGCGGGCGCGATCGGGGGGCGCGCCGCGTCGACCGGGCGGGCCCCGGGGACGGTGCCCGCGGTCACGACCGCACCTGCGAGATCGCCTCGTCGTAGCCGACGGTCACCGCACCGGGATGGCTCTCCCGCCAGGTGCGGGCGCTGTCGGCGGTGGTGAAGGCCTCGAAGCGATCACCGTCGCGCAGCCAGACCGAGTGGTCGGCGAACCAGCGGGTCCCCAGGACCGGGTCGGTCACGTACGCGGCCGTGACCTCCTTGTTCTGCGCCTTGGCATCGCGGACCAGGCGCAGCACGGCCGTGGCGTCGTCGGTCTTGGCGGTGTCTCGGCCGTCGTACCAGACCTCGCCGACCGCGACCGACTCGTTGCCCGCCCGCGCGAGCAGGGCCGGGTAGTCGCCGCCGGTGGCGGCGACCGCCGAGCGCAGCGGCGCATCGTCGACGAAGCCGTCCAGGTCGACGGGGTTCGGGAAGCTGCCGATGGATTGCAGGTACGGCTTGTCGGCGGCGAGCGCCTCGATCAGCGAGGGCTTGAGCGCCGGATTGAAGTCGGTGCCCCCGGGGCCGTTGTAGAGGTAGACCACCTCCGGTGGCAGGCCGCTGGCGTCGGCGACCTGCTTCGCGGCGGCCAGGGGATCGGCGACCAGGGCCGCGGTGGCATCCAGTTGTGCCTTGAGGAAGGCCTCGACCACCTCGGGGCGGTCCTTCACCAGGGTGTTGCGCGCGATGGTGCCGTGCAGAGTCGGGCGGCCGAGCTGGGCGCCGTCGTAGATCAGCTTGGCCTTGTTCTGGAAGACGAGCAGTCCGGGCCAGGCGACGAACTGGGCGAGGGCGTCGGTCTTGCCGCTCTCCAGCGTGGACGCGCCCACCTCCGGCTGCTGATTGGCCACCTCCACCTGGTCGGCCGGGATGCCGGCCTGGTCCAGGGCGGCCACCAGGGTGCCGTGACCGGCCGAGCCGACGCTGGCCGAGACCCGCTTGCCGCGCAGGTCGTCCACCGAGTCGATGGGCGAATCCGGTTGCGCCACCACCATGTTCAGCGATCCCTTGGGGGACGAACCGGTGACCGAGAGGATCGACGTCGCGGTGGCCGGGTCGGCGTTGGCGCGGGAACCGTTGATCAGCAGCGGGTAGTCGCCCATCGAGCCGATGTCGATCTTCCCCGCGATCATGCCGGTGGTGATGGGTGCGCCGGTGTCGTAGTCCTCCCAGCGCACCGAGTACCTGGTGCCGCTCGCCTCGCCGGCCTGCTCCAGGCGCTTCTCGAAGTCGCCGCGGGCGCGCAGCAGGGTGCCGGCGGTGACCGTGTTGATGGTCTTGGACTGGTATCCGACGACGATCTGGGTGGTGTCACCCGCGTCGTCGGGGGACAGCGAGCAGGCGGTGGCGCCGACGCCGACCGCGACGGCCAGGACGGGGGAGAGCAGATGGCGGATTCTGGGCATGAGGGGACCTCACAGGGGGCTGGGTCGAACTGGGGGCTGGGTCGAATTGGGGGCTGGGTCGAGCGGGGAGCGACGGTGTTCCGGCGAAGGGCGGGTCAGCGCAGCAGGTAGGGCATGTTGACGGTGACGGCGCCGGTGGGGCAGCGGATGGCGCACGGCCCGCAGTACCAGCACTCGTCGACGTGCATGAAGGCCTTCCCGGACTCGGGGTTGATCGCCAGCGAGTCCAGCGGGCACACCTCGACGCACAGCGTGCAGCCTTCGATGCACAGCGATTCGTCGATGGTGACCGGGACGTCGGCGCGGTTGTGGGCCAGGGTCATCGGGATTCTCCATTCGGGTGGGTGTCCCGCAGCGCCGTGGCGTGCAGGGTGATGCGGTCGCTCCGCATCCGCAGGTACTCCAGGTCCACCGGGCGGGCCTCGGGACCGAGGCGCGTCAGGCGTTCGATCAGCAGCAGTGCGGTGCCGGCCGGGACATCGAGGTTGGCGGCCGAGTGCGGGTCGGCGCCGGCGGCCTCCACGCTCTGCTCGGCGGAGTGCAGACGCCGGCCGGAGACCCGTTCCAGCAGGGTGAAGACGTCGGTGTTCTCCAGGTCGTGTTCCAGGATCGGCACGCCGACGTCGGGGGCCAGGTAGGTGAGGTCGAGGCTGACCGGCTCGTCGTCGAGGAACCGGAGCCGCTCGATGTAGACCACCTCGGCGCCGGGGTCCAGTGCCAGGCGGCGGGCGACGGCGGCCGGGGACCGGACCAGGGTGGCCACCCGGACCTCGTTGCGCACCCGGCCGTGCTCCACCAGGGTCTCCTTCAGCCCGCGCAGCGCATCGATGCCGTGTTCGGCCTTGCGGCGGACCACGTGCGTGCCGACGCGGGGTGCTCGGTCGATCTGCCCCTGGGCGCACAGCAGCGCGAGGGCGTCGCGGACCGCGTTGCGGGAGACGCTGAACTCGGCGGCGAGCCGCTGCTCGTCGAGGGCGCCGGTGCGTTCGCCGCGGTCGATTCCGCGTCGCAACACGTCGGCCACGACGCGGGCGTCGTCGGCCCGGCGGCGGCGTGTCGGATCGCTCGTTTTCGGCATGGTTGGGAGCCTAAGGCCGCAGATCGGTGCTGGTCGGGGCTACGCGGACAGGTCCGGCGGCCGGTGAGTGATCCCGCCACGACAGCTGTCGCCGGCGTTCGCGTGACCTGGGTGGACGTCCGGGGAGTCGCCGATTCCGCCACCGCCGGGCCGGTGCCGGCAGTTCAATTCAGCGCGGGCGTAACTCCGGTGGTGGCCAGTGCCCGGTGCACATCCGGTGCCGTGATGGTCATCAGTTCGGTCTCGGTGAGCCCGGTGAGGTCGTTCCCGGCGGCCAGGCGGTGCTCGCGCTCCTCTTCGGCCGCCTCCAGGACGTTGCGGACGAACCGGCCGTTGCCGGCCACGTCGGTGCCGCGGCGGGGCCCGGCCGGAGTGTCGACGACGTCGTCGTAGAGGGCGCAGAACGCCTCGGACAGCGCGTCGGCGGCGTCGGCGGTCAGCCGGTCGTCGCGGCGGTCGGCGAGGACCTCGGCGATTCTGGTCAACTCGTCCGGCAGGTACGACGGGAAGCGGATCCGCCGGGCGAAGCGGGAGGCCAGGCCCTCGTTGGCGGCCAGCAGCCGGTCGATCTCGTCGTCGTAGCCGGCGATGATCACCACCAGCCGGTCGCGGTCGACTTCCATGCGCTGCAGCAGGGTGTCGAGGGCTTCGCGGCCGAAGGCGTCGCCGCCCGACAGTCCCTGCTGGATCAGGGTGTAGGCCTCGTCGATGAACAGGACGCCGTCGAGCGCCGAATCGATCACGCGGGCGGTCTTGGGGGCGGTGCTGCCCAGATGTTCGCCCACCAGGTCGCGGCGCGTGGCCTCCACCACCCGGTCGGTCGCCAGCAGGCCGAGCGTGCAGTAGAGGCGGGCGACGATGCGGGCGATGGTGGTCTTCCCGGTCCCCGGGGGACCGGTGAAGGCCAGGTGCAGGCTGCGGTCGCCGGTGCGCAGGCCCCGCTCGGCGCGCACCTTGGCGAGAGTGGCGGTGGATCGGAGGCGGGCCACCTCCCGCTTGACCGCGGTCAGGCCGACCTGGCGGTCGAGCTCGCGTTCGAGGTCCGCCCAGGGATCAGTAGCGGTCGGCGCCGAGCCGTCCCGGGGCTGCACCCCCTCGTCGGGGGTATCGGCGGCCGGAACCAGGCGGTAGTCGGGATCGGCCAGCGCCCGGGCGGCCTCGGTCAGCCCCGGGTCCAGGGCGAAGGCCTCCTGCAGCAGGACGCGGGCGGAGTCCTCGTCCCCGCGCGAGCGATGCGCCATGGCGATGGTGAAGACGGCTTGGGCGCGGGCATTGGTCAGCGGCCCGTCGCGGACCGTCTCGAGCCGGCGGATCCCCTCCTCGACCAGCCCCAGGTGAACGCACGCGATGCCCGCCAGGAGCTCCCCGGCCGCGGCCAGGCAACCGTCCTCCCACTCGTCCAGGCGGGCCAGTGCGGTGAGCACTTCCGGCCACTCGTGGGCGCGCAGCCGCACTGCGGCCCAGGAGAACTGAACGATCGGCGAGTGGTCGTCGAGCCGGTCCAGAACGCGGGCGGCGCCGTCGACGTCGTCGCCGGCCGACAGGGATGCGGCGTAGGCGACGGCGGCGCCCGCCGCGTCGGCGACCGGATAGTCCACGTACATGCCGGTGGGTGCGCGGCCGCCGAGCAGCCCGGTCGGCAGACCGAGTCGGCGCTGCTGGACGCCTATCGTCTCGCGCGCGCAGTACAGGCCGAAGAGCGTCTCACCGGAGGCGTCGCCCGCGGCCAGGCGGCCCAGCCACGCATCCCCCATGCCGGGATCGACTTCGGTGGCGCGGGTGAACGCGATCTGCGCCTCGTCGGGCCGCGGCCGGCGGTCCTGCCCGTCGACGGGTATGCCGAGCCGGACGATGCCCGCGTCGAAGAGGTCGCGCGCGATGCGCCGCTGATCAGCCATGGTCCCCCCGAACCCCAGATCTGCTGAATGCCAGAACTGCTGGACTGCTCACTGTAGTGCGCGGCGATACCTCAGGTAGGGGATTCGGGCCTCAGGTAGGGGATTCGGCGAGGGCCGCGAGGCGATCGAGGGTCGTCGTCATGCCCGCGTGCAGGTCGCCGGGGCGGTCGTGCAGGCCGCCCAGGGTGTCGATGATGAACCAGCCGACCGCGGTGATCGGTTCGGTCACCGTGTACGACTCGACCACCCGGGTGCCCGACCCCTCCGGGATGAAGCGGTACTTCCACTCCAGGGTGCCGCAGAAGGGTTCGGTCCGGGTGAACGCGAACTCCCGCCCGCGGTCGGCGGTGACCACCACCGGCCAGTTCGGCCACACGCTGTGCCCGCCGGTGGTGTTGATGGCCCGGAACCGGGCGCCCACCGCGGGGCCCGTCGCACCCCGCACCCACGTGCAACTGCGGATCTCGGGCGAGAGCTCGGGAGTCCGGGTCACATCGGAGACGATGTCGTAGAGCGACTCCGGGGACGCCTCGATGTGGCGTTCGACGGTGTCGCTGCTCAGCTCCTGCTTCATGACTGTTCCTTTCTTCAGGGCTGTGTCTTCTCGGTGCTCGTGGTCTTCTCGGTGCTCGTGGCCCTCCCGGGACCGGTCGCGTAGTGGCCGACGAACATCGCGAGCGCGTCGTCGAGCAGCGTGGTGAACCGCCCGGTGTCGAAGGAGGCGCCGGGCTCATTGGCCAGTTGCTGGGAACAGATGCCGCTGACCAGAGAAGTCAGCAGTCCGGCGGCCTCGTCGGAGTCGGCGGCCGCGGACAGCTGGCCGCGACCGGCGGCCGCGGTCAGTTCGTCGCGGGTCCGTTGCCACATCTCGCGGGCCGGGGCGTACGACTCCGGGCTCGGGGCGAATCCGGGGATCGGCCGCCAGATCAGCAGGGCCGCCGGACCGGGATGGGTGACGATCCAGTGCACGTATGCCCGGGCTCCGGCCAGCAGAGTGTCCAGGCCCCGATCGCCGTCGGCCACCGCGTCGGCGACGCAGTCGTTGAGGCGCGCGTTGCCGCGGGCGAACAGGGCGTCGTAGATCGCATGGAGCGACGGGAAGTACTTGTACACCGACGGCGACCGCATCCCCATGCGCCGGGCGATCTCGGCGACGGTGACCGCACCCGCCCCGTCCTCGACCATGATCTGCTCCGCGTGATCGAGCACTTCGGACCTGGTCTCGGCCCGCCGGGCGGCGACTCGGCCGGACGTGGAACCGACTTCTGGGCTATAGGGTGTAGCCATAGCTACAGTATGTAACTCACAGTGCTCCGAGTCAATGGATTCGCCTTCCCGGCGGGCGATCGCGCCGGGCCTCTGCCGGGGGCGAAGCGCCGCGCGCGCTGGCATAGACTGTCCGGTGTGAGCGCCCAGGTAGATACCGTTTCCCACGCCGTCGAGACCCCCGACGTTCCGCAGCCGTTCGCCGAACTCGGACTGAAAGACGACGAGTACGCGCGGATCCGCGAGATCCTCGGCCGTCGGCCCACCGCCGCCGAACTGGCCATGTACTCGGTGATGTGGTCCGAACACTGCAGCTACAAGTCGTCGAAGGTGCACCTGCGCTACTTCGGGGAGACCACCACCGAGGAGATGAAGGCCGGCATGTTGGCCGGCATCGGCGAGAACGCCGGTGTGGTGGACATCGGCGACGGCTGGGCGGTGACCTTCAAGGTCGAATCGCACAACCACCCGAGCTACGTCGAGCCGTATCAGGGGGCGGCGACCGGTGTCGGCGGCATCGTCCGCGACATCATGGCCATGGGGGCGCGTCCGATCGCGGTGATGGATCAGCTGCGCTTCGGTGCGGCCGACGCGGCCGACACCCGGCGCGTGGTGGATGGTGTGGTGCGCGGCGTCGGCGGCTACGGCAACTCGCTGGGCCTGCCGAACATCGGCGGCGAGACCGTCTTCGACGCCAGCTACCAGGGGAATCCACTGGTCAACGCGCTGTGTGCGGGTGTGCTGCGCACCGAAGACCTGCACCTGGCGTTCGCCTCGGGCACCGGCAACAAGATCATCCTGTTCGGTGCCCGCACCGGCCTGGACGGCATCGGCGGCGTCTCGGTGCTGGCGTCGGAGACCTTCGACTCCGACGACGGCGACGCCGGGCCCAGCCGCAAGAAGCTGCCCAGCGTCCAGGTGGGCGACCCGTTCACCGAGAAGGTGCTCATCGAGTGCTGTCTGGACCTCTACCGCGACGGGCTGGTGGTCGGTATCCAGGACCTCGGCGGCGCGGGGCTGTCGTGCGCGACGTCCGAGCTGGCGGCTGCCGGTGACGGCGGCATGCACATCGAGCTGGAGAAGGTGCCGATGCGCGCCGAGGGCATGACCCCCGCCGAGGTGCTCTCCAGCGAGTCGCAGGAGCGCATGTGCGCGGTGGTCAAGCCCGAAGACGTCGATGCCTTCATGGACGTCTGCCGCAAGTGGGACGTGCTGGCCACGGTGATCGGCGAGGTGACCGACGGCGAGAACCTGGAGATCACCTGGCACGGCGAGACCGTGGTGGACGTGCCCCCGCGCACCGTCGCCCACGACGGTCCCGTCTACGAGCGCCCCGTCGCCCGCCCCGACTGGCAGGACGAGGTGATCGCCTCGACCACCGCCGGCCTGGCCCGTCCGCAGACCGGCGATCAGCTGCGCGAGACCTTCCTGATGATGCTCGCCAGCCCCGCGCTGTGCAGCCGCAAGTTCATCACCGAGCAGTACGACCGCTACGTCCGCGGCAACACGGTGCTGGCCGAGCACGCCGACTCGGGCATGATCCGGATCGACGAGGCCACCGGTCGCGGCATCGCGATCTCGACCGACGCCTCGGGCCGCTACACCTACCTGGATCCGTACCGCGGTGCGCAGCTGGCACTGGCCGAGGCCTACCGCAACGTGGTGGCCTCGGGTGCCTCGCCGCGGGCGGTGACCAACTGCCTCAACTTCGGTTCGCCCGAGGACCCGGCGGTGATGTGGCAGTTCAGCCAGGCCGTGCGCGGTCTGGCCGACGGGTGCGCGCAGCTCGGCATCCCGGTGACCGGCGGCAACGTCAGCTTCTACAACCAGACCGGGACCACCGCGATCCTGCCGACGCCGGTGGTCGGTGTGCTGGGTGTGATCGACGACGTCAGCCGCCGCATCCCCACCGGTTTCGGTACCGAGCCGGGCGAGAGCCTGATCCTGCTGGGGGACACGCACGACGAGTTCGACGGCTCCGTCTGGTCGCAGGTGGCGCACGAGCACCTCGGCGGGGTGCCGCCGCAGGTCGACCTGGAGCGGGAGCGTCTGCTGGGGGAGATTCTGGTCGCCGGTTCCCGGGACGGCATGATCTCGGCCGCCCACGACATCTCCGAGGGCGGCCTGATCCAGGCGGTGGTGGAGTCGGCGCTGGCCGGCGAGACCGGCTGCCGGCTGGTGCTGCCCGAGGGCGCCGACCCGTTCGTCACACTGTTCTCCGAATCGACCGGCCGGATGGTGGTGGCGGTGCCGCGCACGGAGGAGTCGCGGTTCTGCGCCATGCTCGACGCGCGCGGCATGCCGTGGGTCCGTATCGGCGTGGTGGATCAGGGCAGCGACAGCGTCGAGGTCCAGGATCAGTTCTCGGTGACTCTGGAGCAGTTGCGCCAGGTCCACGAGGAGACGCTGCCCAGGCTCTTCGCGTAGCGGCGTCCGCGCGCCGACTGTTCCGATCCGTTACGATCTGCCTACTCGAAGCTGGCTTCCTGAGTGACATCACCCGAGAGGAACTGAGCGCATGACAACTCCGAACGACGACAATCCGGGCAACCCGGAAGATCCGAATCAGACGCCCGGAGGGTTCGGCGAGCAGCAGCCGCCTCCTTTCGGCGAGCAGCCCCAGTACGGCGGGCAGCAGCCGCCCCAGTTCGGCGAGCAGCCCCCGTACGGTGAGCAGCCCCAGTACGGGCAGACACCCCAGTACGGTCAGCAGCCCCAGTACGGCCAGCCGCAGTACGGTCAGCCGCAGTACGGCGCGACGCCCGGTACCCCGGCCGGGGCTCCGCCGGCGAACAACATGGTCTCGGCCATCATCGTGACCGTGCTCGGATTCCTGTTCACCTGCGTCAGCTGCATCAGCCTGGTGGCCGGCATCCTCGGCGTCGTCGCGATCGTCAAGGCGAATGCGGTCAACCAGCTGTGGAACGCGGGCGACGCGCCCAGCGCGCAGCGCAACGCCGACGAAGCCAAGAAGTGGGCGAACATCGCCTGGATCGTGTTCGGCGTCTCCGTCGTCTTGTGGATCATCTTCCTGATCGTGATCGCGGCGACCGGCACCGGCGTGGGCTACTACGACTTCAGCACCACGTAAAGAAAGGCGAGATGAGCAACCCCGAGAACCCTTCCAACCCGAACGATCCGTACGGGCAGCAGCCGCAGTACGGTCAGCAGCCCCAGTACGGGCAGCAGCCGCAGTACGGCCAGCCTCAGTACGGGCAGCCGCAGTACGGTCAGCAGCCCCAATACGGGCAGCCGCAGTACGGGCAGCCCCAGTACGGGCAGCAGCAGTACGGGGGAGCGCCCGGGCTGGAGCCGGACAACAACCTGGTCTGGGCAATCCTGAGCACGGTCCTGTGCTGTCTGCCGCTGGGCATCGTGTCGATCATGAAGGCGACCTCGGTGAGTGGTCTGTGGGCGCGCGGCGATTACGCCGGTGCGCAGCAGGCGGCCGACGATGCCAAGAAGTTCGCGATCTGGTCGGCGGTCGCGTCGGTGGTGGTCTGGGTGGTCGTCGTGATCGTCTACATCGTGATCATCGCGGCAGCGGTGTCGACGAACACCTACTGACGATGAGCGTGGCCGTGGGGACCGCTGACCGTGCCGTAGCCACGGTGCAGGCGGTCGCCCGGCATCGCATCGCCGGTCCCGCGGTGGTCGTGGCCGGGGTCGCCGCGGCCGGCACTCTGGTCTGGTTCGCCGATCCGACGACGCCCGGCGGGATCATTCCGCCGTGTCCGACCAACGCGCTGCTGCACATCAACTGTCCCGGCTGCGGGGCGTCACGCATGGTCTACAGCGTGCTGCACGGCGATGTCGGTGCGGCGCTGCAGTACAACGCGCTCGGACTGGTTCTGCTGGCGCTCCTGGCGGTCTCCTTCGTCACCTACACGCTGGGGCTGTGGCGGGGCCGGAAGGTCCGCGGCTGGCAGCACCTCCGCTATGCACCGATGACGGTGCTGGTGGCGACCCTGACCTGGTTCGTGATCCGCAACATCCCGTTTCCCCCCTTCGACGGCCTCAAGGTTTGAATGACATGACCACACCGCAGGATCCCGACCGGCCCTCCGGCGGCCCCGATCAGCCCTCCGACGAGGAGACGACGATCACGCCGGCGCAGGACTGGTCGTCGTACGAACCGACCGTCGTCGCCGGCGGCGGGGCCGATGCCGATGCCGGGGGCGCCGACGGACCGCTGCCGCCGCAGGCCTACCCGGGCTACCCGAATCCGTACGCGGAGCAGCAGTCGGTGTCGCAGCCGGAAGCCCAGCAGCCCTACACGCAGCAGCCGCCGTACACCTACCCCTACGCCCAGCCGCAGCCGTACGCGCCGCAGCCGTACGCGTATGTGCCGCCGCCGTCACCGCAGGCCGTCTTCGCCAGTCAGGGAGCTGCGCCGCAGACCGGCCAGGTGTCCGCCATCGTCGCGCTGGTGGTCGGCGCCATGCTGCTCGTCAGCTGCTACGGCACCCTCGCCGGGATCGCCCCGACGGTGCTCGGCATCCTCGGCATCATGCAGGCCAATTCGGTCAACCGGTCCTGGATGGCCGGACAGATCGAGGAGGCGCGCCAAGCTGCGGAGGGCTCCAAGAAGAAGGCGATGTGGGCGTGGATCTCCATGGCGATCGGCGTGCTCGTGACCATCGTGGTCGTGGTGATACTCATCGTCGTCGCCATTCAGGCGGACGGCGGCTCGTCGACCGGGTACAGCACCTGAGCTGATCGTCAGTCCGCCCGCAGAGCGACCAGTCCTGCCGGATCGTCGACGGTGAGCTGATCGGCGCCCAGCGCCAGCAGCCGGTCGACGAGGGGCGTCATGCCGGGATCGGCCGGGCCGCCGAAGGTGTAGGCGTCCACGGCGCGTTGCCGCCGGTGGAACTCGGCGATCAGGTCGGCGCCACGATCGTCGGCGGCCAGGATCAGCGGGATCTCCAGATAGATCATGGTGGCGCGGGGTGCGGCCGCACAGGCCCGGTCGACGAAACCGGTGAAGTCCCCGGACGCCAGCACCGCATCCACGGCGCCGCCGTGGCACGGGTCGTAACCGACGGCCAGTGCGGGCACGGCGCCGGTGAGAACGGCGACCACCCGGGCGTCGCCGCACGACAGGATCGTGTGCCGGGCAATGGGTTTCACCGTCCTGGCGAAGGCATCGACGATGCCCGGATCCAGCGCGGATGCGCTCACTTTGACGTCCAGCTGCAGCATCGCCGTCGCCGGCAGCGACGCACCGTCGAGGAGCCCGGCGAGATCCTCCAGCAGCAGGACCGGAGAGTCACTCGGCCGCCCGTCCGGATCCCGCAGCGTCAGCGACCGCAAGTAGGTGGCGGAAGTATTGCGTACCTTGCCTTTTCCGGTCGTCGAGGCGGTGAGGTCGTCGTCGTGCAGGACGGCGAATCCGCGGTCGGCGTGGATCAGCAGATCCACTTCCACGCAGGCGCCGGCGCGCAGTCCCTCGACGATGCGGGCGGCGGTGAACGGCGCGTCGCCGGCGGTCCGCCGCGCGCGGTGCCACTTCAGCGTCGTCGTGGCGCCGTTGCGTGACAGGACGACCGGGGCAGGTTCTGGAACCACCGAACCGACGTTACCGGCGGCACGTGCGCCCTAGGGTCGTTGTATGACCTTACGAGTAGTGGAATGGTCCACGGGCACCGTCGGCCGGCACGCGATCGCGGGCATCGACGCCCACCCGGAATTGGAACTGGTCGGGGTCTGGGTCTCCGACCCCGCCAAGGTCGGCAAGGACGCGGGCCGGTTGGCCGGGCTCGACCGCGACCTCGGCGTGCTCGCCACCGATGACGCCGATGCGCTTCTTGCGCTGGCGCCGGACGCGATCGTGCACACCGCGATGACCGACGACCGGGTGATGGAGGCGATCGACGACCTCACGCGGTTCGTGAAGGCCGGGGTCGACGTCGTCTCCTCCGGGCCGGTGATCCTGCAGTTCCCGTACGGTGTGCTGCCGCAGGAACTGATCACCCCGATCGAGGAGGCGGCGGTGGCCGGCGGGGCCAGCCTGCACGTCAACGGCATCGACCCGGGCTTCGCCAACGACGTTCTGCCGCTGTCGATGACGAGTCTGTCGCAGTCCATCGACGAGGTCCGCTGCATGGAGATCGCCGACTACTCCACCTACTACCAGCCCGTCGTCATGACTCAACTGTTCGGCTTCGGGCAGCCGATGGACTTCCAGGCCGTGCTGGCGGCACCGGGCGTGCTGTCACTCGGCTGGGGCAGCGTGGTCCGGCAGGTCGCCGCGGGGCTGGGGCTGACGCTGGACGAGCCGCTGGTCGAACGCGTGGAGCGGGTGCCCGCCGACCGCGACTATTCGACCGTCTCGGTGGAGATCGCCGAGGGCACCCTCGCCGCGATGCGGTTCGAGATCGCCGGTCAGGTGAACGGGGTGGACCGCGTGGTGCTGGAACACTACACGCGCACCCATCCCGACCAGTGCCCGCAGTGGCCGCGCCCCGACCACGGCGACGGCTGCTACCGCATCGAGGTGCGCGGCGAACCGGAGATGACGGTGGAGTTCAGCCACCACGGCCGCGACGGCGACCACAACGTCTCCGGGATGATCGTCACCGCGATGCGGCTGGTGAACTCGGTGCCGGCCGTCGTCGCCGCGAAGCCGGGCATCGTGACCGCGCTGGACATGCCCCTGGTGACCGGACGCGGTCTGGTCACCGAGTAGCGCTCGAGGCAGTCGTCGCCATCGGCTCGATCAACTGGAGCGGCGACCTCAGTCAGGTAAGAACCACGGCAGGGTCGGAAGGTTGAGGTTCGGCAGGTACCACTCGTTCGGCAGGTACACCATGGGGTCGATGTTCCGCAGCTCGGGCGGCGGGTTCGTCACCGGCGGATTCCCCGGTGGGGTCTGCGGTGGTGCCTGCGGTGGTGCCGGCGGTGCCGGCGGCGGTGCGAACCACTGAGTGAACGGATCGGCCGGCGGAGTCGCGGGCGGGGCGGGCTGATTGTTCCTCGGCGCCGCGGGCTTCTCGTCGTCACAGGCGGCACTCATCCCGGCACCGAGGAACAATCCACCGGTCGCCAGGGCGCCGACAGCGGTGCCCAACAGCCATCTCTTGGTAGCGGTGACGCTCATGCATCTCACCTTCTGTACTCGGCCGGACCGCGGTTCAGTCCGGTCCGATGAAGGTAGTGCGGTCCTGGCGCCGGAGTCTCCCGTCACGACTACCTGATTCGCGGCGCCGTACTACTCACGTGGGATCGGCGAGCGGTGCAGCAGCAATCAGGGCACCGGCCAGTTGTGCACCGGTTCGCCCTGGTGCATCAGCGCGACGTAGTCGGCCAGCATGCCGTGCAGGGCCTGGCGCCGCGATTGGCCGGCGGTCTCGCGGGCGGCGACGGCGCGGCGCTGCCACACCGAACCGGTCTGCTTGGTGACGCACCGCCCGTGGATGATCCCGAGGTATCGGCTGCGCGCCTTCTCCGAGACGCCGAAGGCGATCAGGCCGCGTTCGGCGATGGGCAGCAGCCGGCGCAGCGTCAACTCGTCGGGCCGCACCCAGCCGACGTCGGGCCAGTACAGCTGGGCCTGCATGCCCCAGTGCGCGCCGGCAGCCAGATTCTCGCGGGCCGCGTCGAACGACATCCGCGACCAGATCGGCAAGTCCTCCTCCACCAGGCCGCGCACCACGCCGTAGTAGAACGCGGCGTTGGCCATGATGTCGACGACGGTCGGCCCGGCCGGGAGCACCCGGTTCTCCACCCGCAGATGCGCCTGACCGTCGACGACGTCGTAGACGGGCCGGTTCCACCGGTAGACGGTGCCGTTGTGCAGCCGCAGCTCGTCGAGCATCGGGATCCGGCCGTCGTCGAGCACCTGAAGCGGATCGACGTCGCTGGAGACCGGAAGCAGCGCGGGGAAGTAGCGGATGTTCTCCTCGAACAGGTCGAAGATGGTGTTGATCCAGCGCTCGCCGAACCAGACGCGCGGGCGCACCCCCTGATTCTTCAGTTCCAGCGGACGGGTGTCGGTGGCCTGCTCGAACACCGGGATCCGGGTCTCGTGCCACAGCGCCTTCCCGGCCAGGAAGGGCGAGTTGCCGGCGATGGCCACCTGCAGCCCGCTGATCGCCTGCGCGGCGTTCCAGTGGGCGGCGAAGTCTTCCGGTGCCACCCGCAGATGCAGCTGCAGGGAGGTGCACGCGGCCTCGGGCAGGATGGAGTCGGTGGTGGTGTGCAGCCGTTCGGAGGGGCCGTCGTCGGTCAGCGGCACCCCGGAGATGTCGAGTTCCAGATCCTCGCCGCGGGCGGCGAAGATCTGCTCGTTGAGCAGGTCGTAGCGCGGGTTGGACGAGATCCAGTGGTGGGCGAAGTGATCCGGGCCCAGCGTGGGCAGCATGCCGACCATCACCAGATGGTTGCCGGTGGTCTTCGCCGCGGCGTCCGCGCGATTCAGCGAGCTCCGCAGGCCCTGCTCCAGACTCACGGTGTCGCCGCCGACGAACGGCCGCGGCGAGACGTTGATCTCGATGTTGAACTGGCCCAGCTCGGTCTGATAGTCCGGGTCGGCGATCGCGTCGAGGACCTCGGCGTTGGCCATCGCCGGATTGGCGGCGGCGTCGATCAGGTTGAGCTCCACCTCCATGCCCAGCAGCGGCTCCGGGGGATGCCCGTGGTCGGTGAACAGTCCCTCGGTGAGCATCCGGGCGATGGCCTCGGTGCCGCGCGAGACCTGCGACCGGAACCGCACCCGGTCGGCGCCGGTGAACTGCTGGCGGCTCACTTCTTCGCCCATGCGCCAATCGTGCCGGACGCGCTGTCGTCGCGTCGTGCTTCGGCGAACGCGACGGCGCTTGAGTTCGGATACGCGCACTCGGCCGAATGCGCGTATCCGAACGCGGTGCGCCGGAAGGTTCAGCAACCTGTGGAGTACTCGCGGGAAGGGGCTGGGCCTGTGGATGAGCGGAATGACGGCGCGTCGCCGGCGTCGTGCGATGACGCCATGAGCATTCCGATCGCGGACTACCCGCGCGACCGCTACGGACTGATCCGACGTGCCGCCGCACAGAAGATCGGCATCACCGACGACGAGCTCGGCGCCGCCGTCAAGCGGTCCGAACTGGTACGGCTGACCCGCGGGGTGTTCATGGTCGCCCCGCCGGAGACGGAGGCGCAGACTCCGACGGTCCGGGAGGAGGAGTATCGCCTGCGGTGCATCGCCGCGGCCACCTCGGCCCGGACCGGGGAGGCGCTGCTGAGCCACACCTCCGCCGCCGCGCTGCACGGACTACCGCTGCTCACCCCCGACCGCGGCACGGTCCATCTCACCCGCAGGCGCCACGGCGGCGGCTCGGTCCGCGACGGCAGACACCGGCACCCCGGTCCCGTCCCGGCCGAGGACGTCGTCGAGATCGACGGCCTCGCTGTGACGAGCCTGCGCCGCACGGTGCTCGACGTCGCCCGCGCGGGCACTTTCGCGCAGGCACTCACCGCGGTCGACGGCGGGCTGGCCCGCGGCCTGACCCGCGACGAGCTGACCGCAGGTCTCGCCGGGCGGGCGACCGGCGGGATCGGCACGGCACGGCGCGCAGTGGTCTGCGGCAACCGGCTGGCCGAGTCACCGGGGGAGTCGTGGAGTCGGGCGCAGATGATCGCCGGCGGACTGCCGGTCCCGCAGTTGCAGCGTCGTCATACCGCAGGAAGCAAGGAGTACCGGGTCGATTTCGATTGGGACGGCGTCCTGGTGGGGGAGTTCGACGGTCTGGTCAAGTACCGGGGCCGTCTGCGCCCCGGGGAGACCCCGAACGACGCGGTGATTCGCGAGAAGCTGCGCGAGGATGCGCTCCGCAACGAGGGGATCGCGGTGATCCGGTGGACCTGGCGCACGCTCGAGCGGGGCGAGATGGTGACGCTGGTGCGGTCGTGGCTGGTGCGGACCGGAGTGCTGTCGTCGTGACCGCGCACTGACCTCGATTGCCGACGCACTCACTTCGGAGACGCGCACTCGGCCGAATGCGCGTATCCGAAGTCACGCGCGGACCGCGGGTTCAGGCGCTGAACGGAGCGATGGCGCCGAGGTCGATGATCTGCTCGACCACCTCGTCGCTCGTCCGCTCCTGGCCGATCCGGAGCGTCTTGTTCTCGCCGTGGTAATCGCTGGAGCCGGTCTGCAGCAGCTCCAGCTCGGCGGCGATCCCGGCCAGCTCGGCGCGGGCCGCGTCGTCGTGGTCGGGGTGCTCCACCTCCAGGCCGCGCAGTCCCAGCGGCACCAGGCCGGCGATCACGTCGGCGGTCAGCACCGCGGCCGCCGCCCGCGCCCGGGGATGGGCGAGCACCGGGACCCCGCCGGCCGCGGTGACCAGTTCGACGGCCTCGGTGAGCGGCAGCGAACGCAGGGCGGCGTAGTAGGGGCCGTTCTCGTCGAGCAGTTCGGCGAAGGCCTCGCCGACCGAGCCGACGACGCCGGCCTCCATCAGGGCCCGCGCGATGTGCGGGCGGCTGACGGCGCTGCGACCGGCGATCTCCTGCACGCGCTCGGCGGTGATCGGGAAGCCCGCGGCCACCAGGTTCGCGACGATCTTGCCGCCGCGGCCGGCGCGCTCGGCGCGCATCCGCTCCCACTCGGCGACGATCGCCGGATCGGTGCGATCGAAGAGATAGCCGAGCAGGTGCACCGACACCAGTTCGCCGTCGGCGCCCGGATGCTTGGTGGAGAACTCGGCGCCCGGGAGCACCCGCATGCCCGCGGGTACCAACTCGCGCGCCTGGTCCCAGTGGGCGGCGGTGTCGTGGTCGGTCATGCCGAGCGTCGTCAGCCCGGCCGCCTGCGCCGCCGCGAACAGTTCGGCGACCGAGTCGGTGCCGTCGGACCAACTGGTGTGCACATGCAGATCGGCGGTGCGGCTCATGGTTCCTCAGCTTAATCGGGGGCCGGCTGCTCGATATGCTCGCCCGAGACAGGGGACCCGAGACAGCGAGGAGTGGTCGTGCCACCGAAGAATCGCGTCGATCCCGCACAGTTGCGGAGCGCCGTGCTCGCCGTCGCCGACTGGCTGCGGGACGAGACGCTGCCCACGCCGCCGCGCACCGAACTGGCGGCCGCGGTACGGCTGTCCGCGCGGGCACTGGCCCAGGACGCACCCGGCAACGCGGTGGAGGTGCGGGTGCCGCCGTTCGTGGCCGTGCAGTGCCTGGAGGGAGTCCGGCACACCCGCGGCACCCCGCCGAATGTGGTGGAGACCTCACCGCGGCAGTGGCTGCTGCTGGCCACCGGTCTGGCGGAGTTGTCGGAGGCGATCGCGAACCACCAGGTCAGCGCGTCGGGGCATCGGGCCGCCGACATCGCCGCGTACCTGCCGATCGTTCGCGTCACACCTGGTGGCTGAGACTGTTCACAAGCGCAACGGGCACGTAAACTCTGTAGCACGTACGCGCCCGTCCCAGCCCACAACATCGGAGCGTCCTGTTGACTGAGCTTTCCGTCCATTCGTCCAACCTGGTGAGCCCCTCCGGAACCGAACCGCGACGCGACGGCGCCCCGTTCGACGATGAGCACGAGATCGAGCCGCGCGAGGAGTGCGGCGTCTTCGGCGTGTGGGCACCCGGTGAGGACGTCGCCAAACTGACCTATTACGGCCTGTACGCCCTGCAGCATCGCGGCCAGGAGGCCGCGGGCATCGCCGTCGGCGACGGCGCCCAGGTGCTGGTCTTCAAGGACCTCGGGCTGGTGAGCCAGGTCTTCGACGAGCAGACACTCGGTTCCATGGCCGGTCACGTGGCCGTCGGGCACTGCCGCTACTCCACCACCGGGTCGACCAGCTGGGAGAACTCCCAGCCGATCTTCCGGCACACCGCGGCCGGCAACGGCGTGGCGCTGGGCCACAACGGGAACCTGGTGAACACCGCCGAGCTCGCCCAGCGGGCGCGGGAACTGCGCATCTACGGCCGCAGCGAGGGCGCCAGCTCCGATTCGGACGTCATCGGCGCTCTGCTGGCGCACGCCGCCGCCGACAAGACCCTCGAGCAGGCCGCACTGGAACTGCTGCCCGACCTGCGCGGCGCCTTCTGCCTCACCTTCCAGGACGAGAACACCCTGTACGCCGCGCGCGACCCGCACGGTATCCGTCCGCTCTCGCTCGGCCGCCTCGACCGCGGCTGGGTGGTGGCCTCGGAGACGGCCGCGCTCGACATCGTCGGCGCCTCCTTCGTCCGCGACATCGAGCCCGGCGAACTGCTCGCGATCGACGCCGACGGGGTCCGCAGCACGCGCTTCGCCGAGCCCACCCCGAAGGGCTGCATCTTCGAATACGTCTACCTGGCCCGTCCGGACAGCGTGATCAACGGCCGCTCGGTGCACTCCACGCGCGTGGACATCGGGCGGCGGCTCGCCCGCGAGGAGCCCGCCGTCGGCGACCTGGTGATCCCGGTGCCCGAATCGGGCACTCCGGCGGCCGTCGGTTACGCCCAGGAGTCGGGCATCCCCTACGGGCAGGGCCTGATGAAGAACGCTTACGTCGGCCGCACCTTCATTCAGCCCAGCCAGACCATCCGCCAGCTCGGCATCCGGCTCAAGCTGAATCCGCTGAAGGAAGTGATCCGCGGCAAGAAGCTGGTGGTGGTCGACGACTCGATCGTGCGCGGCAACACCCAGCGGGCCCTGATCCGCATGCTGCGGGAGGCCGGGGCCGCCGAGGTGCACGTGCGCATCGCCTCGTCGCCGGTCCGGTGGCCGTGCTTCTACGGCATCGACTTCGCCTCGCCCGCCGAACTGATCGCCAACGGCATGGAGTCCGAGGAGTCCATGGTCGAGGGCATCCGGCAGGCCATCGGCGCCGACTCGCTCGGATACCTGAGCGTCGACCAGATGGTGGCCGCCACCCAGCAGCCGGCGTCCGCGCTGTGCGCCGCCTGTTTCGACGGCGTCTATCCGATCGAACTGCCGCACGAGACCTCGATGGGCAAGGCGGTGCTGGAGACCATGATGAAGAACTCCGCGGCCGACGAGATTGCCGATCCCCTCACCACCGCCAACGACAACGTCAGCGCGGTCATGCGGCCGTGAGCACCCTCTGAGCGCTCCGGTAGCCTGGTCTCCGCACGATCTCACCGACCCAGGAGTGCTTCGACCATGAACGACGGTCCCGCCAACCCCATCGACAGCGGAGCCGGAGCGTCGTACGCGGCCGCCGGAGTGGACATCGACGCGGGTGAACGCGCAGTCGAGCTCTTCGCCCCGCACGCCAAGCGCGCCACCCGCCCGGAAGTCCTCGGCGGCCTCGGCGGATTCGCCGGGCTGTTCGCCCTGAAGGGCGACTACCGGGAGCCGGTGCTCGCCGCCTCCAGCGACGGCGTGGGCACCAAGCTGGCCGTGGCGCAGGCGCTCGGCGTGCACCACACCGTCGGACGCGACCTGGTCGCCATGGTGGTCGACGATCTGGTGGTCTGCGGTGCCGAACCGCTGTTCCTGCAGGACTACATCGCCGTCGGCAAGGTGATCCCGGAGATGGTCGCCGACATCGTGCGCGGCATCGCCGACGGCTGCTACGACGCCGGCTGTGCGCTACTGGGCGGGGAGACCGCCGAACACCCGGGCCTGATGGAGGACGGCCACTACGACATCTCCGCCACCGGCGTGGGCGTGGTCGAGGCGGATTCGATCCTCGGCCCGGACCGCGTGCGACCGGGGGACGTGGTGATCGCCATGGGCTCGTCGGGCCTGCACTCCAACGGCTACTCGCTGGCCCGCAAGGTGCTGCTCGAGTGGGGCCGGATGGACCTGGAGGGGCACGTGGAGGAGTTCGGCCGCACCCTGGGCGAGGAACTCCTCGAGCCCACCCGGATCTACGCCAAGGACTGCCTGGCGCTGGCCGCCGAGAGCGAGGTGCGCACCTTCGCGCACATCACCGGCGGTGGCCTGGCCGACAACCTGGCGCGGGTGCTGCCGGCCGGGCTCTCGGCCGAGCTGGAACGCGGCTCGTGGACCCCGGCCCCGATCTTCTCGCTGATCGCCCAGCGCGGACGCGTGGAGCGCGCCGAGATGGAACGCACCTTCAACATGGGGGTCGGCATGGTCGCCGTCGTGGCTCCCGAGGACACCGATCGCGCGCAGGCCATTCTGACCGCGCGGCACGTGGACAACTGGGTGCTCGGCTCCGTCGGCCGCAGCGCCGACCCCGGCGTCGAACTGATCGGTGACTACGCGCGCTTCTGACACGCGCACCGGCGGGCACCAGAAAACCCTGCACCCACTCGCGGTGAGTGCAGGGTTTCGGGTTGCTTCGGCAGGCGCGTCAGGCGCGCCGCCACTCCTCTTCGGCCCAGCCGTTCTCGTCGGCCCAGTCATCGACCGGTGTGTGGGACTGACCGCTGCTGCCGGACAGCTCTCGCTGCAGGCTCTCGAGGTCTGTGTTCGGTGTGGAGTACTTGAGCTGACGAGCGACCTTCGTCTGCTTTGCTTTTGCCCGGCCACGGCCCATTAGGGACCCCCTCGCACAATGACGGGGCGGCCACGTGGTGGCGGCCCCGTTCTACTCGTTAGTTATATTCCTGCCGCACAGTCTACCCCGCTTCTTCCGAATGTGTAGTCGGGCCGCGCCGACCCCGCGTGCCGGGGGCCTGAACTGCGCATTCGCGTCGGAGGCGGCACCATCGCGACGCGGCGTCAGTCGCGCCCGCGGAGCCGGTTGACGGCCGCCCGTCCGGCCGGCACCGCGTCGTCGGAGGTGTAGTAATCCGGGTCGATCCGGGCGGCGGTCTCCTCGCCGACGGTCAGCTCGGCGTCGGCCGGAATGGACCGCTTCACCAGGGCCAGGGCGATGGGGCCCAGATCGAAGTGGTCGATCACGGTGCCGACCCGGCCGATCGCGCGCCCGGCCAGGGACACCGCATCGCCGGTCGCCGGCCGGTGGTCGGCGCTGCCGTCCAGGTGCAGCAGCACCAGCCGGCGCGGCGGGCGCCCGAGGTTGTGCACGCGGGCGACGGTCTCCTGGCCGCGGTAGCAGCCCTTCTCCAGGTGGACGGCGCCGTACTCGGCGGGCGCCCCGATCCAGTCGGCCTCGTGCGCGATGGTCCGCTCGTCGGTGTCGGCGCCCAGGCGGGGACGCATCGCGGCCACGCGCAGCGCCTCCTGCGCCCACACGCCGGCTTCCACGGCGCCGGCGCCGACGATCTCGGCCCACCACAGCTCCAGTTCGGTGTCCGGGACCACGAGGTCGACGACGGGCAGCTCGCGGCCCTCGCCCGTCGGCGGCATGATCCGCCAGAACCCCAGGGGCTCGTCCTCGTGGTGCACCTCGGGCAGGTCGCCGGCCGAGTACACCCCGGCGTCGGCCGGGATCTCGAGCAGGTCGGCGATCGGTCCGCTGCGCGCGGCGGGGCCGATCAGCGTCAGCACGTGCAGGTCCGGCCGCGCCGCGGGGGTCACGTCGGACCGGAAGACCATGCGGCTCAGGTACTCCAGCAGGGCCTCGCCGCGGGCGTGCTCGGTATCGACCCAGGTGACCAGGTCCATGTCGGTGAGGACGAAATGGTCCTCCACCCGGCCGTTGCCGTCCAAGGAGAGGCTTTCGGCGGCGGCGCGGTCGCCGAGTCCGGCGACGTCCTGGGTGACGATGGTGTGCAGCCACGTCAGGCGGTCGGGTCCGGCCAGTTCCAGCACGGCGCGGTCGCTGCGGTCGACGATCACCGCGCCGCGCCGGGCCGCACGCTGCTCGCCGAGCGGATCGCCGTAGTGCCAGGCGACGCCCGGGCTCAGATCGCCCTCGGGGGTCGGTATCGCGTCGGGGTGGTTGCGCAGGATGGGGGAGCGGGCGGAGACGCCGGGAACAGCCATACCTGCAGTCTACGAGGATCGCCGCCGGCCGCCATGACCTAAGTTGGGCGCATGAGTCTGGTGGTGGTGTCCGGCGACGGGCGGGTGTGTGACCCGGAGCAGCCGTTGCTGTTCGCCGACGACCTGGCGGCGCTGCGGGGAGACGGAGTCTTCGAGACCGTGCTGGTCCGGAACGGACGCGCACTGCTGGTGGACCGCCACCTCGACCGGCTGGTCGACGGCGCGGCCGCCCTGGCGCTGCCGCCCCCCGATCGGGCGGGGCTGCACCGCGCGGTGGCGGTGGCCGCCGGCGAGTGGGCCGCGACCGCCGGGAGCGAAGGCGGAACGGTGGCCGAGGGAATGCTGCGCGTCAGCTACTCGCGGGGCCGCGAGAGCCGGCCGGACGGGCCGCCGACCTGTTATCTGACCGTGGGACCGGTCGCCGGACGGGTCGCGGCCGCGCGCCGCGACGGGGTCTCGGCGATCACCCTGGAGCGCGGGCTGGCGACCGAGACCGCGGCGCAGGCGCCCTGGCTGCTGACCGGGATCAAGGCGCTCGCCTACGCCGCCAACACCGCGGCACTGCGTCATGCGGCGCAGCGCGGTGCCGACGACGCGATCTTCCTGGCCGCCGACGGCTCGGTGCTGGAGGGGCCCCGGTCGACGGTGGTGATCGCCTCGGGCGGCGCCCTGTCGACGCCGCCGCGGTCGGGGGCGATCCTGCCCGGCACCACCCAGGCCGCGCTCTTCGACCTGGCCGCCGCCCGCGGCATCCCGGCGATGCAGCGGCGGCTGACCCTCGACGACCTCCGCGGCGCCGACGGGGTGTGGCTGCTCTCGTCGATCTCCCTGGCCGCGCGGGTGCACACCCTGGACGGCGCTTCGCTGGCGCTGCGGTCCGGCCTCGACGTGGCCGCGCTGGTGGACGAGGCCGTCGCGGACCGCTGATCGAATTCGCCGGAAAACCCTGCGCACGACCGGGTTCCACGGTGATGATGTGGGGGCGTGTGAATCGCCTCACAGGCCGGGGGATTAAGTCCTTAGTCCATTGGCTCTCCCGTCCGGGTGCCCGTAGCGTGACGCACGAGTACTACTTCTTGTAGTACGACGGCCGGTCAGCCCCCCGGCCGCAGACGTTTGAAGGGAGACCCGCGTGGACGTGGTCGACATATCCCGGTGGCAATTCGGCATCACCACCGTGTATCACTTCATCCTCGTACCGCTGACCATCGGTCTCGCGCCGATGATCGCCATCATGCAGTCGGTCTGGTTGAAGACCGGCAACGAGGCGTGGCTGCGCGCCACCAAGTTCTTCGGGAAGCTCTTCCTGATCAACTTCGCGCTCGGCGTCGCCACCGGCATCGTGCAGGAATTCCAGTTCGGCATGAACTGGAGCCAGTACAGCCGCTTCGTGGCCGACGTCTTCGGCGCCCCGCTGGCGTTGGAGGGGCTGGTCGCCTTCTTCCTGGAGTCGACTTTCCTGGGGCTGTGGTTCTTCGGCTGGCAACGCCTGCCCAAGGGTGTGCACCTGGCCTGCATCTGGCTGGTGGCCATCGGTGTCACCGCCTCCGGCTACTTCATCATCGCGGCCAACTCGTTCATGCAGCACCCGGTCGGGGTGGAGTGGAACGAGCAGCTGCAGCGTCCGCAGATGAACGATTTCTGGGCGGTGATGACCAACAACACGACATTGGTGGCCTTCCCGCACGTGATCCTGGGCGCGTGGCTCACCGCGGCCACCGTGGTCGCCGTGGTCTGCCTGTACTGGATGTCCCGCAACACCATCCGGGCCCGCAAACTGGTCGCCGGCGAGGCCCCGGTCACCACTGCGCCCAGCCAGCTCGGCGCCAGCAGCGACGACCTGATGAACGAGAACCGGACGCTGTGGCGACCGGTCGCGCTGTTCGCGCTGTGGTTCACCATCTTGTCCGGCCTGGGCCTGTTCATCACCGGTGACTCGCAGGCGCAGTTGATGTTCAAACAGCAGCCGATGAAGATGGCGGCGGCCGAGTCGCTCTGCCAGAGCGAGGACGGCGCAGGCTTCTCGGTGCTGAGTATCGGCACGCAGAACAACTGCGACCACATCAACCACATCATCGTCATCCCGAACATGCTGTCGTTCCTGGCCGATCACTCCTTCGACAGCCGGGTTCAGGGGGTCGAGGAACTGCAGCAGCAGTACACCGAGGCCTTCCAGAAGGCCCGGGACGAGGGACGGCTGCCGCGCACGGTGACCGAGAACACCAACTTCCCGGCCGACCAGAACTTCGCGCCGAACCTGTTCGTCACCTACTGGAGCTTCCGCGCCATGATCACCTGGGCGCTCGGCTCGGTGGTGGTCGCCTTCGGCGGCCTGTGGTTCCTGCGCAAGAAGCGGATCGAGGTGCCCAAGAAGTTCGCCACCGTCGCGCTGCTGATGCTGCCGACGCCGTTCCTGGCGAACGCCTCGGGCTGGATCTTCACCGAGATGGGCCGCCAGCCCTGGGTGGTGGTCCCGAACTGGGCCAACCCTGAGGACGCCGACCCGTTCAAGGTGATGATGACCGTCCAGGACGGCGTGTCGTTCAACTCCGCCGGGATGGTGCTGAGTTCACTGATCATCTTCACGCTGCTGTACGGCGCACTCGGCGTCGCCTGGTTCTTCCTGGAACGCCGGTACGTGCTGGAGGGCCCCGAGGCCCCCGTCGATCCCGATGCCGAGCCCGCCGATGACGACGAGAGCGACGACAAACTCTCGTTCGCGTACTGAGGAGACGCTTCGATGACTCTGGAAGTTTTCTGGTTCTGCGTGATCGCGGTCCTGTTCGTCGGCTACTTCGTGCTGGAGGGCTTCGACTTCGGTGTCGGCATGCTGATGCCCTTCCTGGGCCGGCGGGCCGAGCCGGACGGCGACAAGCGCCGCCGCCTGGTGATCAACACCATCGGACCGGTGTGGGACGGCAACGAGGTCTGGCTGCTGACCGCCGGCGGTGCGCTCTTCGCCGCCTTCGGCGGCTGGTACGCCACCATGTTCTCCGGCTTCTACATCCCGCTGTTCCTGATCCTGCTCGCCCTGATCGTGCGCGTCTGCGCGATCGAATGGCGCGCCAAGATCAACGACGTGAAGTGGCGCCGCTGGTGCGACGTCGGCATCGGGATCGGATCGTGGGTGCCCGCGATCCTGTGGGGCGTCGCCTTCGCCAACATCCTGCGCGGTGTGCCGATCGAGTTCCGCGACCCGAACCACGTCTACACCGGTGGCTTCTTCAATCTGCTGAATCCGTACGCGATCCTGGGCGGCCTCACCACACTGGTGGCCTTCCTGACGCACGGCGCCATCTTCATCGCGCTGAAGACCAAGGGCGAGATGCGCGAGGACGCCTCCAAGCTCGCCGCCTCCCTGTCGGTCGCGATGCTGGTGATCGCCGGCACCTTCCTGGTGTGGACCCAGCTGTCGTACGGCAAGACCTGGACGTGGGCGCTGGTCGCGGTCGGCGCCGTCGCCGTGCTGGTGGCGGTGGTCGCCGCCCAGATGCGCCGCGAGGGCATCGCCTTCCTTGGTACGGCGATCGCGATCGCCGGCACGGTGGCCATGCTGTTCAGTTGCCTGTACCCGAACGTGATGGTGTCCTCGCTGGGCGAGGCGCACAACCTCACCATCTACAACACCGCGTCGAGTCACTACACGCTGGTGGTGATGACCTGGGCGGCTGTCTTCATGACTCCGGTCGTGATCGCATACCAGGCATGGAGTTACTGGGTGTTCCGCAAGCGGGTCTCGATCGACGACGTTCCCGAGACGCCTGCGGGCCTTCCGGTCTCCGACGCGGTGGTCGCCGACAGCAAGTGAATTACACCCGACAAGTGCCCCGTGGCTGAGCCGGCAGCGGTGGAGCAGGATCAGGTGCGGCGACCGCCGCTGGATCCGCGCCTGCTCAAGTACTCGCCGTCCGCGCGCTGGTACGTGATCTTCACGGCGGTCTTCCAGGCGGCGACGGTGGTGGCCGTGCTGGTGGCGGCGGTCGCGCTGGCCGGGTTGCTGGCCGAGGTGATCACCGATCCGGGGGCGCGTAGTTTCGCGGCGCAGGCGAATCACCTGTGGGTACTGGGTGCGGCGCTGGCGGTGCGCGTGGCGCTGGACTTCCTGGCGGGCCGGTACGCCCACCGCGCGGCGCTGAGCACCATCTCCGAACTGCGGCTGCGCGCCCTCGACCGGCTGACCGATCCGGGGCACACCTCTCCGCGCACACTGTTGACCGTGCGCGAGCGCGCCCTCACGGTGGCGTTGCGCGGACTCGACGCCCTGGTGGACTACTTCGCCGGCTACCTGCCGGCACTGTTGGCGACGATGATCGTGACTCCCGTCGTCGTGGTGGTGATCGCCTGGGTCGATTTCACCTCGGCGATCATCGTGCTCGTCACCATCCCGCTGATCCCGGTTTTCATGGTCCTGATCGGATTGGTGACCCGGGACCGCACCGAACGCAAACTCGAATCGATGAGCGCGCTGACCGCTCAGCTCATGGACCTGCTGACCGGGCTGCCGACGCTGCGTGCCCTCGGCCGGGCGCACGAACCGGCCGCCCGCGTCGAAAAGCTCGGCGGCAACCTGCGCACCAGCAGCATGTCGGCGCTGCGCGTCGCCTTCCTCTCCGGCACCGCGCTGGAGCTGATCGCGACGCTGAGCGTGGCCCTGGTCGCAGTGAGTATCGGCCTGCGGCTGGTGTTCGGGGAGATGACCCTGTACGCCGGGGTGCTGGCGTTGATCCTGGCGCCGGAGGCGTACCTGCCGCTGCGTCGGGTGGGGGCGCAGTTCCACAATTCCGAAGACGGGATGACCGCCTCGCGCGAGGTGCTCGAGTTCATCGAAGCGCCTGAGGACGGTGACCCCGCGGACGCGGCGGCCGGCGGCACCCCGGTGGAGGTGGCCGGCGCGACGATCGCGCTGAGGGACATCGGTGTGCACGGCCGCGACGGCTGGGCGCCGCGCGGCGTGACCGCCCAGTTGCGGCCCGGAAAGGTGACGGTGCTGACCGGACCCAACGGGAGCGGCAAATCGTCGGTGGTGTCGGTGATCCTGGCACTGCTGAGCCCGGACGCGGGCGAGGTGACCGTCGCCGGCGTGCCGCTGGAGCAGGTCGACGTCGACGCCTACCGGGCGCAGGCGGCATGGCTGCCGCAACACCCGGTGGTGATCCCCGGAACGGTGCGGCAGAACCTGGAGCTGTTCGGCGTCGGCGCCCCGGAGGCCGTGGCCGCGGCCTGCCGGGCGAGCGGCTTCGACGAGGTCCTCGCCGAGCTGCCGGACGGGCTCGACACGGTGCTCGGCGCCGGCGGTGCGGGCATGTCTGCCGGGCAGCGCCAGCGTCTGGCGCTCACGCGCGTGCTGGCGTCGCCGGCATCGCTGCTGCTGCTCGACGAGCCCACCGCGCATCTCGACGCCGACAGCGAAGACCGGGTTCTCGCAGCGATCGGCGAGCGGGCCCGCGCCGGCGCCACCGTGGTGATGGTGGCCCACCATGCGGTCGCGGTCGCCGACGGCGACGACGTCATCGAGCTGGAAGGGGCCGACCATGTCTCGTGACCCGATGCTCGCCGCCCTGCGATTCACGGGCCTGGGCGCCAGGCCGGTGCTGGTGTCGGTCTTCTTCGGCGCCGCCGGGGCGCTGTCGGCGCTGGGGCTGGCCGCCCTCTCGGCGTGGCTGATCACCCGTGCCTGGCAGATGCCGCCGGTGCTGTACCTGTCGGTGGCGGTGACCGCGGTGCGCGCGCTCGGCATCTCCCGCGCCCTGTTCCGGTACCTGGAGCGGCTGGCCACCCACGACGCCGCGCTGCGGGCGATGGCCACCGCGCGCACCCGCATCTACCGGGCCCTGGCCGGCGGGGCCCCGGCCTATTCGGTCGGTCTGCGGCAATCGGCGCTGCTCGCCCGCACGGCAGACGACGTCGACGACATCGGCGATGCGCTGATCCGCGGACTGATCCCGATGGCGGTGGGGGCGGTGACCGCGGTGGCGGCGGTGGCCGTCATGGCGATGGTCTCGCCGCTCGCCGCGGTGATCCTGGCGATCGCGCTGCTGGTGAGCGGCGTGGTGGCGCCGTGGCTGGCCGCACGCGGATCGACCCTGGTGCTGGACCGCAGTGCGCGGGCGCGCGAGGATGTGGCCGATGCGGCGACCGCCCTGCTGTGGCACGGCCCGGAACTGGCGGTGGCCGGCCGGCGCCGGGAGGTCCTCGGTGATCTCCGGGCCGCGGACCGGCGCCTGGCCAAGGCTGTCGACACCGGTGCCGCCTGGCAGGTGACGGCCGGCTCGGCCACACCGCTGGCGCTCGGTGTCTCGGTGGTCGCGGCGGCGCTGATCGCTGTCGACCTGGCCTCACGGGTGTCCGGTTCGCTCGCGGACGTCTCGTCAGAGGACACCCGTTTCACCCCGATGCTCTTCGGCATCCTGGTGCTGTTGCCGCTGTCGTCGTTCGAGATGACCGGACCGCTCACCGAGGCGGGCATCGCGTGGGAGCGCGGGCGGCAGGCGGCGCGGCGAGTGCTGGGACTGGTCGCCGGGAGCGGGGCGAGCGGCGCGGAGGATGGCACGGACGACCCGGTGATCGACCCGGCGCCGGCGGCGCTGGCGACCCGGGATCTGCAGTGGGGCTGGGAGCGGCCGCTCGGGCCCCCGCCGGGGCTGGATCTGCGGCTCGAGCCCGGCGAGCGCCTGGTGATCGTGGGGCCCAGCGGTTGCGGCAAGTCGACGCTGCTGCTGACGATGGCGGGGCTGCTGCCGCCGCTGGCCGGCCGGGTGCAGGCCGAGCACGGCGACGGCGCGCAGGTGCCACTGCGTGCGGCCGCCTGCTACTTCGCCGAGGAGGCCCACCTCTTCTCCACCTCGGTCCGGGAGAACCTGCTGGTGGCGCGCGGCGATGCCACCGACGACCAGATCCTGGCCGCATTGGACGACGTCGGCTTGGCCGCGTGGGTTGCGGGGCTGCCCGACGGTCTGGACACCGATCTGGCCGGCGGCGGGGCCGCCCTGTCGGGCGGTCAGCGCCGGCGTCTGCTGCTGGCCCGGGCGCTGCTGCATCCGGCGCCGATCGTGCTGCTCGACGAGCCCGCCGAGCACCTCGACATCGAGGACGCCCGCGCCATGATGGAGCGGATCTGCTCCGCCGGACCCGAGGCGCTGTTCGGTCCCGAGCGCCTGGTGGTGGTGGTGACGCACCAGCACGCGGTGGCCGCCGGCGCGGCGGGAGCGCGGCTGCTGAGCCTCGGAGACTGAACCGACCGGCGTTACGCGCAGATGACCGGCCGCTCACCGCCCCGGGCCGGTGCGCTGTGCGATCGGCGGGCGGTCCAGCATGGGTACACCTGGAGAAAGAGGTAGACCGATGCCCATCACCGACCGAGAGATCACGCTGCGTTTCATGGCCGCGCCCACCGATGTCGCCTCCCTGGGCGGCGGCGTCCGCGGCGGCCGCGTCCTGGAGTGGGTCGACAAGGCCGCCTACGCGTGCGCGGCGGCCTGGTCGGGCGGGTACAGCGTCACCGCCTACGTCGGGAACATCAGCTTCGGGCGGGACATCTCCTCGGGTGACCTGGTGGAGGTGACGGCGACGCTGATCCACACCGGCACCAGCTCGATGCACATCGAGTGCACCGTCTCCTCGGCCGATCCGCGGGTGGGCACCTTCCATCCGGCCAGCTCGTGCCTGCTGGTCTTCGTCGCCGTCGACGAAGACGGCAAGCCGACGCCGGTGCGGCAGTGGGAACCCATGCGGGCCGACGACGTGGCCCGCAGCGAGTACGCGCAGCAGCGCTCACAGGTGCGGTCCCGGATCGCCGCGGCGATGGAGAAGGCCGACTACTCGGCGCCGACGGCGGCCCTGGAGGTGGGCACCCGGTTCCTCGCGGCGCCCACCGACGTGAACTGGGGCGGCAAGGCGCACGGCGGCCGGGTGATGAACTGGATCGACGACGCGGCCTACCTGTGCGGGGTGCGTTGGTGCTCGGGCGAGGTGGCCACGGCGTACATGGGCGGGGTGCGGTTCTACCGGCCCATCCACATCGGTCAGGTGGCCGAGATCTCCGCGCGGCTGATCCACACCGGGAAGCAGACCATGCACGTCGCGGTGGACGTGCGGACGTTCTGGCCGCGGGAGGGCCGGGAGACCGCGCGGCTGGCCGCGCACAGTCTCACGGTCCTGGCCGCGCTGGACGAGAACGGGGATGCGACGACGGTGCGCCCGTGGACCCCGCAGCTGCCCGGCGATGTGGCCCTTGATCTGCACGCACGTGAACTGATCGCCATCCGCGGCCGGCGCGAGCCCGCGCTCACCCACCGGATGGTCGCCATCTGACGCGGCGTCGCGGAGACGGGCATCAGCTGCTGAGGGGTCGGCTGATGCGGGACCGGCAGAGGAGTGGCGTCAGCCGATGACGCGGGTGAGCTTGGCCGACAGGCGGGGAGTCAGATCCCCGTCGGTGTCGATCCGCTCTTCGACGTAGGCCAGGTCGCCGTCGGGGACCAGGCCGTAGAGGCGCTTGGCGGCGCCGGTGTGCGCACCGGTCTCGGTGCGGATGGTGACGTCGGTGGTGAGATTCCACGACGTCTGGTTCAGGGGGCGGCCGTAGTACAGCTCGATGGACCCCTCGGCGTGGGTCAGCAGCAATTCGATGGTGTCGTCGTCGCCGATGCGCCAGAAACCCGACTCCCGCAGATCCGGGCGGACGTACTCGCCGTCCTCGTCGAGCACCCACGACCGCGACTGCCACGACAGGTAGTTGCCGCCGTCGTGGCTGACGATGATCTGCTGACCGAACGGGTAGTCCTCACCGGTCAGCGGATTGTGGCCTTCGCCTTCGCCTTCCCAGACGCCCACCAGGGGGAGCAGCCCGAGCAGCCCCGGATGCAGGTCCGGTCCCAGACGCAGGTTCGCCGTGTCGACGGGCAGGGGGAGATCGCCGACCGTCGGGACGTTCTTGTCCCCGGTCTCGGCAGCACGCTGCTCGGCGCCGGCGATCGCCTCGTTGCCCGAACGAGTCATGACTCGTCGGTGACCAGGCGGTAGATGACGTACAGCGCGAACCACACGATCAGCAGGGAGGCGAGTCCCAGCAGAACCTCAAAGAAGATGACCACGGGCTCATGATACCGCGCGGGCGCGCACGAACCGACCCGGCCACCCGCGTTATGGCGTATGCCACTGCCGCGCCCGGCGGTACCGTGTGCGGCGTGAGCACACGACGGGAGTTCCGGCCGGGCGACGACGGCGTGGACCCGTACGCTTTGCTGACGGCGCTGGTGGTGCCGCGGCCGATCGCCTGGGTCGCCACCGTCGATGCGGACGGGGTGGGCAACCTGGCGCCGCACTCGTTCTTCACCGTCGCCTCGCACCGGCCGCCGATCATCGCCTTCACCTCGATCGGCACCAAAGACACGCTGCGCAACATCCGGGCCACCGGTGAGTTCACGGTGAGTCTGGTGACCGAAGACCTGGCCGAGGCCGCCAACGCCACCAGTGCGAGCCTGGGGCCCGAGGTGGACGAGGCCGAGCAGGTCGGGGTGGCGATGGAGGCCGGCAGCGTCGTCGCACCACCGCGCGTGGCCGCCAGTCCGGCCGCGCTGGAGTGCCGGCTGCACAGCACCGTCGGCTTCGGGGCCTCCACCGTGATCTTCGGCGAGGTGGTCGCCTTCTCGGTGGACGAGGCCGTGCTCGACGGCGACCACCCCGAGTTCACCCGGCTGCGGCCGGTCGCCCGGCTCGGGCGCGACGAGTGGGGCCTGACGCCCGAGGTGATCCACCGTCCCCGCCCCGGACAGCACTGAACCCCGCCTGCGACGCAGACGGGGTTCAGGACCGACACCGCTTCTGGGCGGTGGGAGACTACTTGGCGACGGTCACGTCCTGGTCGTGGACGCCCGGGCCCTCCGGGGAGATGGTCACGTCACCGTTGCCCTGCGAGCTGAGCGCGCGGAGCGTCCACGTGCCGGGCGCGGCGAAGAACCGGAAGTCGCCGGTGGCCGAGGCCACCACCTCCGCGGTGAACTCACCGGTGGAGTCGAGCAGACGCACGAAGGCGCCCGCCACGGGCGTACCCGCACCGTCGAGCACCTGTCCGGTCAGGACGGTCTCCTTCTCGACGTCGACGCCGGCCGGGATGGTCTGACCTTGCTTGGGGGCTGCACACATGTCGTTCTCCTCCGCTCAGATCTCGACCGGGACGCCGACCAGGGAGCCGTACTCGACCCAGCTGCCGTCGTAGTTCCGGACGTTCTTCTTGTCCAGGATCTCCTGCAGCACGAACCAGCTGTGGCTGGAGCGCTCGCCGATCCGGCAGTAGGCGATGGTCTCGAGGTCGTCGTTGAAGCCCTTGTCGGCGTAGAGGGCGATGAGCTCATCGTCGCTCTTGAAGGTGCCGTCCTCGTTGGCGGTGGTCGACCACGGGATGTTGATGGCGCCCGGGATGCGGCCGCGCTGCTGCGCCTGCTCCTGCGGGAGGTGCGCCGGCGCGGCGATCTTGCCGCTGAACTCGTCGGGGCTGCGGACGTCGACCAGGTTGACCTTGCCGATCGAGTCGAGGACCTGATCGCGGAAGGCGCGGATCGAGGTGTCGGCCGGGGAGGCGACGTAGGTGGTGGCCTCGCGGGTGACGGTCTCGCCGTTGAGCGGACGACCGTCGAGCTCCCACTTCTTACGGCCGCCGTCGACCAGCTTGACGTCCTTGTGGCCGTAGATCTTGAAGTACCAGTAGGCGTAGGCGGCGAACCAGTTGTTGTTGCCGCCGTACAGCACCACGGTGTCGTCGTTGGCGATGCCGCGCTCGCTGAGCAGCTTGGCGAAGCCGTCGGCATCCAGGAAGTCACGGCGGACCGGATCCTGCAGGTCCTTGCGCCAGTCGAGGCGGACAGCACCGGGGATGTGGTTGGTGTCGTAGATCGAGGTGTCCTCGTCGACCTCGACGAACACCACGTCCGGGTTGTTCAGATTCTGCTCAGCCCAGTCGGTGCTGACCAGCACATCGGAGCGTGCCATGAGTCGATCCTTTCGGTGATCTATCGGGTTCTCGGGCACGACCGGGCCGCACCGCGGGCGGGGAGCGCCGGTGGCGCGAGGTTCCCCAGGGGTAGCCGGAAGATCGGCTGGCGATCACGGCTGGTCTTGCTTGGTGCCGACGCTACAACAGCTTTTGGGCACCGCCGGTTCGCCGATTCAGTAGGTGCGCGGTTCCACGGTGCCCGCCGCCTGCTCACCGGCCACGATCAGGTCGCTTCCGCGGGACAAAGCCCTGGTCGCCGGGGTGCCCCAGGCAAGCGGGAGTTCCGGGAGGACTGTGGAGAAGAATTTAAGTACGTGTGAGCGAAACTCGGCCGGGACGTCGTCGTCGAAGTGTTCTTCGGGCCCGGAGTAGAAGTCGGTGGCCTCGATACGGACCCGCCCGTCCACCACGTCCACGCGGGCCGAGACGCTCACTTTGACCTTCGGGTGCCGGTACTCCGACGCCGACGGCGGATAGCCGTGGTCGGCGGCGGGGGAGCCGGGCAGGGGCACCGTTCCGCTGAGCAGGATGCCGCTGGTGCGTTCGAGCAGGCCGTCCCCGGGGCCGCCGGCGCCCACCTTGCCCTCCGGTGCCGGGGTGTTGATGTAGAGGTCGACGATGTTCATCAGCCGGCCCAGATTCACCGAGTCGACGCGGGTCTCCGCGGTGAGGCGGGAGAAGTGCAGCGGCGACGAGGCGGTCAGGTCGCCGACGTCGCCCAGCACCGCGTCGTGCAGGCCGGCGGAGATGTCGACGGTGCACGTCCCGCAGCCGGCGACGGTGGCGCCGCGGGCAGTGATCTGCACCAGGTCGAACTCGCCCCGCGAGGCCGCGGGCAGGTACGGAAAGCCGCTGAACATCACCTCCGGCTCGTAGGTCACCGCCGGTGAGGCGGTCAGTGCGCGCGCCAGCCGGTGCTCGCCCCGCGAGGCCGCGACCAAGTCGGTCAGCAGGGCCGCGACCAGCACCAGGACCACGCCGGCGACGGTCCAGGCCAGGAACCGCCGGACGCGGGCGGAACCGCGGATTCGGGTCGAGGGGGACATTGCCGCTATTGTGGCATCAGAAATATCAGGTGCTGCGACCAGCGTCGATCGACAGCCCACAACGAAGGCCACCTCGAGATCGGAGTGGTAGTGGACTTGTTGCTGTTGACCGTCGAGGACTCCGCCGATGCGGTGCTTCCCTCCCTTTCCCTCCTGCCGCACCGCGTGCGGCTGCTACCCGCGGACACCTCTTCTCTCATCGAGATGGGTGACGCCGAGGTGGTGCTGGTCGACGCCCGCCGGGACCTGGCCGCCGCCCGTGGTCTGTGCCGGCTGCTGCACGGCGGCCGCTCCCGGCTCGGGGCCGTGTTCACCGAAGGCGGCCTGGTCGCGGTGACCGCCGACTGGGGGATCGAAGACTTCCTGCTCCCCGAGATCGGTCCGGCCGAGCTCGATGCGCGCCTGCGCCTGCTCGTGGCCCGGGGAGGGAACGGCGCCACCGAACCCGACGACCGGGTGACTCTCGGTGAGCTGGTGATCGACGAGGCCACCTACACCGCCCGGCTGCGCGGCAAGCCGATCGACCTGACCTACAAGGAGTTCGAGCTCCTGAAGTTCCTCGCACAGAACGCCGGCCGGGTCTTCACCCGCGCCCAGCTGCTGCACGAGGTCTGGGGCTACGACTTCTTCGGCGGCACCCGCACCGTCGACGTCCACGTGCGCCGGCTGCGCGCCAAACTCGGCAGCGACCACGAGTCCCTCATCGGCACGGTCCGCAACGTCGGCTACAAGGCGGTGCGCCCGAACCGCAACCGGTCCGCGGCCGCTGAACCCGACGACGACGTCCCCGACGTGGTGGACACCGCGGGGTAGCTGCACCCACCGGGCGCCGGGTTACCGTGGGAGGGTGACCGACATGTCTTCCCCCCGTATCGTCCGCGGCCCGCTGCCTGAGGCCGAGATCTCCGCCGTGCGGGGGTTGCTGACCCGCGCCGAGGCGCACGACGGCGTCGGCCCGCTGTCGGAACAGTTCCGCGAGGCGCTCTCGGCGCCGGATGGACGGCACGTGCTCTCCGATCACGGCTACGCCGGCATCGTGGTGCCGCCCGCCGGCGGTGCGGCCGCCGTGGAGGCCGTCGTCGATCCCGAACACCGGGGCCGCGGCGAAGGGGGAAGGCTGGTCGCGGCCGCCCTCGGCGAGGCACGGAAGGCCGGAGGGGCGGCCCCGCAGCTCTGGGCGCACGGCGACCTGGCGGCCGCCGCCGGGCTGGCTGCCAATCTGCAACTCGATCGCGTGCGCGAGCTGCTGCAGCTGCGGCGCACCGTGCCCCCCGGTACCCCGGGGGCGGTGCCCCTGCCGCCGCTGCCCGAGCGCGACGACGTGGTGCTGCGCACTTACGCGGGCCCGGCCGACGATACCGAGATCCTGCGCGTGAACAACGCCGCCTTCGACTGGCATCCCGAGCAGGGCGGGTGGGAGCGACGCCAGATCGACGACCGCACGTCGTCGGAATGGTTCGATCCGGAAGGACTGTTCCTGGCCTTCGACGCCGGCGACCCCGACTGTCTGCTGGGCTTTCACTGGACCAAGGTGCACAGCGCCGACGAGACCGGTGACGTGCCCCTCGGCGAGGTCTACGTGGTCGCGGTCGACCCCGCCGCACAGGGCCGGGGCCTGGGGTCGTTCCTCACGCTCGCCGGGCTGAACCATCTCGCCGACCAGGGGCTGAGCGAGGTGGAGCTGTACGTGGAGGGCGACAACGTCGCCGCCCTGACCACCTACCGCCGCTTGGGATTCCGCCCTTACGCGGTGGATGTCGCCTACCGCTGAGCGGTTCAACTGCCGGCAGACAGTTGTTCGCATTTGCGACACCTTGCCGATCCTTCGATAACACCGGGCGTCGATAGCTTCGCCTTGTTGACGAAGCAATCGAAAGGTCTGCCCTCGCATGTCTGCGATCCTCAAGCCCGCCGCCCGCACCACCGCCGTCGTATCCGCGGCTCTCGCCGCCGGCCTGGTGCTGTCCGCCTGTGGCTCCGACTCCACCACCATCACCGGTGAGGGTTCCACCGCCCAGCAGAAAGCGATGACGCATTTCTCCGACGTCCTCACCGATGAGGGTGGCGCCGTCCTGGACTACACCGGTTCCGGTTCGGGCGCGGGAATCAAGAAGTTCCTCGCCGGCGACGTCGACTTCGCCGGTTCCGATTCGCCGCTGGCCGGCGACGAGGTGGCCCAGGCCGCCGAGCGCTGCGGCGGCAACGAGGCCTGGCACCTGCCGCTGGTGGTCGGGCCCGTCGCCATCGCCTACAACCTGCCCGGCGTGGACGAGCTGAACCTGAACGCCTCGGTCCTGGCCGAGATCTTCGACTCGAAGATCGGCAAGTGGAACGACGCCAAGATCGCGGCGCTGAACCCCGGCGTCTCGCTCCCGGCCACCGACATCGTCCCGGTGCACCGCTCGGACAGCTCGGGCACCACCGACAACTTCACCCGCTACCTGCACGACGCGGCACCGCAGCAGTGGCCGTACGAGCACAGCAAGGAATGGACGGGCCAGGGCGGTTCGGGTGCGGCCAAGTCGACCGGCGTCGGTGACACCGTCAAGAAGACCGCGGGTGCCGTCACCTACGTCGAATGGGGCTTCGCCACCGAGAACGACCTGGGCATCGCGGCCATCGACTTCGGTGCCGGCGCCATCGAACTCACCGCCGAGTCGGCGGCCGGCGCGCTGGAGGGCATCACTTTCGCGGACCCGGGCAGCAAGGACCTCGTCGTCGACACCGACGCCCTGTACTCGATGTCCAAGCCGGGGGCCTACCCGCTGCTGCTGACCCCGTACTCGGTGGTGTGCTCGGCCGGTTACGCCGACGACCAGACCGCGCCGGCGATGAAGTCGGCGTTCACCACCATCCTCGAGAAGGGCCAGGAGGGCCTGGCGGAGATCGGCTACGTGCCGCTGCCGGAGGCCTACTCCAACACCCTCCGTGGCACGATCGACGCGTTGTGACCACCCCGGAGGCCATGATGAGTCCGCCGGTGACCACCACTGAGCACACTGGCAGGCGTCCCGAACCGCCGCCGCGTCCGCCGAAGAAGCAAGGGCCGCAGGGAGCCCTCGGCACGGTCTCGCAGATCGGTGACCGGGTCATGTCGACGCTGGCCACCGGCTCGGGCCTGCTGGTTTCGGCCGCCATCGGCCTGATCGCCCTGTTCCTGCTGATCACCGCCGTTCCGGCTCTGCTGCAGAACACCGCGAACTTCTTCACCTACACGGGCACCTGGGTGGTGACCGGTTCGGAGATGAAGTTCGGTATCCCGGCCCAGTTCTACGCCACGGTGGTGGTGTCGGTGATCGCGCTGATCATCGCCATGCCGGTGGCGCTCGGGATCGCGGTCTTCGTGACCGAGTACGCGCCGCCGCGGCTGGCCAAGCCGATCACCTACGTGGTCGACCTGCTGGCCGCGGTGCCGTCGATCGTCTACGGCCTGTGGGGCATCCTGGTCCTCGGCCCGGCGATGGTGGGTATCAATCAGTGGCTGGTGGACACCACCGGCAGCTGGCTGCCGTTCTTCCGGGAGCCGCAGAACGTGGCCAACATGTCCACCGGCGGCACCCTCCTCACCGCCGGCATCGTGCTCGCGGTGATGATCCTGCCGGTGATCACCGCCGTCACCCGCGAGGTGTTCGCCAAGACCCCGCGGTCGCAGCGGGAGGCCGCCCTGGCCCTGGGCGCGACCAAGTGGGAAGTGGTCCGGACCGCCGTGCTGCCGTTCGGCTTCTCCGGCTACATCAGCGGTTCGATGCTGGGTCTGGGGCGTGCGCTCGGCGAGACCATGGCACTGCTGCTGATCATCTCCACGGTGGGGCCGATCAACTTCAACCTGCTGGAGAGCGGGCAGACGTTCGCGACCGTGATCGCGAACAACGCCTCCGAGTTCGACACCCCGGCCAAGACCGGTGCGTACATCTCGGCGGGCCTGGTGCTCTTCGTCCTCACCTTCATCGTGAACGCCGCGGCGCGTGCGGTGATCGCCCGGAAGGGGGCCTGAGATGAGCTCAGCGACAACGGAATCGACCACACCGGCGGGACCGAGCGGTCTGGAGCACCTGACCGCTGCCTCACCGCGCCGGCGGTTCACCGACGGACTGGCCCGGGTGCTGGTCTCGGCGGCCGTGGTGCTGGCGGTGCTGCCGCTGGGCTGGCTGGTGTGGACGCTGGTCGCCCGCGGCCTCGGTCCCATCCTCGACCCCGACTGGTGGCTGCAGTCCGAACGATTCGGCGGCGCCGCGAACGCCGTCGTCGGCACTCTGATCCAGACCGCGCTGGCAGCGGTCATCTCGGTGCCGCTGGGCATTCTGGTGGCCATCTTCCTGGTCGAGTACGCCGACCAGAGCCGACGCCTGGTGAAGGTCACCACCTTCATGGTGGACGTGCTGGCCGGTGTGCCGTCGATCGTCGCCGCCCTGTTCATCTTCGCGGTGTGGCGGACCACGCTCGACCTGCCTCGCTCGGGCTTCGTGGTCGCGCTGGCCCTGGTCCTGCTGATGGTGCCGCTGGTGGTGCGCGCCACCGAGGAGATGCTCAAGATCGTGCCGCACGAGCTGCGCGAGGCGTCGTACGCCCTGGGCGTCCCCAAGTGGAAGACCATCCTGCGCGTGGTGCTGCCGACCGCGATGGGCGGCATCATCACCGGCGTGATGTTGTCGATCGCTCGCGTGATGGGCGAGTCGGCGCCGGTGCTGATCCTGGTCGGCGCCACCCGCGCGATGAACGTCAATCCGTTCGAGGGCAACCAGCAGTCCCTGCCGCTGATGATGCTGCAGAACTACAACAGCGGTCCCTCCGGCTACGACACCGTGTGGGGCGCCGCCCTCACCCTGGTGATCCTGGTGGGAATCGTCTACGTGGGCGCGCAGATTCTGGCGCGGTTCACCGGTACCAAGACAGAAAGAAGCTGACCCGTGGCCAAGAGTCTCACCCTGAACGACCTGAACATCTTCTACGGCGACTTCCACGCCGTGAAGGACGTCTCGCTGTCGATCGCGCCGAAGTCGGTCACCGCCTTCATCGGCCCGTCCGGCTGCGGTAAGTCCACCGTGCTGCGGACCCTCAACCGCATGCACGAGGTCACCCCGGGCGCCTACGCCACCGGCGAGGTGCTCCTGGACGACCTGAACCTGTACGCCAAGGGGGTGGACCCGGTCGGCGTCCGCACCACTGTCGGGATGGTCTTCCAGCGGCCGAATCCGTTCCCCACCATGTCGATTCGCGACAACGTGGTGGCCGGCCTGAAGCTGTCCGGGGTGCGCGACAAGGCACGCCTGGACGAGGTGGCCGAGGCCAGCCTGCGCGGTGCTAACCTGTGGAACGAGGTGAAGGACCGCCTCAACAAGCCGGGCGGCGACCTGTCCGGCGGTCAGCAGCAGCGTCTGTGCATCGCCCGTGCGATCGCCGTCTCCCCGCAGGTGCTGCTGATGGACGAGCCGTGCTCGGCGCTCGACCCGATCTCCACCCTCGCCATCGAGGACCTGATCAACGAGCTGAAGTCGCAGTACACGATCGTGATCGTCACCCACAACATGCAGCAGGCGGCTCGCGTGAGCGACCAGACCGCCTTCTTCAACCTGTCGGCCACCGGCCGGCCGGGGGAGCTGGTGGAGGCCGGGGCCACCAACGAGATCTTCTCCAACCCGACCCGCACCGAGACCGAGGACTACATCTCGGGCCGCTTCGGCTGAGCCGGAGCCGCCGCACCGGGCGAGCGCTGCGAGGGGTCTTCCCTTGCGGCGCTCGCCCTTTGCGTTGGCGGCTCGCGGGACAGGGGCGCTCTCGCCGAGACAGAGGGAGATTCGGGCTGTTTCGATTTCGTTCTGACGGGGCGCGCTGATGGGGCCGCTGTGGCGG